>JAABSM010000037.1 GCA_011390365.1 Gammaproteobacteria bacterium
ATGGGACGGGGCTGCAAGCCCCGTCCCGCGGTTCCGCACGGCATGGGGTCGGCATGGGGTCGGCATGGGGTCAGGTCTCGCATTATAACACTTCAAAAACCGACTATACTCAACACATGGCCAGACCCCTACGCATAGAATTCGCCGGCGCCTTGTACCACGTCACCTCCCGAGGGGATCGGCGAGAGGCGATCTTCGAGGATGATGAGGAGCGGAAAATTTTTCTCGCCGTTCTGGCGGAGGTGGTGGAGCGGAATAACTGGCACTGTCATGCCTATTGTTTGATGACGAACCACCATCCGCCGGGCGGGTTTTGCAAACCCGCCCGCACCGTTACGCTGGCCTTTGGCTTGACGGCGGCATCCGGGATCAGGTGGCGTGATAACGATGGGACGGGGCTGCAAGCCCCGTCCCGCGGTTCCGCACGGCATGGGGTCGGCATGGGGTCAGGGGTCGGCATGGGGTCAGGTCTCGCATTGTAACACTTCAAAAACCGACATTCGCCGGCGCCTTGTACCACGTCACCTCCCGAGGGGATCGGCGAGAGGCGATCTTCGAGGATGATGAGGATCGGAAAATTTTTCTCGCCGTTCTGGGGGGAGGTGGTGGGGCGATATAACTGGCACTGTCATGCCTATTGTTTGATGACGAACCACATCTCGTAGTGGAGACCATCGACGGAAATCTCTCCAAAGGAATGCGGCAGTTGAACGGCGTGTTCACCCAGGCATCGAATCGTCGTCATGGGCGGGTGGGGCATCTCTTTCAAGGGCGGTTCAAGGCGATTCTGGTGGACAAGGAGGGTTATCGGTTGGAGTTGAGCCGCTATGTGGTGCTCAATCCGGTACGTGCGGGGATGGCGGCGATGCCGGAGGATTGGCCCTGGAGCAGCTATGGTGCGATGATTGGCGCTACGTCGGTACCGGACTGGCTGGTGACGGATGGGCTGTTGAGTCAGTTTGGGTCTCAGCGCACCAAGGCCCAGGTGGCCTATCGCCGGTTTGTGCGGGAAGGGATCGGAAAGTCGATCTGGGACGGGCTTCGCCAGCAAATCTATCTCGGGGATGACGCCTTCGTGCAGCGGATGCAGGCGAAAGGGGCTTCGTCGCCCGAGAAGTTGGGTGTTCCGAAGATCCAGCAAAGAGCGCCCGCGGCTTCACTGGGGCAGATCGCATCCCGGTACGAGGAGCGGAATTCCGCGATCGTCGCGGCTTATGCGACCGGCGGCTACAGCTACCGAGAAATCGCCGATTTTTTTGATCTTCATCTGGCGACCGTGGGACGTATCGTCCGTGCCTCGCGCGAGTGGCGTAAGTCTTGATCGAACAGGTGTGTACCCATGGATAGTGAGACGGCGCATGCCGTGCAATTGTTCAATGACCGGCTGAATAGGCACTATGCGGTAAGCGATGTGTTGCTCTTTGGAAGTCGCGCCCGAGGAGAGTTTCAGCCGGATAGTGATGCCGATGTCGCGGTTCTGTTGCGCGGCACCCCTGGCAAGTTTCTTCCTGTTAAACTCGAAATGGCGGACATCGCCTACGACGTGTTGCTGGAGACCGGCATTCGCATCCAGCCTTTACCCATTTGGGAGGAGGAGTGGCGACACCCGGAGAGCTATTCGAATCCGCGCCTCTTGGAAAATATCGCAAGAGAGGGGGTCAGGCTGTGAAGCCGAGAGATCTCATGGCCAAGGCGAGCCGTTCCGCCGAATCAGCTCGCCTGCTGCTGGATAACGGTGATGTGGATGGCGCGTGTAATCGGGGCCATTACGCCATGTTCGATGCGGCGCGTGCCGCACTGGCTCGATCCCAAGCGACGGTGTATGAGGACAAGATTCGTACTCATGGCGGCTTGATCTCCGCTTTCAGTTTACACTTGGTCAAGCCTGGCCGAGTTTCAATCGAGTTGCGGCGGTCGCTAAACCAAGGCGCAGGAGATACGTCTTGTTGCCGACTACAAAGGCGATCCGTGGAGCGGGAACAAGCGGCGTGGCTGGTCGAACAAGCAGAGCAATTTCTGGCGGCGATTAAGGATGAGTTTTTTGGGAACGAGGTCGGTGGCGAGCCGGAAGAAAAATCCCCGTGACGGACTACAAGCCGACCCTCAATCTGCCGCAAACCGACTTCCCCATGAAGGGCAACCTGGCCCAACGGGAGCCCGACATGCTCAAGGCCTGGGAGGAGAAGAAAATTTACCAGCAGATTCGCAAAGCTTGCGAAGGACGGCCCAATTTCATCCTGCACGACGGCCCTCCCTACGCCAATGGCGAGATCCACATCGGTCACGCGGTGAACAAGGTGCTCAAGGATATTATTGTAAAATCCCGCACCCTCGATGGCTTCGACGCTCCCTATGTGCCGGGTTGGGACTGCCACGGGCTGCCCATCGAGTTGATGGTCAAAAAAAACGGTGGGCAAGCCGGGCCAGAAGGTCACAGCCGCCCAGTTCCGTGGCCCTGCCCCCTCACTGCCCCGTAACTGAAAAAGCCAGGGGTATCTACACCTGATTTTGAGGGAGAGGAAGTTGGCGGAGAAGAAGGGGGAAGAGAAAAAGGGATGGGGTCGGCTCAAGCGCTGGGGCTGGGAGGCGGTGTTGCTGGTGCTGATTCTGACGGGTGTGCATCTTTGGCAGACACGCAACCTTGCCGATGGTGACGCGCCATCCCTCGCCGGGACTACCCTGGGGGGTAGGTCCTTCGAGTTGAGCCGGCTTGAGGGGCCGATGCTGGTTCATTTTTGGGCCACCTGGTGCCCCGTCTGCCGTGCGCAAGAGGGTAATGTGGCCAGGTTGGCGGAGGGGTATTCGGTATTAACCGTGGCGATGCAATCGGGCACGGAGGCTGAAGTAGGGGATTATCTGGCGCAAGAGGGGCTCTCGTTTGCAACCCTCAACGACCTTGATGGCACTATTAGCAGGCGCTGGGGCGTGAGCGCGGTACCGACGAGTTTCATCATCGACCAGCAGGGGCGAGTAAGCTACCACAGCGTCGGCTACACCACCTACTGGGGGTTGCGGCTCAGGCTGATGCTGGCAGGGTTGTAGCGCTCGGTTTCGCTAGTGCAGCACCCGCCAAGTGACTATGAATAGTGCGGGGCATAGGGTATTGACGTTTATATAAATAGTGTTATTGCTTATTTAGCGGGTGCTGCACTAGTCGCCCGCGTTGGCAAGGCGGAACAAACGGCGCCAGGGCCCTGTTTTTCCGGAACCAATCCACCCAACACCTGTCCCATTCAGGCTGATATTTCATTACCCCGCTAACTCGACACAGCCTCGGAAACCACACGCATGCCCTCCATCCACCTCCTCTCCCCCCTGATTCTCCTCATGCTACTGGCCATGCCCGCCCTGGCCTGGGCCAAGCCGGTCACCGTGGCGGTGGTGGAGGAGGAGACGCTGCGCCCGCGGATCGAGTTGATCGGCACCTCCGTCGCCCGCCAGCGGAGCGCCCTGTCGCCGAAGGTGGAGGGACTGGTGGCCCGGGTGGCGGTGGACGAGGGTCGGGAGTTGGCGGCGGGGGATCTGGTGCTGGAGCTGAACCGGGATCTGGCGGAGCTGGAACACCAGGCCAAGGCGGCGCTGGAGGCGGAGGCGCTGGCCCGGTTGCGGGATGCGGAGCGGGTGCGGGATGAGCTGCTGCGGCTGGAGAAGGGCAGCCATGCCTCCAAGGCCGAGATCGATTCGGCCGTGGCCCGGGTGGAGATCGTCCGCGCCGAGCTGGAGGGGGCGCGGGCCCAGCGTGCGCTGGCGCAGGAGATGCTGGCGCGTCATCGCCTGACGGCGCCCTTTGCGGGGATGGTGGTGGAGAAGAACGTGGAGGTGGGCGAGTGGGTGAAGACGGCGGACCCGGCGGTGGTGTTGATGGCGCTGGATACCATCCGGGTCGAGGCCCCCTTGCCCCAGCGTTATTACGATCAGGTGCGCACCGGCGCGCGGGTCCAGTTGCGATTCGATGCCCTGCCGGGGCAGGCCTTTCAGGGCGAGGTGGTGGCCAAGGTGGCGGCGGGGGATGCGCGCAGCCGCAATTTTCCGTTGCTGATCGATCTGCCCAATCCCGACCACCGGCTGGCCCCGGGCATGTCGGCCCGCCTGATGCTGGAGCTGGAGGGGGGCGAGGAGTCGGCGCTGACCGTGCCGCGGGATGCGGTGGTGTTGCACAGCGATGGCCGCCGCGAGGTGTGGCGGGTGGAGGCCGATGCGGAGGGGGCCGAGACGGTCCAGCCGGTGCGCATCAAGACCGGTCGCGCCATGGACGAACGGCTGGCAGTGGCGGCGGGGGATCTCGCCGCCGGTGATCGGATCGTGCTGCTGGGCAATGAGAACCTCAAGCCCGGCCAGGCCGTGACCACTCAAGCCCCCGAATAGGCCCCGCCATGTTTCGATTCGCCATCCAACGCCCTGTGGTGCTGGCCGTCGCGGTGCTGATCGTCAGCCTGTTCGGCGCGCTCGCCATCTTCAACGTCCCGGTGCAGATGATCCCGGACCTGGACGCCCGGGTGATCTCGGTCAGCACCGCCTGGCCCGGGGCCTCGCCCCAGGATGTGGAGAAGGAGCTGCTGGTGGAGCAGGAGAAGTATCTGGGCCGCATTCCGGGGCTGGAGCGCATGGTCTCCACCGCCAACACCGGCAGCGCCGAGATCGAGCTGGAGTTCCCGTTCGCGGTGAGCATCGAAGAGGCCCTGCTCAACGTCAACAACGCCCTGTCGCAGGTGCCTACCTACCCGGAAAACGTGGATCAGCCCACCATCAAGGCCGAGGCCTTTTCCGCCAACTCGTTCATGTATTTTCGCCTGATGCCGCAATCCGGCGACTTTACCGAGGACGACATCGTCAAGCTGCGCGACTGGGCCGAAGACTATGTCCAAACCCCCATGGAGCGGGTTCCGGGGGTCTCCAGCGTGGCCCTGCGCGGCGGCGCGGCGCGGCAGATGCAGGTCTATGTGGACCCGATCAAGCTGGCCGAACGGGGCATTCGCCTGACCGAGCTGCGCGAGGTGATCCGGGCGCGCAACCAGGATGTCTCCGGCGGCGACCTCAACAGCGGCAAGCGCCGCTATCTGCTGCGCACCATCGGCCGCTTCGAGTCGCCGGAGGAGCTGGAGAACCTGGTGATCGCCGAGCGCGACGGGGCCTTCGTGCGCCTGCGCGACGTGGGCCATGCCGAGCTGGGCTATGCCGAGGTGCGCAGCTATGCCTATTCCGAGGGCAAGCCGATTCTGGCCCTGTCGGTCAGCCGCCAGATCGGCAGCAACGTCATCGCCATCAAGCAGGCGATGATGGAGCGGGTGGAGGAACTCAATCGCGAGGTTCTCGACCCCAAGGGGCTGAAGCTGGTGCGCACCGCCGATGACGTAGTCTATGTCACCGACGCCGTCGATGTGGTCCAGCGCAACCTCGTCATCGGCGCCGTTCTGGCGGTCCTGGTGCTGTTTCTGTTTCTGCGCTCGGGGCCGGCCACCGCCATTGGGGCCATCGGCATCCCCATCTGCACCCTGGCCGCCTTCCTCGGCCTGTTGATGACCGGTCGCACCATCAACGTGATCTCGCTGGCCGGGGTCGCCTTCGCCATCGGCATGACCCTGGACAACAACATCGTGGTGCTGGAGAACATCTATCGCCACCTGGCCAAGACCGGGCGCGACGCCAAGGCCCGGCTGCAGGCCGCGTTGGACGGGGTGCAGGAGGTCTGGCCGGCGGTGCTGGCCTCGACCCTGACCACGGTGGCGGTGTTTCTGCCGGTGATCTTCGTCCAGCAAGAGGCCGGGCAACTCTATTCGGATATCGCCGTGGCCATCTCGGCGTCGATCCTGATGTCCATGGTGCTGGCCATCACCCTGGTCCCGGCCATGGCCGGGCGTTACCTCAGGCTGCCGCCCGAGCGCGAGCACCCGCGGCTGCTGGACCGCTTCGGCAGCGCCTTTTCCAACCACGTCATGGGGCTGGTGCACTGGATCACCCGCCGGGTCTGGCGCGCGTCGATGGTGATTGTGCTGGTGCTGGGGGCCGCCGGGGCGATCATCTACTGGCTGACGCCGGACGCCGAATATCTCCCCGAGGGCGAAGAGTCCAAGATCTTCACCATCCTGTTCGCCCCGCCCGGCTACAACATCGAGATGATGCGCGACGCCTTCAAGAAGGTGGACGCCGAGCTCTACCCGGCGGTGGGTCAGGACCCGGTCCTGTTCGCCTCGGGCCAGACCGATGTGCCGGCGCTCAACTTCACCATCGGCTTCGCCAACGAGCGCCGCGCCTTCGCCGTGCGCGAGGCCACCGACCGCAACCAGACCGATGCCCTGATGGCCGCCGCCACCGAGAAGACCAGCGGCCTGCCCGGTCTGCGCAGCTTCTCCAGCCGCGGCTCGATCTTCTCCGGCAACTTCGGCGGCACCCGGGCCATCAACATCGAGATCAGCGGGCCGGACCTGGTGACCCTGTTCGATGCCGCGTCCAGGGTCTCCGACAAGGCCAAGACCCTGTTCGACAAGCCGCGCATCCAATCCGACCCCTCCAGTCTGAAACTCGGCCAGCCCATGCTGGAGATCCGCCCGGACTGGGAGCGCGCCGCCGAACTGGGCATCACCCCCGGCGACCTGGGCTACACCATCTGGGCCTTCACCGACGGGGCCTTCGTCGATGACCTGTTCATCGACGACGAAGAGATCGACATCTTCCTCTACTCCACCGCCGGCAACATCGAACGCCCCCAGGACCTGGAACGCCTGGCCCTCTACTCCCCGGCCGGCGATATCGTCCCGCTGTCCGCCATCGCGCGGGTGGAGGAGACCGTGAACACCGAGACCATCCGCCGCGTGGACGGCGACCGCACCATCACCCTGAGCATCATCCCGCCCCGGCAGGTGGCCCTGGAAGAGGGCGTACGCAAGGTGCGCGAGGAGATCCTGGCGGGCATGCAGGCCAGCGGCGAACTGCCGGACGATATCCAGATGAGCCTGAGCGGGGCCAGCGACCGCCTGGAGGCCACCCGCGACGCCCTCTCCGGCAACTTCGCCGTGGCCCTGCTGATCGCCTACCTGCTGATGGTGGCGGTGTTCAGCCACTGGGGCTGGCCGCTGTTGATCCTCACCAGCGTGCCCATCGGCGTCAGCGGCGGCATCGTCGGCCTCTACCTGCTCAACCTCGGCGGCGCCCACCTCGACAAGATCGGCCTCTACCCCATCCAGCAGCCCTTCGACATGATCACCATGCTGGGCTTTCTGGTGCTCATCGGCACGGTGGTGAATAACCCCATCCTGATCGTCGAACGGGCCGTGGGCAACGTCCGCGACCGCGCCATGGACGTGGCCGACGCCCTTGCCGATGCGGTCAGGGTCCGCCTGCGCCCGATCATGATGTCCATGGTCACCACCGTCGCCGGCCTCTCGCCGCTGGTCTTCAACCCCGGCGCCGGCACCGAGCTGTACCGCGGCCTGGGGGCAATCGTACTGTTCGGGCTGTTGTTTTCTACCCTGGTCACCCTGACCTTCATGCCGGCGTTGTTGTCGATTCTGCTGCGGGCCACGCATCGCCGTTCTTCAGCCGGTGCTGCGGCGGCACCGCACGCAGGCTGACGCGGTTCCATTCACGCCCAAGCGGCAATGAGACATAGATCAGGGCCCTATCGGACGAGAGCTTCTTGGCGGGACTCGGCCGAACTAAAGTCTCGCAACAGCACCGCTGTCGGAAAGGCGACCCCTCACGAGTGGCCTGCCTCCGCCCAGGAGTGGCAGTCCTTCAAGGACTGCCACTCCTTGCCCCTTCCTGCCCTCGGGGGCTTTTATCACAGGCTGCGTTGCCGGTGATATACTACGCGGGCGGCATCTTTATATTGCCGCCCCCCAAAAACTCATTCGATATGGAAAGAGGAATTATGAAAGCACTAAAGATCGCTCTGACCGGGGCGCTTGCCCTGGGAATTAGTGGTGTCGCTACGGCGGACCAGTACGAAGACGCAATCAAATACCGCCAGGCCGCGTTTACCCTGGTCAAGGGTAACTTCGGCCCCATGGCTGGCATGGTCAAGGGCGAGATCCCCTTCGACAGCGCGGCCTTCGCCGAACACGCCACCAACGTAGCCGCCGCGGCCGCGATGGCGGATGACGGCTTTATCGATGGCTCGGACATGGGCGACACCAAGGCCAAGGATGCGGTGTGGGAAAATCGTGCCGAGTTCGACAAGCTGATGGGAGAGTTCCAGCAGCTTACCCAGGAGCTGGCCGCTGTGGCCAAGGGCGGCAATATGGATGAGATCAAGCCCAAGTTCGCCGCCGTCGGCAAGACCTGCAAGGGCTGCCACGACGACTTCAAGAGCAAGTAAGGCGGGCTCTTTTCTCTCACGGAGCCACGGAGCACGCAGAGAAATCCACTCCGCGAGCGCCATGGCTTCGTGTTATGTTGGGGGCAGCTTGCGAACCACAACACACCAAGGCTGGGGCCGGCGAAAGGAATACGGCATGCAAGATTTATCATTCGCAAACCTCGTCGAGCAGGTTCAGCGTTTACCGCTCGATGAAAAGCAGGAGTTATGGGAGCTGCTGGAAAACTATCTGCGTGAAGAGCGGCGCGGCGACATCTACCAAGCTTATCAGGAAACGCTGGAAATTGAAGATACATTGTCCTTCTCCAGCGACACCAGTGAATTGAGAAGGGGCATGGGTGATTAACGTTGCGTTCAGTCCGGCATTCAAGCGTAGCTTTCGGAAACGCCTCAAGCACAACCATAAATTACAGGATAGGTTTTGGGTAAGGCTTGATTGCTTTATTCAGGATCCATTTGATCCCCAGCTAAAGACGCATAAATTGACAGGGCAGCTGAAAGAGTTGTGGAGCTTTAGCGTAGAACATGATGTACGGGTGATTTTCTATTTTGCGAATGAGGCCAACGCGGTGTTGGTAGATATCGGTTCTCATGATGAAGTCTATTAGCGGGGTAGCTGCGTTAGCCCCGCTCGAAATATCCACCTAATGGCCGCATACACGCTATGCTTGAGCAGGCTTTGGTGGCCCCAAACACCTTGCGGGGCGTAACCCACCATAGGTACCAACCCAACGCCGATGATGGTGCGTTACGGGGCGCGAAAGCATTGTCGAAAAATCCTCGTTGGGTGGTAATGCGCGCCTAACGCACGGAGCCGCCACCAAGAGATCAAGAGCAAGTGAGACGCTCTCTTTTTCTCACGGAGCCACGGAGCACACGGAGAAGGATCGCCGTGGCTCCGTGGGAGATACCATGAAAAGCATTGGTCGGCTGTACCAGGTCAACCGACCAACCAGTAAACCACTCCCGCGCAAATGGTCAGGATGATCGCGGCCAGCCAGCTCTTGCCGCCACGGCTGGGTTCGGCGGTGCTCTCCGCCGGAAGCGCCTTGTAACCGGTGATCATGGCCGGCGTCAGATTCTCTCTTTTGCGCACCTTGTGGTAGACCACGGCGGCGATGTGGAGTACTACCAGCACCAGCAGCACATTGAATAGCTGTGCATGCAGCCCGGTCAGGGTATCGCTCACCTCCTTGCTCACCAGATCGCTGAGCGGCCCGTCGAAGAGGATGTCGTCGTTGCTGAAGAGCCCCATCACCGCCTGGGTGAGAAAGCCCAGCAGCAGCACCAACACCATCCAGCCACCCAATGGGTTATGACCGGCGATGGTGTCCGGCTTGGCCTCTGGCAGGGTCCTGGCGTACCGGATGACCTTGCCGGGGCGATGCAGAAAGTCGCCAAAGCGGGCGTAGGTGCCGCCGACGAAGCCCCAGATGATGCGAAAAAGCACCAATGCCAACATGGCATAACCCAACTGGGCGTGTCGATCCATGTTGTCCATCACCTCAATGGAGAGATAGAGCAGGATCATCAGCAGTACCAGCGCCCAGTGAAACAGCCGTACCGGCAGCTCCCAGACGAACAGGCGACGTGTCGCGGTGTTTGACTCAAGCGAGGGGGTTTTCATTGTGTTCTCCTTGCAGATCAGGCCGAGGCATGGCGCATCCTTGAGTGAGTGGCATCGGGCGCGCATCAGTACCCAGTCAAGACGGGTTGAAGGGTCTCGAAGGGGAATAGGGTATAGGCCCGCTGCCATAACCGGGAAGAATCCGCCGTCAGGGGCATGATGGCATTTCACCGTTTGATTGTCGATTCCGCACGGAATTCGGCTGAACTATTGATCGATGTTAGGATCCAAACTGGGCCATCAATCGCGACGGTGACCCCCAACCGCGTGGATGCTGGCATCAGCGACAACGGTAACGATGATTGGGACTTCGGTACCTTCTTCGACTTCGACTTCGACATCCGCTGCCGCCTGACGTAACTCCCCCTTCTTTGCGAACCCCGCGGGTAAAAGCAAAACCCTGCCCGTCTTGCGATCCGAGAAGAGCGGTTTTTTTTGCATTCGTCGGACACTTGGTTCATGCTGCTTTTTACCGGACATGCGAAAAAATCAAGCCGCGCGCGTCCCACCCGACCGCACACCCATAGGGCTTTGGCGCAGGCATTTCCGGAAACCATCTAATATGTCTTGGTTGGCGGGCTGGATATGAAAAAAGTGAAAGCGCCTTCTCGTAAAGGCGGTGATGAAGCCGCGGGCAAGCCATTGCTTGGCTGGCGGGAATGGCTCTCTTTGCCGGAGTTGGGCATCGCCAGAATCAAGGCCAAGGTCGATACAGGGGCGCGGACCTCGACCTTGCACGCCTTTTTCGTAGAGCCGTTCGACAAGGATGGTGTGCGCTGGGTGCGGTTTTGCATCCACCCGTTCCAGAGGCGAACCGATCGGGTAATCGAGTGCCTCGCCCCGGTCAGGGATCAACGGATGGTAGCCGACTCCGGCGGGCACCGCGAGTTGCGTTGGGTGATCGAAACCCAGGTGAGCGCGGGCGACACCAGCTGGCCGATCGAGTTGACGTTAACCGATCGTGATACCATGCGATTTCGCATGCTGCTTGGGCGAACCGCCATTGCGGGCCGCTTTGCCGTTGATCCGTCGGCATCCTATCTGCGAAAAAAGCCCCCGAAATAAAAAAAGGAAATACTCCATGAAATTCGCCATCCTCTCCCGCAATCCAAAGCTCTACTCTACCCGCCGGCTGATCGAGGCCTGTGGGGCGCAAGATCATGAAGTGCGGGTCCTGGACCCGCTTCGTTGCTACATGAACATCACCTCGCACCGGCCCTCGATCCACTACAAGGGGGAAAAGCTGGAAGGGTTCGACGCGGTGATCCCCCGCATCGGCGCCTCGGTGACCTTTTATGGAACAGCGGTATTGCGCCAGTTCGAGATGATGGGCGTCTATCCATTGAACGAATCGGTGGCGATCACGCGTGCCCGCGACAAGCTGCGGGCCGTGCAACTGCTGGCACGCGCCGGCATCGGCCTGCCGGTTACCGGCTTCGCCCACAAACCGGACGACGTGCAGGATCTGTTGCGAGAAGTGGGCGGGGCGCCGGCGGTCATCAAGCTGCTGGAGGGTACCCAGGGGATCGGCGTGGTGCTGGCCGAAACCCACAAGGCGGCGGAGAGCGTGATCGAGGCCTTCATGGGGCTGAAGGCCAATATCCTGGTGCAGGAGTTCATCAAGGAGGCGGGCGGCGCCGATATCCGCTGCTTCGTGATCGGCGGCAAGGTGGTGGCGGCGATGAAACGCCAGGGCAAGGAGGGCGAGTTTCGCTCCAACCTGCACCGCGGCGGCGAGGCGACCATCATCCGCATCTCTCCCGAGGAGCGGTCCACCGCGGTCAGGGCGGCAAAGGTGATGGGGCTCGATGTGTGCGGGGTCGATATCCTGCGTTCCAATCATGGACCGGTGGTGATGGAGGTCAACTCCTCGCCCGGCTTGGAGGGGATCGAGAAGGCGACGGGCAAGGATGTCGCCGGCATGGTCGTCAGCTACGCGAAAAAGCGAGTGGCCGAGACCGCCGGACAAAAGAAACGCACCCGCACCCGGGGCCAGGGTTGAACATCCTTGACTCTTCATTTCAACCGCGGATTTCGCCGATCTACGCGGATTTATCTGTGTGTGTTGGATGTTGAGCTGTATTCATCCGATTGGTGGTTCAAATGTCGAATTTAGGATCATCCGGCCTGGTACCCTGAGAGCAGACGGTTGAAATGACGGCTTTCGAGATTGGCGGCGTCGAGGTGCCCCGCGGTCAGCGCCGCACCGTCGATCTGCCCGCGGCAAAACTCTATACCCACGCCCCGTTGACCATGCCGGTGCAGGTGGTGCGGGGCAGGCGTGACGGCCCGACCCTCTTCGTCAGCGGCGTGATCCATGGCGACGAACTGAATGGCGTCGAGATCATCCGTCGCCTGCTGCGGCGCTCGGCGCTGAAAAGCCTGCGCGGCACATTGATCGCGGTGCCGGTGGTCAATGTCCATGGCCTGATCCAGCACTCCCGCTATCTACCCGACCGGCGCGATCTCAATCGCAGCTTTCCCGGCTCGGAGAAAGGTTCGCTTACCGCGCGCCTCGCCAATCTGTTCATGACCGAGATCGTAGCGCAATGCGACTACGGCATCGACATCCATACCGGCGCCCGCGATCGCGCTAACCTGCCCCAGATCCGCGCGCAACTGGACGACCCGGAGACCCAGGCCATGGCCACCGCCTTCGGGGTACCGGTGTTGCTCAACTCGACCCTTCGGGATGGCTCGTTACGGCAACTGGCCGCCGAGCACGGGGTGCGGGTGCTGCTGTATGAGTCAGGTGAGGCGCTGCGCTTCGACGAGCTGGGTATCCGCGCTGGGGTGACCGGCATCCTCAGCGTGATGCGACACCTGGGCATGCTGCCGCCCGTCAAGCAACGCAAGCGGCCGCGCCCCGAACCGGTGGTGGCGCGGGCATCCGGCTGGGTGAGGGCGCCGGAGAGCGGAATCGTTCGGCTGATCGGCCAACTGGGGGCGCGGGTGGTCAAGGGGCAGCGACTGGCGGTCATTTCCGACCCGTTCGGCGAACAGGAGAGCGAGCTGGTCTCTCCCTGGGATGGCATCGTGATCGGCCGCTCCATGCTGCCTCTCGCGAATGAAGGGGAGGCGCTGTTCCACATCGCCCGTTTCCATGATGTAGACGAGGTCGAAAACAAGGTCAACCTGTTCCAGGATGCCCATGAGCCTGCCCCGCCACCGTGAATCGATCGGCCTGGACGCGGTTGCTTCGCAAGCCATGCCAACCCATGAAGTTCTGCGTCTCGCCGGTCGCGGGTTGCGCCCGCGACCGAAACATTTGCCTGCCAGCCAATGCAATTCTGCTTCTCACCTCTGCGGAATGTGCAAACGTCACGGTCGCGTGCGCTACACCCAACCGGCGGTGAAAGGCCGTTCAATCCGCTGCGGGAATCTTGCGGCAGGTAGCCGAATTCATCCATCTTGCGGGACGAGTCGCGATGGATCGGGGCCGATCAAACGGCAATCGCGTCACCGTAGTCATGGGCCTCGATCAGCCGTTCGTGCAGGGCCTTGATGGCGCTGGCGTAGGCCTCTTCTTCGAGGATGAACTGGATGTCGACCTGGCGCATGGACTGATGCAGGGCCATGATGCTGATGGAGCTGTCCGCCAGCGCCCCCACCGCCTTGGCGAGCAGCCCGGGAACCTGCATGTCGCTGCCGATGGCCGATATCAGGGCGACCTTCTGGTGGCGGATTTCGGCGTCCGGGTAGGTCTCGTGCAGGACGCGCATGACCCGCTTGACCGTCTTCAGATTGCAGCCGAGGTAGTGGGTGATGGTGTTGGCGTTGAGGTCCTTGGTGATCACCTGGGCATTGAAACGGCGGAAGACATCCAGCAGGGTCTTCTCGTACTGATCGCTCTTGCCGACCATGTCCTGGTCGAACAGCTCGATGCCTTGTACCGCCTTGCGCCCGACGACGATCTCCACGCAGGGCTTGTTGCTGACGTAATCGCGGGTGATCAGGGTGCCGCTGTGTTCCGGCTCGAAGGCGTTCTTGATGCGCAGCGGTATCTCGGCCTGGCGCAGTCCCTTGGCGGCGCGGGGATGGATGGCCTCCATCCCCAGGTTGGCGAGTTGGTCGGCCACGTCGTAGTTGGTGCGACCGATCGGCACCGCATGCTCCTCGCCGACCACCCCGGGGTCGGCGGAGCTGAGGTGGTACTCCTTGTGGATCACCGCCTCGCGGGCTTGGGTGAGCACGGCGATGCGGCTGAAGGTCATCTCGCTGTAGCCGCGGTCGAAGGTGGCCATCAGGCCTTCGCTGCAGTGGGCATAGCCGGTGACGATGGGCAGCTCCTGCTCCAGGTCGAGGTCGGCCATGGCCTGCTCGATCATCCGGTCCAGCGGCAGCGCCTCCTCGGCATCCCAGCCGCTGAGGTCGACGAAGCGGGCATTGATGCCCTCCAGCTTGAGCAGCTGGGTGGTGTTCCAGGCGCTGTGGGCCTCGCCAATGCTGGCGAGCATTTCACGCACGGTCAGCAAGTGGGATTCGAGCTCGAAGTGGCCGTGTCGGCACAGGGCCTGAAGGTTGCTCAATACCCGCTCCGCCTCCTTCAGCCGCTGCTCGATGAAGCGGTTGGCGGTGTCCAGCAGTCCGTGTTCCTTGAACAGCGAGCGGTTCAGTTCGCGCATGTGCAGCCGCAACTGGTCGAGCTCTTCGCGCCAGGCGCCCTCGTCCTCGGCATCGGTAAACAGGGCGTATATCCCGGGCACGTCGGTCTTCTTGTGCTCCAGCAGGCGGTTGGTGATGCCGCCGTAGGCGGACACCACGAAGATGCGCTGGTAGGGGGTGTCGCCTCGCTGAAAGATGTTGTCGCGCAGCGAGGGGTAGTCGCTCATGGAGGTGCCGCCGATCTTTTCTACGGTGTGCTGCATGGTAAAACCTGCCTTGCGTCTTGATTCATCCAGGGACCGCCTTACGGTCCGGGCTGGTGATGGTGGCCGATACTCCGTTGTCCGATACGGCAACGAAATTCGGGGTCAACATTCGGTCTGGCGTTTGATTTTGCGCCTCTTCCCGCGATGATTTTACCACGCTCCGCCGCTTGACGTG
Organism: Gammaproteobacteria bacterium; assembly: GCA_011390365.1. Taxonomy (GTDB): domain Bacteria; phylum Pseudomonadota; class Gammaproteobacteria; order Chromatiales; family Chromatiaceae; genus SLIM01. Next base: position 14,988 of record JAABSM010000037.1, read on the forward strand.
CCTGATGAGCGCACGCCTCATGCGTTCCCCAGGGGCGTGGACGCCGCCTTGGCCGCATCGCGGGGGGCAAGAACATGGCCGTTGCCTCGCCCTCAGAGCCCAAGTGCGCCGCGCCGCAACCAGTTATGCACGAATGCCAGCTTTCCGCGGGCATGGTCCGAGAGCACGAACGGGTAGATATCCGACAACCCCATGCAACGATTGACATGGTTGACTCCCACGGTGATCGTGGCCGCTATGTGGATCAGCCGCCTGGCGTCCGGTTCGGAATAGGGATCCCAGCCGGAGTCGGGTATCCGCGGCGATGTCAGACCGGTGGCCACGAAGCTGTCGGCGATGTCCGTCAGATGCAGCAGATGCGCCGTCGTCTCCGCCCAATCCTCGTGCGGATGGGCGGAGGCGTAGCTGGTTAGGTAATACCGTTTCCAGTCGGCGGGCGGGCCGTTCTCGTAGTGGTAGCGAAGCGCCGCCGGATAGTCGATCCGCTCGTCGCCGAACATCGCGCGAAATGCCTTGATGAAGTCCTCGCGCAGGCTCAGCCGCCACCAGAGCATGTGGGCGATCTCGTGGCGCATGTGGCCGATCATGGTGCGATAAGGCTCGTGTAACGCCTCGCGGCGAACCGTGAGCAGCACCGGGTCCACCTCGGCCACACTAATGGTAACCACCCCCTTGGCGTGTCCCATGAGGACCGGGGTCGGGCCTTCGGCCAACAGGTGGAAGACCGGCGGTGCGCCCGAGTCCTCGGGGCGAAACCAGTTCCAACGCCCCAGATTATCCAGCACCCAGCGTTTGGCTGCCTCGGTCTGGGCCCAGTTGTGGATGGCATTGGGGCTCGAAGGGTCCGGCGCCAAGGCGGTCATGGCGCAGGATCGGCAAAACGCCCCGCTCTTCGGCGCCGCCCAGTTACAGCCGATGCGCTCTCGATTCACGCAAAACGGCGGCGTCGGTAGAAAGGCCCGCGCCTGGGGATCATAGGCGACGGGCGTCCCATCGGCGGTGGCGAGATTATCGAACCACAGCGAACCGGCCCCCGCCGGGTTGGCAAAAATGCGCATAGCAGGGCTCCAAAAAGCTTGAAAACAGGCATGGTCCGGTACACAGTAAACGGATTGGGGGGTACTTTGCAAAGGCCTGTTTCAGGCTTCCGCCCCGGCGACTCATCGGCCAGCGGCTTGTCCTTCGCCCGATCCCGTTTCCCATGCCAAGTGCCGAAGCTCTGGCGTTTTGACGGCGAACGGCCCTCATCCCAGCGGTTCCGCGGCTTCAACGAACTCCTCCGACATGCCCTCCAGTTCACTATCCTGCACCAACCCCAGCCAATCGACGGGCCGCTGGTCATTTACGTGAGATTTACATGGAAAAAACGGCCGTTCGCCTAACAAGGCTAGCTGGCTTACGATTTAACCCGCCGCTTCGCGCTCAATGCCTTGGGTCACTATCGCCCCGGCTAAAGCCTCAACCTCCAACATACTGTTTTTAACCCTCACCCCGGCCCTCTTCCGAGGGGAGAGGGGGTTTTTGCCAGGGGGTGTGGACGGTCAAGATCTGGTAGGCCCGGGCGAGGGCTTGTTCCACTTCGCCGAGGCCGAAGGCGCGGCTGAGTCTGGGGCCTTCGCGGCCATCGAAGTAGCAGATGAGGGTGGGGACGGCGAAGACCAGGTATTCGCCAGAGGCCTGGGGGAGTTGGGCGAGGTCGATGTAGCCGGCCTGAACGCGGGGGAAGCGTTCGGCGAGGAGGGCCTCTACCCGGGGCTTGAGGGCCTGGCATACGCCGCAGTCGGGGCCGCTGAAGTAGAGGACCGAGATGGGGCTTTGCTGGACCAGGTCGTGTGCCTGGCTGAGGTTTTCCAAGGCGTTCATGTGATGGTTCGTTACCACTCAGGGCTGTGGGAGGCGACCCGCGAGGGCGCCTGCCGGCGCCTTTGCGGGTAATGCTTGGGGACCGTGCCTATTTGTCCTTTTCTTTCTTGACGGTCAGGGCGATTGCCGGAGTCGCCTCAGCGTCCATGCCTGCCGCCTGGGCGACCGCCCATGGGCGGTCCGGGCATCATACTTGGCCGGGCTGGGAAAGTGGGGTTGGGGAAGTCCCGCTCCGGGAAGGCGGGGCGCATTTCCATGGTCGGGCGTTGCGGTGGCGGGGCTTGTCTGGGATCCATTCCGTCCGCTCGCGCCGCTTCGCCGGGCGGGGCGTTGAAGCCGGGGGCGGGCGGCGCGGGACGGGGTTTGTCGGGGACGCCCTGCTCCAGGCGTTGCACGGGTGTCGCCTCCCGCATCCGGTACAGACCCGGCTGATCTTCGGTGTGCAGCCGTATGACCTGTCTGCCGGGGGGCCGCGGATTGGGGGCCAGGCCTTGCCGCCTGAACTGGTCGGGGTATCCTTCGATCAATAGCGTTCTCATGCGGCCGTCAAAGGGTAGTGCCGGGCGCGGAATCAGGGCGTCGGCGAGCATTCGTTCGCCGTCGAAGCGTCCCGTCACCACCAGTTCCCGGCCCTCTTCCGGCGGGCCCCGTCGGTCCGCGCCGGTCACCTGGATGTTGCCGATGACGATGCCGTGGTCCTTGCCGGCGCGGGCGGGGCCGGCGAGCAGGTCGACATCACGTCGATCCGGCTCAATACGGGTGGCCACCAGCCGCTCGCCATCCCACAGCCCGCTGACCATGATTCGGCTGCCGATTTCAAGCGAGGTCGTTTCGGCGATCTTCGCTCCCTCCAGGGATATCCGCTGAGCGCCTACTCGCAGTTCGTCGCCGGCGGGGTGTTGCGCGCTCACCGCGCCGATCAGCGCATGGCGCTGGGTAATCCGGCGGGCCAGATAGCGTCCCTCGGCGGCATTGGCCTCCACTTCCACCACGTGGCCGACGGCGAGCTGACCGACATCGCCCCGTTCGCCGAGGAGATTGTCGACGGGCAGATCTTGCGGGTAGTCGACATGCACGCCGTTGACGACGATGCTGCCGAAGCCGGTGATGACGCCGATGATACCGGTGCCGCCGATGCCGCCCTGATCGGGATAGGCGGCGATGAGGCCGGTGCCGCCGATGCCCCCTTCATCGGGATGGGGGGCGAAGCCGGTGCCGCCGATGCCGCCCTGATCCCGCTCTTCGGTCGATTCGACGTGCCCGGTACCACCGATCCCGCCCTCGTCAGGCCACTGGAAGGCAAGGGTCGGGGCGCACAGGGCGACGGCGATCAGCATGATCGCCAGCGCACGGGCGGCGAGGGCGCGGCGGCTCATGGTTTGTCGTCCCTTGGCGTCGCTTGCTGGTCGTCGACGGCGTAGAGATAGGCGCCGAAGGCGAAGCGGTAATTGGCGTCGTCGCGGCCCTTGTCGCGGCGCTGGCGCTCCAGGATCGCCTTGTTGAGCTCTTGCAGGGCGGCCATCGCCTGCCTTCGCGCCAGCGCCTCCAGCTCCTCCACCGACTCCCGACTCAGGCCGGGATAGTAGACCGAGCGTTCCAGCCAGGGTTTGCCCTCACCCAGCAGATTTTCGCCGGCGGCGGCGATGTGGTCGTGGAGGTTGCGACCGAAGTAGAAGGCCATGTCCTCCAGCTCCTCGCTGGGCACGAAGGCGTCGGCGCAGAGGCGAATCCTTGTTTCGCCATCATCGCCCACGATCTTCTCCACCAGTCTCTGACGCAGCCATTCGTCGAGCAGGGTGCGGGGGCGCACATCCTTGCTGACGGATTCCACCAGCCGATCGAAGCCCTCGCCATCCAGCGCCAGCGGTCGACCCTGGTCATCCAGATAGTCGGCGTCGCCGCTCCACAGCCCGATCACCCGCGCGCTCAGAGAGACCCGGCGCGGCGGCCCTTCCGCCTCTTGCGGTGCTTCCCGCAGCCGTTTCACATCCTTGCGATGGACGCCGGTAAGGAGACTGAGGCGGCTGTCGGTCATGCGCCGACCCGATTCGAGCCGAAAATACCTGGCCGCGGTCTCCAGGTAGACCCCCTTGAGCAGCTCCGCGAAGAGGGGAAAACCGATGTCATGGGCGATCAATACCCTTACCAGCGGGCGCAGCAGGCGGCGCAACGCGGCGATCAGGGGTTTCGGTTGTGAGACTTTCGCTTCGGACATGATGGCGTTTCCGGGTGACTGGCCCCTTTGAATGGGACCTGCTTCAAGTATAGAGGCGAAGTTAGTGGGAAACAATCCCATTTGCGCTTGACGCGGGCAAATTTCCCACCTATCATTCCACTCGAAGGCGGGAAAACTTCCCACTTTTTGGGCGTCGCGTCCTTCGCATGGACCGCGCCAATTTTATCCGAAGGAAAATGGAGGCAACCATGAAAAACATTCTTTTGATCGCGGCGATCTGCGCCGCAACCGCCGTCAATGTGCAGGCCGTTCAGGGTTCGGGCCAAGGTCCGGGCCAGGGAATGGTGGGAGAGGAGAGCGCCAGACTGGCGTTGCTCGACAGCGACGGTGACGGCATCATTACCCGCGAGGAGATGGAGACCGCCCGCCAGACCGAATTCGAAGCGGCGGACACGGACGGCGACGGTTATCTGGGCGCCGCTGAGCTGGCCGCGATGCAGGAGGCGCAGCGCGCCGATCGGCTCTCCACGCTGTTCGACTTGATCGACGCCGATGACGACCTGGTGATCAGTCTGGAAGAGATGGTCTCCGCCAGCCCCAGTGGTGACGAGGCGGTCATCGGCGTTCAGTTCGATGCCTTCGCTGGCGACGACGGTGTGATGGACGAAGGGGAGTTCGCCTACATGCACAGTCCAGAGGCCCAGGCCACCCGCCGATTCATCGCCATGGACAGCGATGGCGACGGCTACATCTCCAGCGATGAATACGGCGCGCCGGTCGCCGGATCGCGCGGGGGAAACGGCGGCCCTGGACAGAGACCCCAGCAGGGCGGCGGGCCCCAGTTCCCGGGGCCGCGTCGCTGATTCACGAGGCCATCGATAAACCTCGGGTCGTCTATTTCTGACGACTCCCATCCCTGTCGTTATACTACATAGCGGCGGGGATTTTTTTGTCCACAAGCAATGAGATTTGAGCCAGCCTGCACGGAGCTTTCCGGCCCAAGTTTCGCCTCGCCCGCGGCATGCGGCAAAGGGTTGACCGAGAGGTCAAAGCGCCCGACATGCGGTTCAAGGACGTATCGCCGTCATCCCCGCGGGAGCGTCGTTCCTCCAGGGCGACGGGAACAAAGGGCAACACGGTTGGCGGTTACCGAAAAAGAGGAGACGACGGCCTTACAACTCCCCTTGTGCCTGCTATGCTTTGGGGTGGGAATTTAAGCTTGAGGGCGATAACACAATGAAACCTTGCAAGACCCTTGTTGGCCTGTTGGCGGCCTGGCTGTTGACGACCATCGCCTGGGCGGCGACCCCGCCGGAGCTGATCGGCGAAGCCAGGGCAGCCTATCAGGCGGCGGAGTACCGGGATGCGCTGGATCGATTGCGGGATCTGTTCACCGCCCCGGCGACGCCGGCCCAGCTCGCCGAGGGCTGGGGCGTGGCGGCGCTGGCCTACTATCGGCTGGGCGACGCGGAAGCGGCGCGGGCGGCATACTCACGGGCGCAGTCGGCGGATCCCCGTTTCCGCTTTCTGGCGCTGGAGCAGCCGCGCGAGGTGATCGCCTTTTTCGAGGGCGATGCGGGAGCAAGCCCCGCGCTATCCGCCACGCAGTCCCAAACGCCCCCGCCGCCATCCGCGGCCGCTTGGCTTGCCATTGAAAACCATGACCCCCCGGACGACGCCACCGTCAACCAGAAGGCCCGGGATGCCAGAGAGAGGGGGCTGGGGATGGTGGATGTCGGCGAGTACGGTCAGGCGATTCCGCTGCTGGAATATTATCTGGAGGCGTCGCCTGGCGATGCCGAAGCGCAGCGGGCGCTGGCCATGGCCCGGCGGATGATGGCGTCGCGGCAGGCGACGCCGGCAAGGGATACGGATGACGATCCCGGTCAGGTGTTCGATGTCAGTCGGGACACCCGCAAGGCCTACCAGGAGTACATCGCCGCCTACAATCACCTGACGGATCTGATGTCTCAGGGCAAGGGGGATACCGAGGCGGCGAAGCGCGCCCATGAGGCCTATGTGGCGACCAAGCAGCGTTACGAAGAGTCGTTAAAGGGCGAGAATCCGGTGAAATAGGGCGAAGGCTTAAAAAAATCTAATGCTTTCGCCGGGAATGATAAAAAAGGGCTTGATTCCCGAGCCGATCGGTTACATATTGGTCCATTCGGGCCGACGAGTCGACCAGCGTCTGGCCGGCCCCGCTACCTCTAATCAAACCGAACAATCCATAACGGAGAGTACCTGATGGCCGACATTACCCTCAAAGGAAACGCCTGTCACACCAACGGCGAGCTGCCCGCGGTAGGTTCCACCGCTCCCGCCTTTACCCTCACCACCGCCGAACTGGCGGATGTGGGTCTCGACGCCTACGCCGGCAAGAAGAAGCTGCTCAACATCGTGCCCAGCCTCGATACCCCGGTGTGCGCCACCTCCACCCAGAAGTTCAACGCCGCGATGGCCGACAAGGGTGACGCGGTCGCGCTGGTGATCTCCGCCGACCTGCCCTTCGCCCAGGGCCGTTTCTGCGGTGCGGAAGGGATCGAGAACGTGGTCACCCTCTCGACCATGCGCTCCAGGCAGTTCGCCGAGGATTACGGCATGCTGATCACCGACGGTCCGCTGGCCGGCCTGTGCGGTCGCGCCGTGGTGGTGCTGGACGCCGACAATAAGGTGGTCTACACCCAGCTGGTACCTGAGATCACCGAAGAGCCGGATTACGACGCCGCCATGGCCGCGTTGGGCTGATCCCGCGAATGCCGGGCGCCCCGCGGGCGGCCCGGTATTCGCCTCGACCGATGAGCGAAGAGGAGAGCGCCCCCCCTGTCGATCCCGATCGCGACCCCCGTCGCGACGCGCTCGGATCGCTCTGGCCCTCCCCCGAATACGATGAATATATTCGACGCCTGAAACAGGCCATTGGCCGCCCCGTCTATCTGGCCGAGATCGACATCGGCGAAACCCAGACCTCGGCCCGCCTCAGCGACCGCCCGCTCGAACTGCTCGCTGTCGCCCCCTTTCCCCGTCCCGATCCCCGCAAGCGCCTCTACCCCCACATGATCCTGCTGGAAGACGGTCGCGGCATCAACCTGGGACGTATCGCCCGCATCAGCACCACCACCCCGTTCGACCCGCCGCCGCAAGACGTCCTGTTCGTCGAGGCGCAACTGAAGGAGCGGGAACTGTTCGCCGAACAACGCTTCTCCCGGGAGCGCATGGCGCGCACCTCCAGGATCCTGCTCGGCGGCATCCTGGCGAAACGACATGAGGTGTTGCCGCTGATCGAAGAGGCCGCGAGAGAGGAGCGGCTGAGCGCGCCGATGGCGATGGATGGCGACCGATCCCAGGAGTGACAAACGCAGTTTGTCACTGGCCTGGTTTTACATTCACCAATTGAACCTGAATGCTTCCCAGCCAGAATCGGGCGTGTTTTTTGCTTTGCGCAAGGGTTCGCGGATCGAACTGTCACCTTTGCTACACCCCATTCAAATCAAGGAACCGTCATGGCCGGCACCCGCGTCATCTTTTACCACAAGCACCACACCAGCGCTCGCACCCGCTTTCTGTTGATGAGGCATGGCGGAGTATGCGCCCCGGACCCGCTTCCCACCCTCTCCCAGATCATCGAGAAGGAGGTCGGCGCGGCGGACGATCGCGACAAGGTCGCCCTCCATCCGGCGGCGCCGATTCGCGCGGTGGAACAGGGGCTGGGCCTCGGCAGCGGCGACGTAGAGGCGCAAGGCTCGTTTCGGGTCAAGGTCGACGCCCCCGGCGGCGAGATTCAGGTCTTCCTCGCCCGCTTCACCGCCATCGATCCCCCCTTCGACCTCGCCGAACGGATCGACGGACGCTTCATCGACCTCACCCAGGCGCGCAGCCTCACCCCCACCGAACTGGAGATGCTCCGCTGCGCCTACGAATACATCCTTGGCTGAGAAGTGAGCAATAGGACCTCTCCGCTGGGAGGGGCGGCCCCCTGCTGCGCGCCCTCACCGCCCGCGGCCACCAGGTCACCGCCTGCCTACGCAACCCGGGCAAGCTCCCCGAGGCCCGGGCCATCCCCTGCGAGATGCGCCAGGATCTCACCGAAGAGGCGTGGCTCCCCCGTCTGCAAGGGATCGACCTGGTAATCAACGCCGTCGGCATCATCCGCGAACAGGGCGATCAGCGCTTCGACTCCCTCCACCGCGACGCCCCCATCGCCCTGTTTCGTGCCGCGCAACGGGCCGGGGTCAAGAAGATCATCCAGATCGGGATTGTTTTGTTGATGGTGTTCAAAAGGATTCCGGGGTTGGAAGGGCTTTTGTAGTGTTCCCTCCGCTTGGTAATGTATGTCCTGCAAGCTCCGCTTGCCCATGCTCGGATCACACAACAAGCAGCGCTTGCCCTGCATGACTTTTCACCCCGCATCCAGGCGTTGAAAGACCCGCCAGAAAGTTCAATATGCTAAGGGATGATCCAGGGTTGCCGGGGTCCGATACGTTATTGAGCTGTTTTGAAACCTCCCGCAACCCGAAACCGGATATTTTCCAGCGCTGGCCAAGGCCGGCCCGAAACCAAGGAACCAGACCATGAAACAGACCTTTGAAGTACTCAATGTGAAGTGTGGCGGTTGCGCCAATACCCTGAAGAAGTCGCTGCAGGAGTCGTTCGGCGAGGTGGAGGTGAACCTGGAGACGGAGCCGCGGACGATCACCCTGGATGTGGCGGAAGACCGCATGGAGGAGTTGCGGGGGAAGCTGGTCTCCCTCGGCTATCCGATGGCGGATGAGGATCTCAACTCCATCGCGCGCTTCGGGGCGACGGCGAAGTCTTTCGTCTCTTGCGCCGTCGGCAGGATGGACAAGGGGGGCGGTGGGGCTGGAGATCGTTAGCATCCGCCGCCCACCCGTTTCCGGGGTATTGCCATTCGATTGCACCACCCCATTTCTTCGTGGAAATGTCCGCCCGAACCAATGTCCCGCCACCGCTTGGGGGTCTGGACTTCAATCCGCCATGGCGCACTCTTTGTTGTCCTGACTCAAGCGCGGTTGCGGCAGTAGCGCGGTACGCCGCGCGCTCGGCGGTTCTGGCGTTCACTCCCCCTCGCCGAACTTGTCGTTCACCAGTTCCTCGATGCGTTTTACCACCTCCTCCTCGTCGGGGCCTTCGGCGGTGAGGGTGAGGGTGGCGCCCTTGGCGGCGGCGAGCATCATCACGCCCATGATGCTCTTGCCGTTGACGGTGCGGCCGTTGCGGGCGAGTTTGACGTCGCTCTGAAAGTCGCCGGCGCAGGTGACGAATTTGGCGGCGGCGCGGGCATGGAGGCCCAGTTTGTTGATGATGTGAAGCTCTTTTTCGATCATTGTCGCTATCCCCTGCTATCGCCCGCTTTCCCTTGTTGCAACCTTTTGCCTGTTTTCCGCTTGGGGGCGATGCTGTTGTTTTATATTGCTATTGCGGTAGTTGGCACATCATGATCGACTCCTGCCCGCCGGTGATCGCCTTCTCCGTGAGTTCGACCAGATCCAGCTGGGAGTAGTTGAAGATCTTGAGCAGCATCGGCAGGTTGACCCCCGCCACCATGCTCTTGGATTCGCCGATATCCACGCTGCGGGCGACGTTGGCGGGGCTGGCACCGTAGATATCGGTGAGAATCAGCACGCCGGCGCCGGTATCGAGCCGTTGGGCCATGGCCATGGCCTGGACTTCATAGCTTTCCCTGGATTGCTCATCGGTGATCGCCAGGGTTTCCACCGCCATCGGGCAGTCGCCGCCAAGGATGTGGACGGCGTTCTGAAGCAGGGTCTGGCCTATGCCGTCGTGGGTGATGATCAGCAGGCCAACGGCGGGAGGTTTCGCGGCGTTCATGACAGCTCCCGGTGGCGGATCAGGGCATGCAGGCCCTGTTGCCGAAAGTGGCCGACCAGCGCCTCGGCCATGTAGACGGAGCGGTGCTGACCACCGGTGCAGCCGAGGGCGACGGTCAGATAACTACGGCCGTCTTCCGCGAAGCGGGGGATCCACTCCTCCAGGAAGCGGATCAGGGCGTCGCGATACTCAATGACCCGCTGGTGGTCTTCCAGGAACTGTCGAACCGGCTGGTCGCGACCCGTGAAGGGGCGCAGATCCCTTTCCCAGTGGGGATTGGGCAGGCAGCGCATGTCGTAGACGAAGTCGGCGTCCTTGGGTACGCCGTGCTTGTAGCCGAAGGATTCGAAGAGGATCGAGATCTCCCGCTCCAGGTCGTCGTCGAGACGCCCGCGAATGATGTCCCGGAGTTGGTGCTGGTTGGTGTGGGAGGTGTCGATGACCAGATCGGCGGAGGTAAGCAGCGGTTGCAGGATGGCCCGTTCGCGTCGGATCGCCTCCTCCAGAGGGATATCGTCGCTGCTCAGGGGGTGTCGGCGGCGGGTTTCGCTGTAGCGGCGGATGAGGATGGCGTCTTCCGCATCCAGGAAGACGGTTTCGACGCCGATACCGTGACTCTCCAGCTGCTGGATGAGGCCGGGCAGGCGGTCCAGTTCCTCTTGGCGATTGCGCGCGTCTATGCCTACCGCTGTGCGGTCGAACACCTCATCCTCTTCACCGGTCAGTTGTCGTGACAGGGATTGGAGCAGGAAGATGGGCAGATTGTCGATGCAATAGAAGCCCAGGTCTTCCAGGGTGTGGAGCGCGATGCTTTTGCCCGATCCCGAAAGACCGGTAACAATGACCAGTTTCATGGTGCCTCGTGAACCCGCCTTGGCGTTTCGCCGTGATTCGCCGAAATCTCGGAGCGGCAAAGTATACTCCTGTTGATTCACGGATTGTAACTACCGCGGTTCTTTTGCGACCATCCAATAATTTAATAACCACTATAAAAACACAATTACTTCCTTTGTAAACTCAGTGAGTTATCGTTTCAGCGCGATATTGAAATCCCTATCCGCCTGCCCAATATGGTTGAGCAGTAACATACAGCGGAATTTTTTCGGAGTAGCGAAACCATGCGAATGGACAAACTTACCAGCAAGTTCCAGATGGCCCTGGCCGACGCCCAGTCGTTGGCGGTAGGCCGTGATCATCAATTCATCGAGCCGGTACATGTGATGCTCGCGATGCTCGACCAGGAGGGGGGCAGCGTGCGCCACCTGCTGACCCAGGCGGATGTCAACGTCAACCGCCTGCGTTCCGGCCTGGGCGAGGTGCTGGAGCGGATGCCCAGCGTGCAGGGCTCGGGGGGCGACGTCACCGTCTCCAATGACTTGGGCCGCTTGCTCAACCAGACCGACAAACTGGCCCAGCAGCGCAAGGATCAGTACATCAGCTCGGAACTGTTCGTGCTCGCGGCGGTGGCGGAGAAGGGCGAGCTGGGTCGCCTGATGCGCGAGGCGGGGGCCGCCAAGGGTCCCATCGAGAAGGCGATCGACAACATGCGCGGCGGCGCGAGCGTCGACGATCCCAACGCCGAGGAGCAGCGTCAGGCGCTGGAGAAGTACACCATCGACGTCACCGAGAAGGCGGAACAGGGCAAGCTCGACCCGGTCATCGGTCGCGACGACGAGATTCGCCGCACCATTCAGGTCCTCCAGCGTCGCACCAAGAACAACCCGGTGCTGATCGGCGAGCCTGGCGTCGGCAAGACCGCCATCGTCGAAGGCCTGGCCCAGCGTATCGTCAACGGCGAGGTGCCGGAGGGGATCAAGGGCAAGCGGCTGCTGTCGCTGGACATGGGCTCGCTGATCGCCGGGGCCAAGTTCCGCGGCGAGTTCGAGGAGCGCCTCAAGGGCGTGCTGAATGATCTGGCCAAGCAGGAGGGGCAGGTCATCCTGTTCATCGACGAGCTGCACACCATGGTCGGCGCGGGCAAGGCAGAGGGCTCGATGGACGCCGGCAACATGCTCAAGCCCGCGCTGGCGCGCGGCGAGCTGCACTGCGTCGGCGCGACGACCCTGGACGAGTACCGCAAGTATGTGGAGAAGGACGCCGCGCTTGAGAGAAGATTTCAGAAAGTGCTGGTGAATGAACCGACGGTGGAGGACACCATCGCCATCCTGCGCGGTTTGCAGGAGCGTTACGAGGTACACCACGGTGTCGACATCACCGACCCGGCGATCGTCGCCGCGGCGGTGCTTTCCCATCGTTACATCTCCGACCGCCAGTTGCCCGACAAGGCGATCGACCTGGTGGACGAGGCGGCGTCGCGCATCCGCATGGAGATCGACTCCATGCCCGAGTCCATGGACAAGCTCCATCGCCGGCTGATTCAGCTCAAGATCGAGCGGGAGGCGGTGGCGAAGGAGAAGGACGACGCCAGCAAGAAGCGTCTGTCCGACCTGCAAGATGAAATCGCCCGCCTGGAACGGGAGTTCAGCGACCTGGAAGAGGTGTGGAAGTCGGAAAAGGCGGCGGTGCAGGGGGCGACCCATGTGAAAGAGGAGCTGGATCGCGCCCGGGTCGAGATGGAGACCGCCCGCCGCGCCGGCGACCTGAGCCGCATGGCGGAGATCCAGTACGGCACTATCCCGGAGTTGGAGAAGAAGCTCTTCGCCGCCGACCAGGCGGAGGACAAGGACATGCAGCTGCTGCGCAACAAGGTCACCGAGGAGGAGATCGCCGAGGTGGTCTCCGCCTGGACCGGCATCCCCGTCTCGAAGATGCTCGAAGGGGAGCGAGAGAAGCTGCTGCAAATGGAGGAGAACATCCACCGCCGGGTGGTCGGCCAGGACGAGGCGGTACGCGTGGTGGCCGACGCCATTCGTCGCTCTCGCGCCGGGCTGTCGGACCCCAATCGGCCCAACGGATCGTTCCTGTTCCTCGGCCCCACCGGCGTGGGCAAGACCGAACTGTGCAAGGCGCTGGCGGAATTCCTGTTCGACACCGAAGAGGCGATGGTGCGCATCGACATGTCCGAGTTCATGGAGAAGCACTCGGTGGCGCGTCTGATCGGTGCGCCCCCCGGCTATGTCGGCTATGAAGAGGGCGGCTATCTGACCGAGGCGGTGCGACGCAAGCCCTACTCGGTGATCCTGATGGACGAGGTGGAGAAGGCCCACCCCGACGTCTTCAACGTCCTGTTGCAGGTGCTCGAAGATGGCCGCCTCACCGACGGCCACGGCCGTACCGTGGACTTTCGCAACACCGTCATCGTGATGACCTCCAACCTCGGCTCCCAGCTGATCCAGGAGATGGCCGGCGAGGAGAACTACGACCGGATGAAGGGGGCGGTGATGGAGATCGTCGGCGGTCACTTCCGCCCCGAGTTCATCAACCGGCTGGACGAACTGGTGGTCTTCCACCCGTTGCGGAGATCCCAGATCCGCGCCATCGCCAGCATCCAGGTCGACTACCTGCGCGGTCGCCTCGCCGATCGCGACATGCAGATCGAACTCAGCGAAGCCGCCCTGGACAAGCTCGGCGAGGCCGGTTTCGACCCGGTCTACGGCGCACGACCGTTGAAGAGGGCGATCCAGCAGCAGGTGGAAAACCCGCTCGCCCAGGCGATCCTCGGCGGCAAATTCGGCCCCGGCGACCGCATCATCGTCGACGCCGTCGGCGGTGGGCTGACCTTCGTGCGCGGCGAGCCGGTGGTGGAGGGGGAGATCGTGGATTGATCGGCCCGCTGGGCCGGGCGCGACGAGAACGCGCCCGGCTCCATTTTCCGGAGCCATGATCAGAAAAGAATGGACAGGATTTTCAGGATGGACGGGAAGTCGTAGTTGGTGATCTTGGAGTACGCGCCTTGGCGTGTGACTGGCATAGCGGCGCCGAAACGCACGGCCCCAGGGCCGCACTCCAGCCACGCAGCCCTTGAAAAGCCCCTCGCCCCTGTGTTAAGGCTGTAAATGCAGCCGCAGCGTAGTTAGCGGCACGCAGGGTTCCCGCCCTTGATGCGCCTGACTCCGGAGCAGGCCGGAAATCGTCGGGCCGGCATAGGATGTGCCGAATAAAAAGCCCTGTCGCTCGGTCGTCGGCACATCCTATGCGGAACCAAAAACGGTCGGCGTACCCACGAAATGAGGCGCATCATTCCCGGAAAATGCCACGATGGCTTATCTTAATGACATTGAGGCGGTGCTGCTGGGAACCCGCGCCAAGATGTAACCGCAACAACCCCTGTGCCCTCGGCGCGCTCTGTGGTAAAACGCTCCCCCTTGGCGTAGCGGTTCATCCGCGACCAGGAAAGCTGACGACCGAGACACAGGGTGCACGGAGTATGTTCAATGAGTGACCATCGAATTCGCGGTCGTCTTTGGGACGCCCCCGGAACAACACGCAATTTCAGAGGCTTACTCTGCGACCTCCGCGCCTCCGTGGCTAAACGGATGTCGGTTCAGACCCCATGCTAACTCGCATACACATCCGCGATCTGGTCATCGTCAGCGCCCTGGAGCTGGAGCTGCGCCCCGGCATGACCATCCTCACCGGCGAGACCGGGGCCGGCAAGTCGATCCTTATCGATGCCCTGGGGCTGGTACTGGGCGACCGCGCCGACGGGGAGATGATTCGCGCCGGCTGCGATCGGGCCGAGATTACCGCCGAGTTTGACCTCACCGAGCACCCCGCCATTCGCGACTGGCTGGCGGCGCAGGAGCTCGACAGCGACGGCGAGTGCATGTTGCGCCGGGTGCTCTCCCGCAAGGGGAGTTCGAAGGCCTTCGTCAACGGCAGCCCGGTACCGCTGAAGCAGTTGCAGGGCCTTGGCGATCAGCTGGTGGATATCCACGGCCAGCACGCCCACCAGTCGCTGATGCGGCGGGATCAACAGCGCATCCTGCTGGACGAATATGCCGGCCTCGGCGAAGCGGTGGCCAAGATCGGCGAAGACTATCACCAATGGCGGGAGAAGAGCGACGCCCTGGAGACCCTGCGCAGCGCCTCCCGGGAGCGCTTCGAGCGCCTCGATCTGCTGCGTTTTCAGGTAGACGAACTGGAGGTGCTGGATCTCAGGCCCGATGAGCTGGAGGAGCTGGAAGCGGAGCACCTGCGCCTGAGCAACGCCGATCGCCTGCGCGAAGGCTGCGCGCGCATCCTGGAGATGCTCTATGACGGCGAGCAGACCACCCACTCCAGCATCAGTTGGGCGGCGGGCGAGCTGGAGGATTTCGCCAACTCCGACCCCCAGCTAGGGGAGCCCAGGGCATTGCTGGAAGAGGCGGCGATTCAGGTGGAGGAGGCCGGGCGAGGCCTGCGCGATTACCTGGATGAGCTGGAGGTCGATCCCGACAAGCTCGCCACGCTGGAAGAGCGGCTCTCCGCCATTCACGACATGGCGCGCAAGTTTCGTCGCCGACCGGAGGAGTTGATCGCGCTGCTGGAAGAGTTGCGCGGCGAACGCGAGCAGCTGGAGAACGCCGATGTCCACCTGGCGAGCCTGGAGACGGAGACCGAGGCGCTGCGCGCGGCCTATCTGACGCATGCCCAGGAGCTGGACCGGCAACGGCGCAAGGCGGCGGCCAGACTGCAAGGCGAGGTCAGCGAGGCGATGCGGACCCTGGGCATGCCCGGCGGCAAGCTGGAGATCGCGCTAGAGACCCTGGACGAGAGCAAAGCCAGCGCCAGCGGCATCAATCGGGTCGAGTTTCTGGTCGCCGCCAACCCCGGTCAATCCCCTCAGCCACTGGCGAAAACCGCATCGGGGGGCGAGCTCTCCCGCATCAGCCTCGCCATTCAGGTCGCCACCGCCCAGTGCAACGGCACCCCGACCCTGATCTTCGACGAGGTGGACGTGGGTATCGGCGGCGGCGTCGCCGAGATCGTTGGCAAGTTGTTAAGGGAACTGGGCGGACGTCGTCAGGTGATGTGCGTCACCCACCTGCCCCAGGTCGCCTCCCAGGGGCACAACCACCTCAAGGTCAAAAAGAGCAGTGACGGCGAACAGACCTTCACCCATATCCACCCCCTCGCCCAGGAAGAGCGGGTCGAGGAGGTAGCGCGCATGCTCGGCGGACTGGAGATCACCGACAACACGCTGGCCCATGCGCGGGAGATGCTGGACAAAGCGGCGAGGTAGAGGCGTGGCAAAGAAGGAACCCGTAACCCAGGCGATTCGTGAACTGCGGGCGCACAAGGTCCCGTTCGAAGGCTATCCCTATGACTACGAAGATGGCGGCGGCACCGCCCAGTTCTCGCGGCTGTTCGAGATTGATGAACACGCGGTGATCAAGACCCTGATCATGGAAGATGACCGCAACAAGCCGCTGGTGGTGCTGATGCACGGCGATCGCCAGGTCTCCACCAAGGCCCTGGCCCGCGCCATCGGCGCCAAATCGGTGCGACCCTGTGAGCCCAGGACCGCCGACCGGCACTCCGGCTACCAGATAGGCGGCACCTCACCCTTCGGCACGCGCGCCAGGATGCCGGTCTACTGCCAACAAAGTATCGTCGAACTGGAGAGAATATGGATCAACGGCGGCAAGCGGGGCTACATCATCGCCCTCGCGCCCGCGGATCTGGTGAAGGTGTTGCAGCCAACACTGGTGGATATCGAGGCCTGAGCCTCACTGGCGCGGGAGAATCAGGGCTCCCACTTGCAGGTGGCGGTTCCCACGCCATCGGAGGAGACCGCGAGGCTGCCGCTTTCGGCCTCCAATGGCTCATCCCGGTCGCGGAGCAGGATTCCGCAAGGGAGGTCGTCCATCAGCTGGGCCTGGCCGCTGTCGTTGACCAGATCCTCCCCCTTGCATTTGACCAGCACCATCTCATCACTGATCAGGGTATGGAACGGCTCACCCTCGCCGCCGAACGCCAGTTCGCCATTGGCGTCGAAGCCGCCCATCACGCACGGGCCATCCTCGCGCAGCAACAGCATGTCATCGGCGATCACCGCCCCTGACAGGACCACAAGGATGACGCATGCGAGCAACCCTCGAATTCGATTCATGACTGCCTCTGCAAATGTCGTGGAGGGAAACCAGTGGTCACCATGTGACGGAGGGCACAATTCCGACCGTCGTCGTATTACAGCACAGTGTCGAGAAAAATGCGCAACACCCGGGTTAGTTTTGCTCCATGGACAAGATTTTTGAGCTCGCGCAACAATCCGCCTCAGCGACGTTCACACACCCCTCTTCTCCCGGATCCGAGCAACCAGCGTAGGATGCCGCATCAACAGGTAGCGGACCAGACCGCCCAGCACAAAATCGCTACCGCGTAGCGGTATTCCCCCGGGACCACGGAAAAGAGTACGCGCATGCCATTATCTTCGGTAAGCAGGGGATTTCCCCAGCTGCTCGGACGCCGCGACAATGACATTTGTCCGCAACAATCGCGCAAAGTATTGCGCTGGATCAACTACTTTCTCTCGCATGGCCCTTTCCGCCCTATCAATCACAATCGCCAGTGCTATAGTTTAACTCACAGGCGGGAGTGCGCAAGGCGCGCTCCTCCTGGGAGGGTGCAGCAACACTCCCTCTTTAGCGAAAGGCAAAAAATGATCGCTGAACAACAGCGGCGTAACGGAAGTCGACCGTGTCGACGGCGTTTTCTTCGATATACCAGCGGTAACCGGAAGCGTCTTCGCCACGATTGCAATGCAAATCACCCGACGAAGGAGGAAACGACATGAGAACCCAGGAACAAACCCCATCCCCCGCCACCGTCATTCCCCATGGGCTTGAGATCGACGGAAGGTTCATCGCCGTCGATGATGATGGCTATCTCCTCGACAGCCGCGACTGGACCCCGCAAGTGGCGGAGACCATGGCCGCCAATGACGAACTCACCCTCAGCGATGATCACTGGATCGCAATCCACTTCCTGCGCGATTTTTACGCCGAATTCGGCATCGCCCCGGAACTGGACCTGATGCAGCGCACCCTGTGCAAGAGCCAGAAGGATTGCCGCTGGAACCGCAAGTTCCTTCGTCAGATGTTTCCGGTCAATGGCGCCCGGGACGCCTGCCGCTATGCAGGCCTGCCGAAACCCCCGCCCGGCGCTTGCGGCTGACGCGCAGGCCGCCACTACACTAAGCCCCTGACGCCTGGGGCTTAAGTCAGGACTGCCAGTCCCGCCAGGGCTGGCAGTCCTCCGTTCCGTCCACCTCCCTCGCTTTCGACCCGCCAACTCGATAGAATCCCGTGCTGATACCGGTCGCCGAAATGGGGCCGCGAACCGGAGGGTAAAAAGAGTCGATGAAAGCACTGGTAAAGAGAGAACCGAAAGAGGGCTTGTGGCTGGAAGATGTCCCCATGCCCGAGATCGGCAATAACGACGTCCTGATCAAGATCCACAAGACCGCCATCTGCGGCACCGACGTCCACATCTACAACTGGGACGCCTGGGCGCAGAAGACCATCCCCGTACCCATGACCATCGGCCATGAATTCGCCGGTGAGGTGGTGGACCGGGGCCCCAATGTCGCCGGCGTCAATATCGGCGACCCCGTCTCCGGCGAGGGACACATTGTCTGCGAACGTTGCCGTAACTGTCTGGCGGGGCGGCGTCACCTCTGCCCCAACACCATCGGCGTGGGGGTCAACCGCACCGGCTGTTTCGCCGAATATCTCTCCATTCCCGAAAAGAACGTCTACCGCCCCAGCCGCGAGATGTCGCCGGAGGTGCTCGCCTGCTTCGACCCCTATGGCAACGCCGTGCACACCGCCCTCACCTTCAACATGGTGGGCGAGGACGTGCTGATTACCGGCGCCGGCCCGATCGGCATCATGGCCTCGATGATCGCCCACCACTGCGGCGCGCGCAACATCGTCATCACCGACATCAACGACTATCGCCTCAAGCTGGCCAAGGAGATCACCCCGCGGGTGATCCCCATCAACGTGCGTGAAACCACCATCACCCGCGAACTGATGCGCAGCCTGGGCATCTTCGAGGGCTTCGACGTGGGGCTGGAGATGTCCGGCTCCCACCACGCCTTCAAGGACATGCTCAGCAAGATGATCAACGGCGGCAACATCGCCATGCTCGGCATCATGCCCGACGGCACCGGCATCGACTGGGAAAAGGTGGTCTTCAAGGGCCTCACCATCAAGGGCATCTACGGCCGCGAGATCTTCGAGACCTGGTACAAGGGGACCATGATGGTGCAGACCGGCCTGCCACTGGAGAAGGTCATCACCCACCGCTATCACTACAGCGATTTTCAGCAGGGCTTCGACGTGATGCGCTCCGGCCAGTCGGGCAAGGTGATCCTGAGCTGGGATGAGTGAATAGGCCTCAGGACTGGCAGTCCTCATGGTTATGCAAAGAAATCGACCGACAACCGCTACCAGGAGAATCTTCAGGAATGAGTTTCAAAACCGCCAAAGAGAGCCTGAGCCAGGAGCTGCAAGAGATCCGCGACGCCGGCTTGTGGAAGAACGAGCGCATCATCGCCTCGGAGCAGAAGAACGATATCCGCCTCGCCGACGGCAGCGAGGTGGTCAACATGTGCGCCAACAACTACCTGGGGCTGGCCAACAACCCGCGCGTCATCCAGGCCGCCAAGGCCAGCTTCGACCAGTGGGGCTTCGGCCTCTCCTCAGTACGCTTCATCTGCGGCACCCAATCGATCCACAAGCAACTGGAGGCCCGGGTCAGCGAGTTCCTCGGCATGGAGGAGACCATCCTCTATGCCGCCTGCTTCGACGCCAACGCCGGCCTGTTCGAGACCATCCTCGGCAAGGAAGACGCGGTGATCTCCGACGAGCTCAACCACGCCTCCATCATCGACGGCGTTCGGCTCTGCAAGGCCGCCCGCTATCGCTACAAGAACAACGACATGGCGGATCTGGAGCGATGCCTCAAGGAGGCCCGAGAGAACGGCGCGCGGCGCATCCTGATCACCACCGACGGCGTCTTCTCCATGGACGGCAGCGTCGCCAGGCTGGACAAAATCTGCGATCTCGCCGACCGTTTTGATGCCATGGTCCACCACGACGACTGCCACGCGGTCGGCTTCATGGGCAAGACCGGGCGCGGCGTACACGAGTATTGCGGCGTAATGGACCGGGTCGACACCATCACCGGCACCTTCGGCAAGGCCCTGGGCGGCGCCTCCGGCGGCTACACCTCCGGCCGCGGGGAGATCATCGACCTGCTACGCCAGCGCTCCCGCCCCTACCTCTTCTCCAACACCTTGGCCCCCTCGATCTGCGCCGCCTCCATTGAGGTATTGGAGATGCTCAGCGAATCCACCGAGCTAAGGGATCGGCTGGAGGAGAACACCCGCTACTTCCGTCAGGGCATGAAAGAGGCAGGCTTCGACATCCCCGCGGGCGAACACCCCATCGTCCCCGTCATGCTCGGCGACGCCGCACTCGCCCAGGAGATGTCCGCCAAGCTGCTGGAGCGCGGCATCTACGCCATCGGCTTCTTCTTTCCGGTGGTCCCCAAGGGCAAGGCGCGCATCCGCACCCAGATCTCCGCCGCCCATACCCGGGAGGATCTCGACAAGGCGATCAAGGCCTTTGCCGAGACCTATGCGGAGTTGAAGGGATAGCGCTGGCGCGGTGTCGTCCGGGTTGAAGAATAGACGGGATAGACCGGATTTGCAGGATGAACGGGATTAGTACTTGCGCGGAGGTTGAGGCTTTCGCCGGACCGATTCTAGCCCTTGTAATACCGCTCCGGCGGTGTTACGCATCTTCCGGCGCTCCCGCGCCGACCGCGGACGCGGCGCGGGAGCGCCGGCGGATGGGTCACGCCGCTGGAGCGGCGTGACCAGTCGAATCCTATTCCATCGCCACTTCAACAACAAGCGTTCAAAGTATCAAGTTGCTGAACAATGATTTTCGCGCAGTCGCGAGGACTGGTTTGCAGAACGAAGTGGGAGCCATCGACTAGCCCTCGTAACACCGCTCCGGCGGTGTTACGCATCTTCCGGCGCTCCCGCGCCGAGCGCGGACGCGGCGCGGGAGCGCCGGCGGATGGGTCACGCCGCTGGAGCGGCGTGACCAGTCGAATCCTATTCCATCGCCACTTCAACAACAAGCGTTCAAAGT
>JAABSM010000038.1 GCA_011390365.1 Gammaproteobacteria bacterium
ACCCACGAAATGAGGCGCATCATTCCCGGAGAATGCCACGATGGCTTATCTTAATGACGTTGACTGCGCCCCCATCATCCGCTGGCTGCGGAACGTCCAACCCGAGGTGGCCGCACCGTGCATCCTCGAAAGCGGCGCTGAAATCGCCGACGGTGATAGTCTGCTGCAAGAACTCCACGACGCCTGGCTGCCGCGACTCCTGGACGAACCGCAACCCGAGGCCCTGGCCGCCATCGGTCGCGCTTTGGGCCTCCTGGGGCTGGATGATCGCAAGGGGATTGGCCTCACCGCCGACGTTCCGCCGGACATCGATTGGGCCAAGATCCCAGCCAGCGAATTGCCCTGGTTGCCAAGCGCCGCTTGGCAACCCGGTCTTGGATGCGCCGCATCCCGGGTCTGACCGCGACGCGGTCAAGACCGCATTCCCATGTGACACAGGGGAACGAGGCAACTATGCCCGGCGGGAGGGGTTATCGAGGTGGACCTGGCTTGGTGACGGCTTGGCTTGGCGCAGCGCGCCGCTGCTGCATCCCCACGCGGCGCGTGGGGGACGAGCGAGCGACCGCGGTACGCGCGGTCTCAGTGGGTCAGAGGACCAGCGGCCAGAGACCTGCAATTCAGCGGTCAGAATGGGGGGGGTACACATAACACCCGAAACCCTAGATGGTCCCTGAGGTAAGGTGCGCTCTGGTCGCGGGTTCCGGCATGCGCGAAATCCAGAGGGTAGCTCCAAGAGCCGCCGCGGACCGCGCGCATATCACCGGCCCTCCCCTTTAAGCCGCGTGGGTTCCCATGCTTGTTACGGCACCACTCTCGAACATTGCCGATAAGATCGTAGACCCCTTGCTCATTCCTCCCACCGGGATATACGCCGACGTCTGTGGTTCGCCCGATCCCTTCCTTTTTTGTGTTGGCAACTTCCTCCCTCCAGTCTTCTCCCCAGGGGTAGTCGAACCCGGCTTGGGCGCTCTGGGCCGCCCACTGCCGCTCCCATTCGTCGGGTAGTCGCACCTCATGGCCCAGCCGCTGACTGAGCCAGCGACAGAAGGCGGTGGCGTCGTACCAGGAGACGTAGTCCGCCGGATAGCTGGCGTAGCGCCGCAACTGCGCGCCCGGTTCCTCTTCGTGCTTGAGATCCTTCCACCAGGCCCCGCTGTGGTATCCCTCCTTATCATCCAGGAAGGCCCGGTATTGGGCATAGGTCACCGGGTAGGCGGCCAAATAAAATGGTGCCACCTTGAAGGTCCCATGCTCTTCAATCTCGACGCTGCCCCCGGGGATCGCACACCACAGTATATCCGGAACACCGTCGATAACTCCCACGCCAGGCCTCGAGCAGCCCTCACTAATTTCCGATAGGCGCATTCCGATCCTTTCACGCCGGTCATGATCGGTTCCACTGCAAAGCAGTTTGGCAAGCATCAGCTCCGCTTCCGGCACCAGGAAGTCGGCGAGTTCCGGATCCTGTTCCAGATCACCGAGCAGATTGGCCTCGTACAACAGGTCACGGGCTGGCTGGAGCCGTTCATGCCCCCAGTGCCTATAATCCGGGTGACCCTGCTCCACCCAGACGCGGCACTCTTCCTGAATCAGGTCCCGCAGGCGCAGCGCCGCCTGACAGTCCCCGATCCAGTCTCGCAGTACATCCCACTCCCTGAGCAGGGCCTCGTGGGCCACCTCCAGGGTAGCGCCACGGTCCGAATCGCTGTTCTCTCTGGCGATCACCAACAGGCGGGTATCGCGGTCGGTGAACGCGTCGATCAGGCATAGAGCCGCCGGGTCATTGGTCCAGGCCTCCAGAAGTTCACGGCGGCGGGTCGCCGTGTCATCGGCCTGCACCGTCACCAGCCTTGAGAAGACCCGCGGCAGGGCCGCCCGCCCCTCATCCCCCGCCTGCTCCAGGGCGGCATCGGCGCGGCGCTTGAGCACCCCCTTCAGGCCGCCCACTTTTTCGTGGCGATAGGCGGCCAGGTCCATGGTGGTGCGCCGTTGCTCGGCGCAAAAGCTGTAGAGATCCTTCAGCGCGAAGGCGAGCAGGGCGAGGCCGCCGGGCTCATTGAGCGCCTCGGTGACCAGTCGGGCCTCCAGCTCGGGATCCAGCTCCATCGGGGTTGCCAGGTCGAGTTCCTGGACCGGGCCGGTGATCATGCGGGAGAGGGCCTGGGGGCCTGGCGCGGGCAGCCCGTAGTGGCCGCCGTTGTTCTGGATCTCGCTCAGGCCCGGGTGGGCCACGCACTGGTCCAGGAAGTCGGAACGGATGGTGGCGATGATGCGAAATCGGGGTTGCTCCGACGCCTCCAGCAGCAGATCCAGGAAGGGTTCCCGGTGTTGCTCGCAGGCCGGGGTGAAGAGCTCTTCCATTTGATCGAGGATCAGCAGCCACTCCCCATGGGGCGGCAATTTTTCATGAACCCGTCGCAGCAGATCCGGGAAGGCCGCCGCGCCATCCCGCAGCTTGTCGGCCTCCTGCTCCAATCTCCACAGGTCAAAGCGCCGCTCCCGGTCCCTGCCGAGGCTGTTGGCGAGTGCAAGGAAGGGATCCTTGCCCGGGACCATGTCGGTGATCAGCCAATCCCCGCTGTTCGGCAGTCTCGACGCCCGCCCCTCTTCCAGGGCGGGCCAGACCCCGGCTCGCACCAGCGAGGACTTGCCAGAGCCGGATGCCCCGGTGACCAGCAGAAACCGCTCGCCCTGCTCGCTGGAGAGCCGCCGCAGCAAGGCGCGGGTCTCGGCGCTGCGGCCGAAGAAGATGGGCGCATCCGAGCGGCTGAAGGCCATCAGGCCCGGGTAGGGCGGCCCCGTCCAACGTGGTGTGTCAGAGGAACCGGGTGTGAAGGCATGATCACCTGGATGTACTGCATATCAACTCGAATGCTCCCCAACTGCCATCGGTGCCGATGCTGACCGTTCGATCGGCACTCGATCTGTGATCATCTCGGATCACCCGGTCGGAACGTTTGGATATACAGCGGGTTATGGGAATAATCCGCATGGGTGGGGAGGCAAAGGCAGCGGTCGCGGGTGCGACCGGCGATAGGAGTGGCGGTCCTTGAAGGAGTGCCGCTTCTTCGGTCGATTCATTTTCCGGGGGGTGGCGAACCACTCCATGATCGTTAGTCCGGGACATTGCGTCCTGAGCGGCGGTCCGGGGTCTCGCCCTATTGCGGGTTGGCGCTTGCCTCTTCCATGGGGGGGACCAGCAGTCCGGGGTCGATGCGTGCCTCGCGCAGGTTCATGCGCCAGTCGAGGTGGGCGCCGGTTACCCGTCCGGTGGCGCCGACTTCGGCGATGATGTCTCCCTTTTTGACGATGTCGCCCTCCTTGACCAGGATCTTGTCCAGGTGCAGGAAGCTGGAACTGAGCTTGTGGCCGTGGTCGAGGATGAGGGTGCCGCCGGAGAAGAACATGTCGTCATGGACGAGGGTGACGACGCCGTCGGCGGGGGCGAGCACGGGGGCGCCGGTGGCGGCGGCGATGTCGATGCCGTAGTGGGGGCGGCGGGGTTCGCCGTTGAGGATGCGCTGGCTGCCGTAGACGCCGGTGATGGGGCCGAGCACCGGCCATTGCCAGCCACTGAGGAAGTCGGTGCGGGGGGCGTCGATGGCGCGGGCCTTTTTGGTGGCGGCGATGTCGGCGCGGATGCGGCGCAGGTCCTCTTCGCCGCGGGGGGTGACCTTGGCGGGGGGCAGGCCGTCGATGCGCTGGATCGGATAGTCTCGCTTGGCGATGTCGAGCACCCGCTGTTCGGTGACGCCGTTGGGTTTGGTGATCCTGAGGCGGGCGCTGTCGTCCTGGTCGCGGTGAAAGCCGATGACGAAGTAGCCCTCGGCGGAGACGCGGATGGATTCGCCGTCGACGCTGACCCGGCTGCCGGGGTCGGTCTGGCCGATCAGCATGCCGCCTTGGACCATCTCGCCCTGGAGGGTGGTTGCGGCGACCGGAGGCAGGGTGCAGAGGGAGAGGAGCAGCAGCAGGGTTCTGTAGAGCATGGGTTCACCAGTCGGGATTGAACGAAGCGAATGGGCGGGCGTGGTAAGGCATCGGCGTGGATATCAGAAGCCCGGGACGTATCCGTAGAGGGCGCTGAGGTGGTGGAGGAGGGCGTGGCGACCGTAGCCATGCCAGTCTTGGGTGATCTGGTCCTCTACGCGCCGATAGTGTTGGGCGAGGGCGTTGAGGTTGTCTTCGGGCGGGGGCAGGTCGCGGTGGTGCTGTTCGACCTGCCCCAGCCAGAAGCGGCTGAGGCCGTGGATGAAGTAGGGCCAGGAGCGCTGGATGCGTTCGGGCCACATGGGGTCGCTGGTGGAGGCCATCCATTTTCCATTGTCACGGCCGTAGGGTTTGCAGCGAAAGGTTTCCACCACGTTGGCTTCGAGCAGTCGTTGCAGCATCGGCGAGGCCTCCAGCCTTTGGCACCAGTGACTCGCCGTTCGATCGCTGACCAGGAACAGGAAGCTGAAGCCGTGGCCGGCGTGGTCGCGGGCCGCGCGGCGGTGAAAGCGCCACAGATAGGGTTCGGTTTCACTGCGCAGCAGTGGTGCGACGACCTGGTGGGCGATGAGGGTATCGGTGGAGAGGTCGACCGCTTCCCCTTCCGGCCAGGCGATGCGAAAGCGGGCGCGATACCAGCGCATGCTGGGTTCGGCGTGCTGGGGCAGCTGGCTGGCGCCAAGGGGCAGGTGCTTGGGGCGCGGCGAGGCGCAGCCGGCAAGCCACAGGATCAGGAGGGCCAGCACCAATAGGGTTCGCGGGTTCATGAGGGAAACTCCCGGATCGACTGCTTCAGTTCGTCGAGGTGTTGTTGTGTCGTCTCGCGGCCGCCATAGCGCAGGGCGATGTATTGATCGGCGATGCGCTTTGCGGATTGCGCCTTGTCGGGGTAGTGGTTGGCGATACGCTGGGCGTAGTCGCGCGGGCCTTCCCCGGGGGCGCGGGGGAGTTCGCGAAGTTGCGATAGTGCGCAAAAGCGGTCGTAAAGGCGACGCTCGGGGTCGACGGCGGTGCGGTTGCGGCGGGCCATGTGCCATGCCAGCAGCGCGAGCAGCGCCAGCGGCAGTATCGCGGAGAGCATCATCAGGCCGCTGTGCTTGATGAAGTCAAGCCCGAGATTGTAGAGCAGCAGGGTCTGGCTGGAGTTGTTGTAGGAGATGATCCAGAGCTCCCAGCGGGCATTGATGGCGTCGGCAAGGAGGTTGACGCGGTGCATGAAGTCGAGCGTGCCGGCGCCGCCCTCGCGAAAGGCGATCTCTTCGCCAGGGTTGAGGAGGTCGTAGTCGATGCTGCGCTGGATGCGGCTGGGTGCGACCGCGGCGGTGGGGTCGATACGGGTCCAGCCCTGGTCGTCCAGCCAGACCTCGGTCCAGGCGTGGGCGTCGGATTGGCGCACGATCAGATAGTCGCCCAGGGTGTTGAATTCACCGCCCTGGTAGCCGGCGACGATGCGGGTCGGTATGTCGGCGATGCGCATCAGGGTAGCGAAGGCGGCGGCGTAATGTTCACAAAAGCCGCGCCGGGTCTCGAACAGAAACTGGTCGGTGGGATTTTGCCGCAGCAACGGGGGTTCCAGGGTGTAGTAGAAGGGTTGCTCGCGAAAGTAGCCGAGCGCCCGCTCGATGACCTGGCGGGGGTCGCTGGCGCCGTGTTGCCACTCGGCTACCAGTTCGCGCATGCGCGGGGTGACGTTTTCGGGGAGTTGCAGTCCCAGCTCCCAGCCGCGGGCGGTCAGGTCCTCCATGCGATAGGTGGTGTGGGACACCATCTCATAGCGTTTGCGCGAGTGGATCTGATGGTGACTGATGAGCTGAAAATCGTGGGTCAGGGTCGCGTCCGGGATGGGGCCGGCGGGTAGGTCGAGCGCCAGCAGGCGGCGACTGCGGGTGGGTTCGAGGATGATCTGGTAGGAGACGGGCTCGCTCTCCGGGATGACGTCGGGCGGGCCGCGCCAGTCATTTTGGACGCCGCTCCAGGTGCGACCGTCGCTCTGCCACATCACCGGGCCGCGCCAATAGCGCTGTTCCGGTGGCGGCGGCGGGCCGTCGAACATGGCGCGAAAGGCGATCTCCCGGGACTGAACCAGGCGATCGAAGCTGCCGGGGGAGAGCTGATCGGAGAGCCCGCTCTGGGCGGTGGAGTCGAGGCGCATGCTCCATAGCGGGCCGTCGAGGCGGGGGAACACCACAAACAGGATTGCCATGATCGGAATAGATTGGAGCAGCATGGCGCCGGAGACGCGCAGGGCGTCGCGGTCGGTCGTGCGCTGCACCTGATTGACGGATACCAGTAACGCGGTCAGCCCCCACACCACCGCCAGCAGATAGAGGGTGAGCAGGATGGTCTGGCTGAACAGGAATTGGGTGATGATCAGGAAATAGGTCAGAAACAGGGTCAGGTAAAGGTCGCGCCGGGTCTGCAATTCCATGGTCTTGAGACCCAGCATCAGGGTCAGCAGCGCGCCGCCCGCGATATGGCCGGCGATACTGCCATAGTTGAGGTAGACGACGGCGAAGCCGGCCAACGCGAGCAGCACCTTGAGCCAGCGACGGGGCATGCCGAGCCCCTTCTGACTCAGCCACAGGCGAATCGCGAGCATGATGAAGAAGGCGATCATGACCGCCATGGCCAGGTTGTTGAAGTGGGGCAGGGCGGCGGCCCCCAGCAGCAGGGTCAGGCGGCTGATCTGGGATTGGGGGAGGTCGCTGTCGAGTAATTGGCGCATGGTCGTTGTTCAGAAGCGGGCAAGGGCCGCCAGACAGGCGTGCTTGTGTTTTTCACCATGGGATTCGGCAATATGCACGCCGGGAAGTTTCAGGGCATAGTGCTGCTGCTGGCTATCGGCCAATAATACGAAGCGACACAACAGGGAGAGCCGGGTCTCGGTGTCGATGCCGGGCAGCAGCTCCCAGTCGAGGGCGATGCGGCGGGTCTGGTCGCCGCCGAACTCCTTGCTCACCAGACCCCGCTCGCGCGCCAGCGCCTTCCAGTCGATCTGCTTCAGGGAGTCGCCGGCGCGGTAGGGGCGCAGGCCGAGGAAGTCGTCGACGCCATGTCCCTTGCCGCCGGATTCGTTACCGCCGGGGACCTCCTGTTCCGGCGGATCGCCGATTGGCGCGGGGGTCGGGTAGACCAGGCATTCGATGCCGGTGTCGACATAGCCCCAGGCGCGAAACAGGCCCAGCGGGTAGAGGGTGGAGAGGGTGATGCGTCCGGGACGGAAGACCCCCCTGCGGCGCGCCCCGGCATGCAGGAAGAGTCGCGCCGAGTCATTGGCGGGAACATCCTCGACCATGCCGGCGGCCTCGGGGGCGTCGGCGCGGATGGCCTGGCGCGGGCGTTTGCCGCGGTTATCCAGATAGAGGGGGAAGCACGCCTCCTGGCCGACGAAGACCGGCTCGGCGCGCCCGCCATGCACCGCCAGGCCGAGCAGGTTGCGCCAGGTGTGGACCATGGCGACCAGACCCAGGCCGGTGAGCAGGAAGGTCAGCATGTAGCCCAGATTGTTCTGATAGTTGATGGAGCCGATCAGCATCAGCAACAGGCAGCCGGCGTAGACCAGGCCGTAGCGGGTGGGCAGGATATAGACCCGGCGATGGCCGAGCACCGCCGGGTCGCCGCGCAGCCGCGGTGTCGGCATGCGGGCGCGCAGCCAGGCGCTTGCTCTGGCGCCGAGGCTGGCGAATGGGGTATCGGGTGTGATGGGATTCGTAGCTTTCATGATCCGGGTTAAAGGAATGCTCCAAAGCGATGCGCGTCATCGCGGATGGCCCATTGTTCCGTGCTATAGTGTCAAGTGCAAGGGTTGTGGCGCGTTGGTGAGATTCCATCCCCTTTTGTGGATACCGCCGACGGACGGAAAATGAAAAATGTGAGGAAAGAAGTGGGTAAAGATTGCGCGCATTCCGCATTGGCGGGATTGCGGCATATCGTTACTTTGAATAGTGATGAAAGGAGGTGTGGAGATGAAATCCGACGAATCGAAGAGCACGCTGGAGCGTCTGGCCGAGGCCTATGATCGCATGTTGCAACGGGTGGACGAGGCGATGGATCGGGCGGAACACGCCGCCTCCGACAACTTCGGCAAGGCGGTGGACTATGCCCGGGAGAAGTCGGTGGAGTTCGAGGAGCTGAGTCGCGAGGAGGCGGATCGGATCAGCGAGTATCTGCGTCGGGATGTCAACGACGCCGCCCGCTACCTTGCCGACACCGGCGAAGAGTTTCGTCAGTGGTTGCGCCTGGACATCCAGCTGATCGAGAGCCGGCTGTTCGAGGCCTTCGCCTCGGTCGCGGACAAGACCCGGGTCGAGCTGGATCAGTGGGCGGAGGCGGCGCGCCAGGCCTCGGTCTACCGTACCGGCGAGATGACCGGGCCGGGCGCGCTGATGTGCGAGGCCTGCGGCAAGGCGCTCCACTTCCACAAGGCCGGCCATATTCCGCCCTGTCCCGCTTGCGGCAATACCCGCTTTCGCCGCGAGGAGGACGATCATCAGGCGGATGAGTGAGATGGCGTCTGGGTATCCGAGGGAGCGCCGCAAAGGCCCTTCTCCCCGCGGGAGAGGGGTGAGGGGGAGGGCGCAAAGTGAAACACGGCAGGCCCCCGGATCCATCGCCCCCGTTCGCGAAGGGGGGGCGGGGGGGATCTTCGGGACCGATGGATAGCCCGTCCCCGCCACGCTCGGCGCTGACCGGCAGCGGCCTGCTGCTAGCTGCGGTGGTGTTGCTCGCGCTGGCGCTGCCCCTCTCCTGGCATCAACCCTACCAGCGCGTCGGCGGCGATCTTCTCGCGGCGGTCGAGGCGCAGTATCAGTTTGCCTCCGGGAGCGGCGTGGTTGGCGATTTCGAGCAACTCTTTCGGCGTTTTGGCGATACCCGGGAAGACGGCGTCGCCTGGCTCTCCCTCGCCCCGGGCGAGCGGATTCGCGGCTATCTGCCCGGTCCCTTCGCGGCGGGACATGTGATGGTCTCGGTGCGGGTCGCGGCCCAGGGACTGGAGCGGGGGGAGCTCTCCTGGACCGATGGGCGGGTCGGACTGGTGGGGATCGATGAAGGGGGGCGTCGCCTGTACGATGCCGCCAGCGTGGTGTGCGGCGTGCATGGCGATCATCCCGCGAGCGAGTGCCGCACCATCCTGGCGCTGCCGGATGAGGCCCGTGAGGCGCTGCTGGTGCTCGGCCACTGGGGGCGTAGCGGCGAGATGCGCGTGGCGCGGCCCGAGCTGTGGTCGGTGCGCACGACGCCAGTCGCCGATGGCCTCTACCTGCTGGCGGCGGCGCTATGGTTGGCGCTGGCGCTGGCGCTTGCCCGTCGCTTTCTGGGGCGTCCCCTGCACATTCTGATCTATCTGCTGTTGGTGGTGGTTGTCATTCACACGATGTTGCCGATGGAGCGGTTCAAGCCGCTGTTGGTCGATCTGCGCGCCGGGCTGATACAGGCGGCGGATGAGCTGGAGGCGGCGCGGGCGCTCCCGGGTGGCGATGAGGCCGGTGATGAGGTTGGCAAGGAGACGACGGCAAAGGTCGCCGATCTGTCCCAGGGTGAAGACCCTCCCGCCAACGGCCCCAGCGAGAAACGCGCAGCACCTCCGGTGGCAAACCCGGAGCGAGAGGCGCTGGTCGACTGGGGCGTAAATCAGTTGCAGAAGTGGGGGCACCTGGCCGCTTTCGCCCTGTTGGGGGCGCTGGTGACCGCGGCATGGTATCGCCAGGGCACCGGCGGCTGGCCCGGATTGGCGGTGAAGCTGGGCTGGCTGGTCTGGTTCGCCGCCGCGACCGAGGTCACCCAACTGGCGATACCGACCCGCAGCGGCGCCCTGGCGGATTTTGTGCTTGATATTAGTGGTATTGTCTTGGGCGTGGTGCTGATCGTGCCGTTGCTGTTGCTGGCAACGGTGGCCGGACGTGTGTTGAAATTCGGTCATCCGGGTTGATCAACGCACTCTCGCCCAAACCTAGAGCCTGGAAGTTGTCCTGTCCGCGGCTGTCTGAATAGCGGCCCGCGGGCCTTCACGAACCCATCGTCTGGAGCAAAATCATCATGAAGGTCGCCATCGTCAGCGGTAGTCATCGCCAGCCCTCCCAAAGCATCAAGGTCGCGAAGTTGATCCGGCGGCGCATCGGCGAACGCTTCGCTGGCGCCCAGGCCGAGATCATCGACCTGGGCGGCAATCCCTATCCGTTGTGGGATCAGGGCATCTGGGATGGGGATCCGGCCTGGACGGAGCGATTGGCGGAACCCAAGCGTATCCTGAACGAAAGCGATGCGCTGGTGGTGGTGAGCCCCGAATGGCATGGCCAGGTCCCGTCAGGGCTTAAGAACTTCTTCCTGCTGTTCGGCCCCAAGGAGCTTGGGCACAAGCCGGGGATGATCGTTACCCTGTCCGCCAGCGAGGGCGGCAGTTATCCGGTCGCCGAGTTGCGCATGAGCAGCTACAAGAACAACCGACTCTGTTACATCCCCGAGCATGTGATCATCAAGCATGTGGAGTCGGTGCTCAACGATGACCCCGCCCAGAACGACGCGGAGCGGGATACCTATCTGCGCGGGCGTATCGACTGGACCCTGGGGATACTCAACGAGTACGCCAAGGCGTTGCGGCCGGTGCGGGAGAGCGGCGTCACCGCCTCGCCCGACTTCCCCTTCGGCATGTGAAGCAAGCAAGGTTTTCCATGTTCGACTGGTTCAGCAAAAAGCCGCTCTTCGACGACGCGACCACCGACTGGATGTTCGAGGTCTTTCGCTGGGCGCTGGAAAATCTAGAACGGGAGGTCTTTTACGCCCACACCCAGTTGGTGCTGCCGGATGACGGCTTTTTCCCCGGTCGCGCCGGAAACCCCCAGGAGATGGCCGAGCTGGTCTTCGGGCGGGTGCGGGAATACGCCGGCATGAGCCACTGGCCCTGTCAGGTCTTCAATGCCTCGGCGGTGCGGCCCATGCCGGTGCAGCGGGAGATGTCCGGACCCTTGCGCTTGCCCGGTCAGCATCCGCCGGCCCAAGGGGCCGCGCCGCTGCCGATCCTCTATGACCCGACCCTGGTCAACAACCCGGAGGCGTTGATCGGCGCTTTCGCCCAGACCCTCGCCTGGCATCTCACCGGCCAGCTGACGATCCCCGGCGGCGAAGAGAATCGCCCCCATGCGGCGGAACTGGTGGCGGTCTTCCTCGGCTTCGGCCTGATGATGGCCAACAGCGCCTACCTCGCCCCCAAACGCTCCTGCGGCAGCTGCGGCGGCCCCAGCGCGACCCGCCAGAGCTTCCTCTCTCAGTACCACATGACCTATGCCCTCGCCATCTTCTGCGTATTGAAAGAGATCCCGGCGCGCCAGCCGCTACCCTTTCTCAAGTCGCCGCTGCGCGGCCACTTCAAGCGCGCCATGAAAGAGGTGGCGAGGGATGAAGGGCGGCTGGGATCGTTGCGCGGTGGAGCCGTTAGACCGCAGCCGGCATAAGGACTCTCACGGAGGCACGGAGATCACGGAGGGGGGCTTCGGCGGCCTCAGCCGTAGGGTGCGTTAGGCGCGCTTCCCCCATGGTTTCGGTTGTCCGCCAGACTTTGCGCGCGCCGTAACGCACCATGGCGGGATTATGGCTCGTTCCCAAGGTCTCCTTGGGAATGCAGGTCTTGCTAGCTCTTGCCTGCCTTCCGGCTATTCGGGTAGCTACAGCTGCCAAGACTGGAGCCCCCAAGCACTGGAGCCCCCCCCAAGCGGGAGCTTGAGGACTCGCCAATCTATTCGTAATCAGCCTGACAAGCCGGGTGGCAAGGAGCGGACCCGACCACCACCACAGTCCACCAGTCAATCGACGCCAAGCAGTACCGTACCCAAGTTACCCTGTCGTCCCAATCTGGCTGGGTAATTTCCCCGCATAGTGGCGACACGACTCGGGGATCAACGCCTCGCGCCCTCACTCCGAAGTCTCAAGTACCGGGCCGTCCAGCAACTCTTCCAGCGCCCTGATCACCCCCTCCGGCGGCTTGTCAAAATAGACCCCCTGGCGGTCGCCGTCGGCGGCGCGGACGCCGCGCAGGAAGAGGTAGTAGACGCCGCCGAAGTGGTCGGCGTAGCGGTAGTCGGGCAGGCGTTGGCGCAGGTAGCGGTGGAGCGCGAGGGTGTAGAGCAGGTATTGAAGGTAGTAGTGGTGTTCCGCCATGGCGGTGAGTAGTTGCGTTGGGCGGTAGTTCTCCAGCCGGTCCCCGAGGTGGTTGGATTTGTAGTCCGCGAGGTAGTAGCGGCCGTCCAGTTCGAAGATCAGGTCGATGAAGCCGTGCATGAAGCCTTCCGCGGTTGCCTGGGCGGAGGCGAGTCCGGCGAGGGCGTCGGCGAATGGCGCGGGCATTTCGGGCCAGTGGGACTTGATGGATCGCCAGAGCTTGCGCTGGGCCGCCGAGCGCCAGGGGAAGTGAAACTCCATCTCCACCAGTCGGTTTCTGGGAGAGACCCGGTCGAGGCGGGTTTGTCTGCCGTCAAGCGGGGTCGCCAGGACCTCGGCCGCCATGGCCGTGATCACGTCCCGCCATTCGAGCTCGAAGCCGAAGCGTTCCAGGGAGCGTTCGGCCTGGGTTGCGATCTCTGCGGAAGAGGCGCGAAAGTCGATGTTCTCGAACAGGTGGTGGAGGCAACTGCCGGCCTGGGCGCCGCGGGGGAAGGCCATGATATCGCCGGCGGGGGAGACGGGGATGCCTTCGGCCTCGGGACCCGCGATCGGTTGCGGGTCGTGGTCCGGCAGCTCCGGGTCGCCATGGCCGTGGCCGCGGGTGAGGGCGGTGAAGCTGGTCAGGCGCTGGCGGGCCTCGACCCGGCGGGCGGCGGTTCGGGCGTTGCCCGCCAGCGCCGGTTGCGCCATGGCGATGGCGCGGGCGTGGGGCGGCGTGGTCTCCAGGCGGCGGATGGCGATCGCCCCCGGGGCGGCGCTGTGTAATGCTTCGAGACGGGCGTAGAGGGTGTCGTCGTCCATGCCGGCGAGGCGGTTGAGGAGGGCGTTGTGCCACTTCTCGGTGGTTGGGGGGAGTTCGTCGTGGAGCAGCAGCCCAAGGGGCGAGGCGCCGTTGCCGGAGATGTTGCCCCAGGCCAGGTAGCAGCGATGCTTGGCGCGGGTGACGGCGACATAGAGCAGGCGCAGCGACTCCGCCAGCTCCTCCTTCCAGTGTTGGATGCGCGCCTGGTCATAGGCTTGTGAGCCGAAGTCCAGGGTGGCGGCGTATTCGTCCTCCGGGTCGTGAAAGATGATCGGATCCCCGTTCGGGTCGCCGAGCCGGCCGTCCCACAGGTGGGGGCAGAAGACTATTGGGTACTCCAGCCCCTTGCTTTTGTGGATGGTGACGATCTGCACCAGGTGTTCGTCGCTCTCCAGGCGCAACTCCGCCTCGTCCGTCTCGCCCGCCCCCTGGCGTTGGCGGGAGAACCACTTGAGCAGTCCCTGGGGTGAGGGGTGTTCGTTGCGGTGGTGGTCGTGGAGCCGCTCGCCCAGGTGACGCAGGTTGGTCAGGCGACGTTCGCCATCCTCCAGGTCGAGCAGTCGCTGGCTCACCCCATCGCCCTCCAGCAGGTGGTGGAACATGGCGTGAAAGCCCCGCTCCCGCCAGCGCTGGTGGAGTTCCGTGAAGCCCCGCAGATGTTGGGCGAGACCGGCCTCGTCGCCGGTGAGGCGCTCCAGGGCGTCGGCATCAAGGCCGAAGAGGGGGGTTGCCAGCGCGCCCCGAAGCAGCCCCTCCTGGTGGGGGGCGTGAATGGCGTGCAGTACCTGCTCCAGCTGTGCCGCCTCCGCGGTTTCGAAGACGGAGTCGCGGGCGCCGCGGACGCCGCGAATCCCCCATTGTCGCAGTACCTCCAGCATCTCCTCCGCCTGGGCGTGGGTGCGCACCAGGATGGCGATGTCGCCGGCGCGCAGGGGGCGCTTGGGCAGATGGACTTCGTTTTTCTGGCCTCCTTGCAGCAGCCTCGCCACCTCGGCGGCGCAGTGGCGGTGGATCAGGTGGCGGGCGTCATCCTTGGTGTGGGGCTTGTCCCGCTCGCCTTTGGGCAGAAACCACAGATTGAGGGTGGCGCGATCCTCGTCGGGATCGATCAGGGGAAGGACCGGTTGCTCGCGGTTGGGCCGTGCCTCCTGGAACGGGATTTCGGCGAACAGAAAGGGCGTTGGCGACTGGTCGAACAGGCGGTTGCACCCTTCGACCACGCCCGCCTCGGAGCGCCAGTTGGTGGTCAGGGTAAAGCGGCCCTTGGCGTGATCCCGGGCGGTGAGGTAGGCGAAGATGTCGGCGCCGCGAAAGCTGTAGATCGCCTGTTTCGGGTCGCCGACCAAAAATAATATGTGATCAAGGCCGAAGAGGGTGTTGAAGATGGCGTATTGCAGCGGGTCGGTGTCCTGGAATTCGTCGATCAGGGCGGCCTGGTAGGCGTTGGCCATGGCCTTGGCGGCCTGTTCGCCCGCCTCGCCCGCGAGGGCCTGATGGACCCGCAGCAGCATGTCGTCATAGGCGAGCAGGCCGGCCTCTTCCTTGCGACGCCGTAGCTCCGTTTCAAAGAAGTCTCGGGCCATTCGCAGCAGCCGGGTCATCAGCTCGGCGCGGGCCTGGATCCAGCCTGTATACCCTGACCAGGCCGCATCCCAGGCTTCGAAGAAGGGGTGCTCGGGGGCGGTTTTGCCCTTGTTGACCTTGGTCGCCATGAAGGAGGCGGCGAAGCGCTGGAGCTTGTCGTCGAGGGCGGGGAGTTGCTGGCCCACGGCGTGATCAAGCTGATCCAGCAAGGGGGCGATGACGGCCGGCTTGTAGCTGGTCTTGTTGAGGCCCGAGGCGTTGAGCAGCAGCTCGCGGATCTCATCACCTTCCCGTTTCCATAACTCCCGGGCCGCGTCTAGGGCTTCGGCATAGGCCCGTGCTTGCTCGGTGGCCGCTTCGGGGTCGCCCTCGCCGCCGCGCACCTTGAGGTAGGGTTTGGCGAGCAGGTTGCGCAGCTGACCGGCAAGGGATTCGGGGGAGAGGCCGTCCTGGCGCAGGCCGCGGATGAGTGGCGGCGGCAGGTCCTGGATATGCCGTCGCCAGAAGTCGTTGGCGATCTCGTCCAGCAGCTCCTCCTGATCGGCGAGCACCTCTTGCTCGAAGGGCCCGCCGCTCTCGAAGGCGTGGTCGCGCAGGATGCGCTGGCAAAAGCCGTGAATGGTATGGATGGCGGCGCGATCGAAGTTGAGCAGGGCCTGGCGCAGGCGGCGGGCATCGGCGGCGGGGTCGTGGCTGGCGTCGAGCAGCGGTCCGAGTAGCGGGTCTTCGCTGTTGCCGATGGTGAAGGCGCGCTCCGCCTCGGCGAGGCGACCGCGAATGCGCTCCCGCAACTCGGCGGTCGCCGCCTCGGTAAAGGTGACCACCAGGATCGATTCGACCGCGAGTTGTTTTTCCAGGATCAGACGCAGGAACAGGCCGGCGATGGTAAAGGTCTTGCCGGTGCCGGCGCTGGCCTCAATGAGGTTGCTCCCTTGCAGGGGCGTGGTGGCGAGGTCGAGCGGGTTCATCCTGAATCCGCCAGCGAAAGCCACGCAGGCACCGGGCCCACGGAGTGAAAACAGAGCGTTGTATGACCTTTTGGAGTAACCTCCCCGGTGCGAAAGGCCGGGGCGGTAACTTGTGGAAAACTCTCCGTGTGCGCTGTGTCTCCGTGGCTAACGGCTGTTTTTCGGTTCATGGGGGCGGTTACGGTTGCGGGCTATCCGAGCCGGGCGCGAAAGTCCGGGTAGTCGAACACCCGGATCAGCTCGAATCGGCCATCCTTGCGCAGTATGCCGATGGCGGGGTGCTGCACGCCGTTGAAGAAGGTGCTCTTGACCATGGTGTAGTGGATCATGTCTTCGAACAGCAGGCGGTCGCCGGCTTGCAGGGGGTGGTCAAAGCTATAGTCGCCGATGACATCGCCGGCGAGGCAGGAGTTGCCGCCGAGGCGGTAGGTATGGGCCTTGACGCCGGGTTCGGCGGCGTCGCGAATCGCCGGGCGGTAGGGCATCTCCAGCACGTCGGGCATGTGGGCGGTGGCGGAGATGTCGAGGATGGCGATATCCAGCTGGTTATTCACCACATCCACCACCTCGCACAACAGCGGGCCGGTCCGCCAGGCGACGGCGGAGCCGGGCTCCAGGATCACTTCGATGTCATAGCGTTCGCGAAAGCCGCGCAGGATGCGGATCAGGTGTTCGACGTCGTAGCCCGCCCGGGTCATCAGGTGGCCGCCGCCGAAGTTGATCCATTTCATCCGGGGGATCCAGTCGGCGAAGTTGGCTTCGAAGGCCGCCATGGTGCGCTCCAGGGCGTCGGGGCCGCTTTCGCACAGGTTGTGGATGTGAAAGCCCTCGATGCCCTCCAGGTCGCCCTCCACAAGCTGGGCGCGGCGTATGCCCAGGCGCGAGCCGGGGGCGGCGGGGTCGTAGAGGGCGACCTCCGCCTCCTGGTGCTCGGGATTGATGCGCAGGCCGGGGGAGATGGCCGCGGATTCGATCTGGCCCCGGTAGCGTCGCCACTGGTTGAGGCTGTTGAAGGAGATGTGGTTGACCAGTCCCCGCAGTTGCTCGATATCCTCGGGCTTGTAGGCCGGTGCATAGGCGTGGACCTCGCCGCCGAACGCCTCGCGCGCCAGCCGCGCCTCCCATACCGACGAGGCGGTGCAGCCTTGCAGGTATTGGCGGATGAGGGGGAAGGTCGCCCACATCGCGAACCCCTTGAGGGCCAGGATGATCTTGACCCCGGAGCGTTGTTGGACATCCTGCATGAGAAGAAGATTGCGTTCCAGGCGCGCCTCTTCGCAGATGTAGCAGGGGGAGGGGATGGCGGAATCGGTCAGTTTCATGGCGTGATCATACTCGGTTGGCGGGGGGGCGACTACCGCGTAACTCTTGCGAGCATGGGGAGGTTAAGTCTGGCGGGGCGACGACCTGACAGCGAGGGAGTCCGGCCCCTCGCGAGAGGGCGGGACGCCTTTTCTCCCAAGGTGGCGGTGCGAGCTCCACCGCAATTCGGGTTGGATGCGCCGTTCTCGATCCAGCGCGGCTTCCCCTTGTACGACGCGCCCAAAGAAATTGGCGCCCCCGGCGCGATTCGAACGCACGACCTTCCGCTTAGGAGGCGGATGCTCTATCCTGCTGAGCTACGGGGGCGGCGAATGGGATTGTAAGGGATTTTGCGTTTCGATGGTACCTCGATTCCTGAAGAACCCGAGAGCGACGTCGCGATGGTACTCATATCCCCATCTTCTGGCCCCGAAAAGCAGTGCGGCGGTGGAGGGGTACGCTATGCTCGCGCAATCTTCGCGACGGGTGCAGCCGATCGAGGCCGCATCCGCCGGCGACGGCCATACCCCCGCGGGATCAATAGCCGCCCTGAGGAGAGCGATAGGCCTCTGCTTCGTTTCCCTCGACGATGGGCTTGAGGTAGATCTCGACCCTGCGATTCAACTGGCGTCCCGCTTCGGTGGCGTTGGAGTCCCGGGGTTGCGTCTCGCCCCGACCCTCGGTGCGGATGCGTTGGCTGGGGACGCCATGGGCAAGGAGGTGGTCGCGGACGGCGTCGGCCCGCTGTTCGGAGAGGCGCTGATTGTAGGCGGCGGCGCCGGTGCTGTCGGTATGGCCGATAATGTGCATCACGGTACGGGGGTAACGAATCAACACCTCCGCCAGTTTTCCCAGCGATGGCTCGAATGCGGGTTTGATGCGATAGCTGTCGAGATCGAAGGAGACCTCGCTGTCCAGGCTCAGGCGCAGGGTATCGTTCTCCAGGCGTTCGATCTCCAGTTCGTTGCGCCTCTGTTCCTCGGCCATGGTGGTTTCGAATGCCCGCTCCTGCTCATCCATATAGTTGCCGACCGCCGCGCCGGCGAGGGCCCCCACCGCCGCGCCGACGAAGCGACCGGCGTCGTCATCGAGTTGATGGCCGGTCACCGCGCCGACCACGGCGCCAATGGCGGCCCCGGTCTTGGCGGAGCGGTTGGGGTCGTTGGTGGCGCAGCCGCCAAGCAGGATCAGGGCGGTGGCGGAAGTGAGCGTCACGATCTTGTTCATCATAAGGTCCTCCGGAAAAGTCTGCTCGACGAAAGGGCCGAGCCTGATGGGTGGTGTTGCGAACCGCAACCTTGGAGTGAAAGAAGTGGGAGAGAGTTCACCCGTCCGACTCCTGGAGAAGAAAAAAGTAATCCCACCTTCCGCGGATGAGTCTGGACATGTCGTTGAGAAACTCTGGTGTCGGAATCGCCTCTCCTGGGAAGATGTTGTGGATTTCGACAAACAATCGAGCGGCGCCCGCGTTGTGTTTCCAGTCGAGCTGCTCCAGGGTGTTTCTCTCGCCGCATTTGGGACATGGCAGCGCACCTGAAAAATCATGGTGCTGCCCGTTGACTATGGGTTTGCGACAGTGGTGACAGAGGGGGGGGCGCGTGTTGCTTCCATGGCGCAAGAGGGGGGATGGATGGGGGCCGCAAAGGGTGAGGTAGCAGTAGCCATCGTCATCCGGCGATTCCGGTTCGAGCCGGATATGGGGCGAGCAGCCCATGAAGGTTACCAGGCGCAGAAATCGCTCCCCCGGCAACAGCTGCTCGGGATGGTAAGGCGAAGGGGCTTGGGTTGCGCCAAGGGCATTCAGGTGTTCCGCCAGCTGTCGACGTGCCGGAAGCTCACTCGGTGTTGAGGCGGGATGAAGGAGAAGTTTACCGTTGTTCATCGTGCTGGTCTTCCAGATAGTGCTTTTCCATCTCGGAGCCCGGTACCGGGTCAATTCCACCTTCGTGAAAAGGGTGGCAGCGGCCAATCCGTCGCAGACCCAGCCATAGGCCGCGCCAGGGTCCGTGAATCTCGATTGCCTCGATCATGTAACTCGAGCAGCTGGGATAGTAGCGGCAATGGTTGCCAAGGACGGGACTCAGGAGGAGCTGGTAACCCCTGATTAGTGTTGTCAGAAAAGATTTCATCTTCAGAATGTGTAAAATGTCCGGAGAATGTAACAATGGTCGCAACCAGGAGGGTGCGGTTCAGCGGTCTGTTGATCAAGAGTTTCTCTTTTGGATTTAGCCGGATAGCCGTTTCCACAAAAGTTTTTTTGATAATCTCCAATTTGACGCTTTCGATCAAGCGATGTGGTTGCATTCGGCGTGTCGAAACGCTATATTACGGTGCTAATCGGGTGATTTACTGGTGATATACCGGGTCGTCAGGGAGCGATGGCCTGACGGGGGGGCTCCCTCTCGATACACCGGGAATCTTCGCGGCTCCATAACGGGATTCGGGTTTAAAGACATGCAAAAGAAACGTTTAGTGGTTTACCTGTCGGCGGCTTTGGGTGCGACGGTTACAGCGGATGTGTCCGCATTGTCGGACAAGACCAATATCGGAGACTCCTGGAAGGGGTGGGGTCTCTCTCAATCGCGGGCGGTTGAGGGCTCGGTGCAGTTCGAGTTGTCCGAATCCGAATCGGTGGAGGCGTCCGTCTCGGCCGGTACCTTCGCCTGGATGTACCCGTCGATCACCTTGAAGATGGTTGTGGATGACAACTATTACAACACCGACGATGAAAACCAGGTCAGAAAAGAGAGCAATATCGATGTCAATGGGGGGCCCTCAATCGAGATCAACCCAAGGGCCGCGCTTGAGTATGAGGGAGAGGCCAGTTATGCCCGTTTCTCGGGTGAGCTGGTTGGTGATGTCAGTCTGGGCGATTTCAATGATACCCTCTGGAACACGGTCGTCGTCGCCGAACTGGGTTGGCTGCCAACGGAGAAACTGAGCCTCTGGGGCGGCATTGGCTGGGAATACGGTTTCGAGGAGTATGGTCAAGGCTTGGCAAGCGGCCCCAACGTCGTGCTGTTTCCCGATCATATTGAGTACGACATCTGGTCCGCAAGGATTGGCGGTACCTACGGGGTAGACGAGCACGGCGCGCCGAAGCTCAACTTCGAGGCCTCTCGTGAAGAGAAGTACTATCAGAACTACCGCCAGTACACCGCCGACCGCGACAGCGTGATCGATACCATTGGCGGCGGGATCGACTTCTGGGTTCAACCTAATACCGCTGCGGTATTTGATGTCCGATATTCCGATTCGGAATACGGCGACAGTCTCTTCGATAACACCCAGTGGCGTTATTTGCTTGGGGCGAAGTGGTATGCCACCTATCAGACCCAGGGCTATGTCAGGTTGGGCTGGACGGAGAAGGAGATGAATGGGTCGGCGCAGGTCGAGGATGCCTCGGAGGCGAGTTGGGAGGTGGGAGCGGACTGGAAGCCGTCGCCTTTTGCCAATGTCGCCGTTTCCGCCTCTCGTGACCTGGTGGATGAGTACTTTTCCGGCTATATGGATGTCAAGGAGTATCGTGCAACCTGGCGGCATCAGTGGGAATCCCATCTGGCCAGCCGCCTGACCTACAATATCGGGGAAAGGGATTATCCTGTATATGTCGGAACTGACCGCTTTGATGACTACTGGGATATCGAGTTGGCGATTGACTACGAATTTCGTCCCTGGCTGAATTTCGGTGTATCGGCTCGGCACACGGATCAGGATAGCAATACCGCGGGGTATTCCTATAAGGAAAACGTCTATACCTTGCAGGTTGACATGAGTTTTGATTGAACTTGGATCTTCCGAACGGTTGGAAGAGCGAAAGGGTAGCGAATGCAGCGGGTGTCGCGAGTGGTGAGGTCGATGTTTATGGGCTTATTGCGAACGGCATTGTCGATTCTGGTCTGGGTTCCGATTCTCTTTGGCGCCGTGCAAGCGGCAAACGAAGAAGGAGAAACGACCGGCTATCGCATGGGCCCGGGAGACAAGATCTCCATCAAGGTCTTTGGCGAGAATGATCTGACCTTGGATGCTCAGGTTGGAGAGTCTGGCCTTATATCCTATCCATTTCTTGGGGAACTGGAGGCCAAGGGAAAGACCCAGCTGGAGCTTGAGAGAGAGATTAACAGCAAGCTTAAGGACGGCTATCTGGTAAATCCCGAGGTTACGGTCGTAATCACCCAGTACCGACAGTTCTTCCTTGATGGGCATGTGAACAAACGAGGCGGTTATGAATACCAGCCGGGCATGACGGTGAGAAAGGCGATTACCGCGGCAGGGGGGTTCGGGCCGCGGGCGGATCGGGATGATATCACCGTTGTCCGCGGAGGTAACGAACCGGGAAGAGAGGGACCAAAGAAGCCTGTGCCAATCGGGCTTGATGATCCCATATACCCAGGGGACGTGATTACCGTGGATCGCAGTTTTTTCTGATTACTCCATCGGGGCAGAAATCTTCCGCAAGAGGGCTGACGCCGGAAAGGGTCAGCCCTCCTTCTTTGTCGATATGAATCTCTCCAGCAGGAATCCGTCGCAGGTCGGCGCGGCTGTAGCGGTGGCTCATCAGGTGGATGGTCTGGTTGTCGGAACCCCGCAGGTCTTCGCCAAGATGGCGCTGTTGGAGATAGGGACCGGCGATCAGGATATCGGTCTTTTCGAGGATCTTCGCGGCGAGCGGCTTCGCGGCGAGCTGATCGTAACGATAGCCGGAGAACAGGGTGACGGAGAGGGATAGCCTATTGGCTGCCTTGACCAAGGCCAGCAGCGCCTCCGGCTGGGAAAAGGGCTCCCCTCCGCTGAAGGTTACGCCTTCGACCTTTGGGCTGAGGCGTTCGAAGTGGTCGGCGATTTCGGTGACCCTGGTCTCCGTTCCGCTGGAGAAGGGCAGGGCGTCGGGGTTGAAACAGCCGGGGCAGCGAAACGGACAGCCCTGAAACCAGATCACGCAGCGGACCCCCGGTCCATTGGCGCGGCTCGTATCCAGCATGCCATGCAGGCGGAAACGAAGGTTTTGGTTGGCTGCGTGTTTTTCCATCCTTGTTGAGGCGCGGCCTCTCAATGAGGGCGCGGCGAGGGTTTTCTCCGTGATGCCCGTGTCTCCGCCGGGGCCCCCTTACGAGGAAGGGGTTTCTCGGGCGATCGCACGATAGCCGATATCCCGACGCAGGTAGCAGTCCTGCCACTGGATTCGCTTGCCACGCTGGTAAGCCTTCTGTTGCGCTTCTCCCACACTGCCGCCCAGTGCGGTAACGCACAATACGCGCCCGCCGGCGGTGACGATGTCGCCGTTTTCGGCGATGTCCGTTCCCGCGTGGAAGACCTTGCAGTCCTTGTCATCGGCATTGTCCGCGAGGCCGCTGATGGAATCGCCCTTGCGATAACTCCCGGGATAGCCGCCCGCCGCCAGCACCACCCCCAGCGCGACCTGCTGGTTCCACCGGGCCTGTTCCTGATCGAGCTTGCCATCCAGGGCGGCGAGGCAGTGGGCGACCAGGTCGGAATCCATGCGCATCATGATCGGCTGGGTTTCCGGGTCGCCGAAGCGGCAGTTGTACTCGATGATCTTCGGTGCGCCGTCGGCGGTGATCATCAGGCCGGCGTAGAGAAAGCCGGTGTAGGGCATGCCCTCGGCGGCCATGCCGCGTACGGTGGGTTCGATGACCTCGGCCATGATGCGCCGATACACCTCATCCGTCACCACCGGCGCGGGGGAGTAGGCCCCCATGCCGCCGGTGTTGGGGCCGGTGTCGCCATTGCCGACCCGCTTGTGGTCCTGACTGGTGGCCATCGGCAGGATGTGCTCGCCGTCGGCCATGACGATGAAGCTCGCCTCTTCCCCCTCCAGAAATTCCTCGATCACCACCCGGTGCCCCGCCTCGCCAAAGGCGTTGCCGGCGAGCATGTCACCTACGGCCGCCTTGGCGGTATCCAGCTCCTCGGCGACGATGACCCCCTTGCCGGCCGCGAGACCGTCCGCCTTGATGACGATAGGTGCGTCAACGCGGTCAAGGTAATCGAGAGCGGGTCCCGCTTCCGTGAAGACCGCGTAGGCCCCTGTTGGAATACTGTGTCGCTTGAGAAAATCCTTGGTAAAGGCCTTGGAGCCTTCCAGTTGCGCGGCGGCCTGGCTGGGGCCGAAA
This sequence comes from Gammaproteobacteria bacterium, assembly GCA_011390365.1. Lineage (GTDB taxonomy): Bacteria > Pseudomonadota > Gammaproteobacteria > Chromatiales > Chromatiaceae > SLIM01. Next base: position 22,935 of record JAABSM010000038.1, read on the forward strand.
CACTTCAGCCCAGCCCCCTGAAAGGCGTCGACGACACCGGCGACCAGCGGCGCTTCCGGCCCGACGATGGTCAGGCCGATCTCGGTCTCCTTGGCAAAGCGAATCAACCCTTCGATATCATCCACGCCGATGGCGACATTTTCCAGACCCTCTTCGGTAGCGGTGCCCGCATTGCCAGGGGCGACATAGACCTTCTCCGCCAATGGCGACTGGGCCGCCTTCCAGGCCAGTGCATGCTCGCGACCACCGCCGCCGACTATCAGTATGTTCATTGGATGCCTTTCGTGTCGTTGACGAAGAAATAGACGGGATTTACAGGATTCTTCAGGATTAACAGGATGGTTCGGATTTCATATCCTGTGAATCCTGCGAAATCCCGTTAATCCTGTCTATTATTTTTCCCCTAATGCCGAAAATGCCGCATCCCGGTAAAGACCATGGCGATGTCATGCTCATCGGCGGCGGCGATCACCTCTTCGTCGCGCATCGAGCCGCCGGGTTGGATCACCGCGCGAATGCCCGCGTCGGCGGCGTTATCCAGGCCGTCGCGGAAGGGGAAGAAGGCGTCGGAGGCCATCACCGCTCCCTTCACCTCAAGGCCGGCGTGTTCCGCCTTGATACCGGCGATGCGCGCCGAGTTGATGCGGCTCATCTGGCCGGCGCCGACGCCGATGGTCATGCCGTCCCTGCCGTAGACGATGGCGTTGGACTTGACGAACTTCGCCACCCGCCAGGTGAACAGCAGATCGGTCATCTCCTCCTCCGTCGGGGCGCGTTTCGTTACTACCTTGATCTCATTGGTCAGTTGCAGGTCCGCGTCCTGCACCAGCAGGCCGCCGTTGACCCGTTTGAAATCGAGGCGGTGTGCCGATTCCACATCCCATTCGCCACACTCCAGCAGACGCACGTTCTTCTTGGCGGCGACCGCCTCGATGGCGGCGGCGGAGACCTTGGGGGCGATGATCACCTCCACGAATTGACGATCGACGATCGCGGCGGCGGTCTCGCCGTCCAACTCCTGGTTGAAGGCGATGATGCCGCCGAAGGCGGATTCCGGATCGGTCTTGAAGGCGCGATCATAGGCCGCCAGCAGATTCTCCCCAAAAGCGACGCCGCAGGGATTGGCGTGCTTGACGATGACGCAGGCCGGGGCCTCGCTGAATTGCTTGACGCACTCCAACGCGGCGTCGGTGTCGCCGATGTTGTTGTAGGAGAGCTCCTTGCCCTGCAATTGGCGGGAGGTGGCGATGCAGGCCTCGGGCTGGTCACGCTCCACGAAGAAGGCGGCCTTCTGATGGGGGTTCTCGCCGTAGCGCATGGTCTGCACCTGGCGGTATTGCAGGTTGAAGGTACGGGGAAAGTCCGTGGTCTCGCCGTTGAGCCGTGCTCCCAGGTAGTTGGCGATGGCGCCGTCATAGGCGGCGGTGTGTTCGAAGGTCTTCACCGCCAGATCGAAACGGGTGGCGTCACTCACCGCACCGCCGTTGGCGTCCATCTCCTGAATCACCCGGGCATAGTCGTCCGCGTCCACCACTACGGTAACATCCTTGTGATTCTTGGCGGCGGCGCGCAGCATGGTGGGACCGCCGATATCGATGTTTTCGATGGCGGTGGGCAGGTCGCAATCCGGCTTCGCCACCGTCTGCTCAAAGGGGTAGAGGTTGACCACGATCAGGTCGATGGGCGCGATCTCGTTGTTGCGCATCACCTTGTCGTCGACGCCGCGTCGCCCGAGGATGCCGCCGTGGATCTTGGGGTGCAGGGTCTTGACCCGCCCGTCCATCATCTCCGGAAAACCGGTGTGTTCGGAGACCTCGATCACCGGAATGTCGTTTTCGGTGAGAAGCCTCGAGGTGCCGCCGGTGGAGAGGATCTCGACGCCGCGCTCGCTCAACTGGCGGGCGAAGTCGATGATGCCGCTCTTGTCGGATACGCTGATGATGGCTCGGGTGATGCGTGACATGGGATTAGACTCCGCTGGCAATGGGTGGCGCGGGGCGAAGGCATTCGCTCCGCCTCGCGCGGGAAATATCTGGTCGGGATTCCGAGGGCCGTCTTTTTATCACGAAATGGCGATTGAAGCCACAGACAAGCCTTAAGCCGCGAGCGACAAGCTTCTAGCCGCTAGGGGCTCGTCGCTCGCGGCTTTTTGCCGAGAAAAATCTCCGTGCGCTCTGTGTCTCCGTGGCTTTTACAAACAGCAATCAGTGATCAATGGCATAGTGGGCGAGCTTCTTGCGCAGCGTCCCCCGGCTGATGCCCAGCAGTTCGCTCGCCCGGCTCTGGTTGCCGCCGGTATGGCGCATGACCGTCTTCAGCAACGGCTGCTCCATCTCCGCCAGCACGAACTGGTAGAGTCCGCGGATCGATTCGCCCCGAGTCTGGTCGAGGTAGTCTCCTACCGCCTCTTCCACGCAGCGACGAAAGGGTTGTCCGAGGGCGCTTTTCGGTATCTTCAGATCGGTTTGATCATTCATGCCGCAAGTTCCTCTTGTTCGGCAAAAAATTCATGGATAAGGCGTTCCTGTTCGCGGGCGCTGGCGGCGTGGTTGACGGCGGCGCGAAAGCCGCTACTTACCGCCATGCCGCGGCTGTACCAGGCGATGTGCTTGCGCGCCACCCGCACGCCATGGCTCTCGCCGTAGAAGGCGTAGAGTTCCGCGAGATGCTGCCTCAGAATGGCGCCGATCTCCCGCGGCGTCTTTGGCCTCGGGAGTTTGCCGTGCTCCAGGAAGGCCGCCATCTCGCGAAAGATCCAGGGACGCCCCTGGGCGGCGCGGCCGATCATCACCGCGGCGGCCCCGGTCTCCCGCAATACCGCCGCCGCCCGTTGCGGTGAATCGATATCGCCATTGGCGATGATCGGAATTCCGCGTTGGGCGACGATCTCCCCCAGGGTCTCGAACTCCGCCTGGCCCGAGTAGCCGCAGGCGCGGGTGCGGCCGTGAATCGCCAGCGCGGCGATCCCGGACTCCTCGGCGATGCGGGCGATGGCCGGTGCGTTGCGCTCGTCGGGGCTCCAGCCGGTGCGGGTCTTGAGGGTCACCGGCACCTCCACCGCCGCGACCACCGCCGCCAGGATGCGACCGACAAGCCCTTCGTCCCGCATCAGCGCCGCGCCGGACTCCACCTTGCAGACCTTCTTCGCCGGACAGCCCATGTTGATGTCGATGATCTGGGCGCCCAGATCCACGCAGCGTCGGGCCGCCTCCGCCATGCGCTTGGGGTCCGCCCCCATGATCTGCACCGAGACAGGCCCGGGCTCGTCGGCGAACGCCAGGCGGCTCATCGTCTTGCGGCTGCCCCACAGGGTGGACTCGGCGGAGACCATCTCCGACACCGCCAGGCCCGCGCCAAAGGCTCGGCAGAGCCGCCGGAAGGGCAGGTCGGTGACGCCCGCCATGGGGGCCAGAATCAGCTTGTTGGCGATGGTGTAGGGGCCGATTTGCATCCTTGAAACAGCGTCCTTGGGGGTTGGGTCGTCACGGGCCGGAACGCCATAGGATAAGGCCGGTTCGCCTAGGGGGTAAACGCCGCAATCAGTTTGGAAATTGCCTCGGGAGAGGGGTTTTTTTGTAAAACAGGGATATAGCCGAGAAACGGAAGATCGATTCTCCGCTTCAGACTGATGAGGTTGCCTTCCACCTCCAGCATATCCTTTTCGACCTGGTTGGCAAGCCAGCCGGAGACCGGGATTTTCCGTGCCTTCAGCGCCCCGACCGTGAGCAGGGCGTGGTTGATGCAACCCAGCTTGAGGCCGATCACCAGCAGCGCCGGCAGCTCCAGATAGTGGATCAGGTCCACCAGATCCCGCGCCTCATCCAGCGGCGCCAGCAGGCCGCCTACCCCCTCAACGATGACCCGATCATTCCGTTGGGCAAGGGCTTGGTAGTTTTCCGCGATACGGCCGAAGTCGATGACGACCCCCGCTTGCTCGGCGGCGATGTGGGGCGCGATCGGCGGGGCGAAGGCGAAGGGATTGATCCGCTCATAGGGCGTGGCCTCGGAACAGGCGGCCTGGATGCGCAGGGCGTCCTCGTTGCGCAGCCCGTCGGCGGTGGCCTGGGAGCCGGAGGCGATCGGCTTCATGCCGGCCACCTTCATGCCCTGGTCCTGAAAGAGTCGCATCAGCCCCAGGGTGACCTCGGTCTTGCCGCAGCCGGTGTCGGTGCCGGTAACAAAGAGTCCTTTGCTCATGTTTCACTATCTTTTGAGTTGATGAATGAACCACAGAGGGCACAGAGAAAAATGATATCGTTACCTACCAAGGGAGCAATATACCAAGTAACTCCAATAACCCCAACAAAAGAAGTCGTCGGTGTGTGGGTCTGTGCGGAGGGGCAAGAAGCCCCGCTTGCCTGGATTTCTCTGTGTACTCTGTGATCTCTGTGGTGGTCTTACCTTGGCTGGCTCTGCTTGACGCGTTGTAGCTTCTCCAGTGGCGCCAGCGTCTCGCCCGTGGCGGCGGGCTTGCTTCCGGCCCAGGCATGGGCGTGGATCACCTCGTAGGTCGCCGGCAGCAGGCCGTCTCGGCGAAAGCCCTCATAGGCCTGTTTGACCGCCTTGAGGCGGGCGCGTCCGGTCATGCCCGGGTTGCGCCCCTCGGCGACGCTGTGCGCCCCCAGTTGTTTGAGATCCCGCATCAGGTCTTCGGTTTCCCCATAGGTCAGGGCGATGCGGTCCACGTCCAGCACCGGTCGGGCGAAGCCGGCGCGCAGCATGGCGTCCCCCACGTCGTGCATGTCCAGGAACCGGTTGGTGTGGCGGTGGCCATCCACCCGCGCCCAGGCCTCTCTTAGCTCAAAAAGGGTATCCGGGCCGAAGGTGGTGAAGATCAGCAGCCCGTCGTCCCGCAACACCCGCCGCAACTCCCGCAGCGTGGTTTGCAGGTCGTTGCTCCACTGCACCGTGGCGTTGGAGAAGATCAGGTCGATGCTGGCGTCGGCGAGGGGGATCTGGTCCATGTCGGCGCACAGGCAGCGGGGGCGGCGCAGCCAGCGGCCGCGGCGTCTGGCCTGGCTGAGCATGGGCTGGGCGAAGTCGAGGGCGTAGAGTTCCGCGTTCTTGTATTGGGCGCGCAGTCGATCCAGGGCGTGGCCGGTGCCCGCGCCCAGGTCGAGCACCCGCTGCGGGCGGATCGAAAAGAGATCGAGACGGTCCAGCATGCGTTCGGCGATCTCCCGTTGCAGCACCGCTACCTCGTCATAACCGGGGGCGGCGCGGGAGAAGGCGGCGCGTACCCTGCGCTTGTCGACTTCGCTCATTGATACTCCGTGAATTCGCGTATGTGTTCAAGAAAGGCTTGCGGGTGGGAGAGAAACGGGGCGTGGGCGGCGCGAGGCAGTACCTGGCAACGGGCCGCGGGGAGGCGTTCTCTGACCTGTTCCGCGGCCCGTGGCGGAACCAGGGTGTCCCGCTCGCCGAACAGCCACAGGCTGGGCGGCGGCAGTTGCCCCAGCCGCGGGCGCAGATCGCCCTCCGCGAGCAGACGTAAACCGTCGCGCAGCGCTTGCGGGGTCGCCTTCGGATGCGCCGCCAGGGATCGCTTCAACTGCCGCAAACGGTCGCGAGGGCCATCTTCGCCGCGCACCTGCAAGGCGAGAAAGCGGTTGAGGGCGCCATGCTGGTCTTCGGACAAGGCTTGGGCGAAGCCATCGAGCACCCGCGGGTCCATCGCCGCGGGCCAGTCGTCATCGCGCACGAAACGGGGCGAGGCGGCAACGCAGATCAGCGCCGCGACCCGCTCGGGGGCGTCCAGGGCGGCCTGACAGGCGACCATGCCGCCCAGTGACCAGCCCAGCCAGATGGCGCGGTCCGGGGCCTGTTCGAGTACCGCGGCGGCCCATGTCGATAGCTCTGCCTTGATCGGTTTAAGCGGTTGCCCGTCATGGCCGGGCAGCGAAATCGGGATCGGATCGTAGTGCGCCTCCAGCGCCGGCAAGAGTTGCGACCAGATGCCATTGTTCATGCCCCAGCCGTGAAGTAGCGCCAGGGGTTGTTTAGCGCCCATTTTCTTCCCCCTTGGGTTTCAGTTGCGACAGGCCATCCAGCAGCCGATCCACATGCGCCTCGTCGTGGGCGGCGGAGAGGGTGATGCGCAGGCGCGACGCCCCTTCAGGCACCGTAGGGGGGCGGATCGGCGTCACCAGCAGCCCCGCCTGTTCCAGTTGCGCGCTCCAGCGCAATGCCTGTTGCGCGCTACCCGTCAGCAGGGGTTGAATGGGGGTGGGCGAATCCATCAACGGCAGTCCCAGCGCTATCGCCCCTTGGCGGAAGTGTTTAATCAATGCGAACAGGTGGTCTCTGCGCCACGCCTCGTCACCAGCCAGCGCCAAAGCCGCACGGGTCGCCTCGGCAATCGCCGGCGGCAGGGCAGTGGTATAGATGTACGAGCGCGCGCGCTGGATCAGGGTCTCGATCAGCGCCTCGGAACCGGCGATGAAGGCCCCGAACACCCCCAACCCCTTGCCCAGGGTCGCCATCAGGATCGGCGCCTGATCGATGGTCAAGCCAGCGGCGTCGAGGCTACCCCGCCCCCGCTCACCCAGCACGCCCATACCGTGGGCGTCGTCCACCATCAACCAGGCATCGTGACGCCGGGCCGCCGCCGCCAATTGGGGCAGCGGGGCGATATCCCCATCCATGCTGAAGACGCCATCCACCGCGATCAGCTTTTCGCCGCTTTCGATGGCATTCAGACGCGCCTCCAGGGCATCCATGTCGCCATGGGCGAAACGGTGCAGCCGCGCCCGCGAGAGGGTCGCGCCGTCGATCAGCGAGGCGTGGTTGAGGCGATCCTCGATCACATGGTCGCCACGTCCCAGCAGCGCCCCGATCACCCCCTGATTCGCCATGTAGCCGGTGGAGAAGAGCAGCGCCCGGGGGCGACCGCTAAACGCCGCCAACGCCTCTTCGAGTTGGTGATGGGCGCGGCCGTGGCCATTGATCAGGTGCGCCGCGCCGGAGCCCGCGCCATAGCGGCGCGCCCCCGCCTGCATCGCCTCGATCACCTTGGGGTGGTTCGCCAGACCCAGGTAGTCGTTGCTGCAAAAGGCAAGCACCTCGCGCCCGTCGATCCGCATCTCCGGCCCCTGCGGCCCATCGCTGACCCGCCGACGGCGATAGAGGCCCCTGGCTTGTTGTCGCGTCAGTATTGCTTCCAAATCCTTCATTGAGCATTCTTCTTGTGAAGCGCAGAATTCGTCGATTAACGTCGGTGGCCGATCGGAGCCCCGAACCAGTCCCCCCCTTTCGCAAAGGGGGGTTAGGGGGGATTTTTCGAACCCTGCACCAAAGTTGTTTGTTGCCAGATTGCTTCCATCACCCCGTCAATCTCGCTCAGAACTTGGCGATTGTCGAAGCGTAAAACCCGCAACCCCATGGCTTCCAGAGTCTCCGTGCGTCGCGCGTCATACCTCTCTCCAGACGCCTCAAGGTGCTGCGAGCCATCGACCTCTACCACCAGCTTCGCGGCTGGACAATAGAAATCAGCGATAAAGCTCCCTAATGGCTTCTGGCGATAAAACTGTAATCCTCGCACCTGCTTGCGGCGTAACCGCGACCAAAGAACTTGTTCGGCGTCGGTCATGTTGCTGCGCAACATGCGGGAAAGAGGCTTCAGTTTTCGGTTGTAGGGCTTAACCATTGGAGCGTGGTTCAGTAAATCCCCCCCGGCCCCCCTTTGCGAAAGGGGGGAGTGGTTTGGGTGCCCTTAAGTGGGCGTGTGGGGGTATCAATATGACACTGCAATTTTTGCCTATACGAAGAGTCACTGGACTCCAGGGTTACCTCTAAGTATTCATTATGCTAACGAACCAGTCCCCCCCTTTCGCAAAGGGGGGTTAGGGAGGATTTTTTCGAACTTTGCAAGAAAGCCGATTTTCCAACTCGATCATCAGCCGTTTCCTAAATCGCGGTGACCGTGTTCCTTGCATCCGCGAAAATCTGCGTAATCCGCGGTTCACTCTCTTAGGCCGCGGCTTCACTCCCCCGTCTCTTGCACTGCTTCTCCGTAGCTTGAAGCTCATTATGCTGTTCAAACGTCAACCCCAACCGATCAAATAGTTGCAAATCCCGATCGCTCTCCGCGTTGTCGGTGGTGAGCAGGCGTTCGCCGTAAAACAGGGAGTTGGCCCCGGCCAGGAAGCACAGCGCGTGCATCTCGTCGGACATCTCGGCACGTCCAGCGGAGAGGCGGACCCAGGAGCGGGGCATGAGGATGCGCGCCACGGCGACGGTGCGCACGAACTCCAGCGGGTCGATGGGGTCTTTGCCAAACATCGGGGTGCCTTCCACCTGCACCAGCATGTTGATGGGTACCGACTCGGGATGGCGGGGCAGATTGGCCAGTTCCCGCAGCATGGAGGCGCGGTCGCGGCGGGACTCGCCCATCCCCAGGATGCCGCCAGAGCAGACGTTGATGCCGGCGTTGCGCACATGCTCCAGGGTCTCCAGTCGGTCTTCGAAGGTGCGGGTGGTGATCACCTCGCCGTAGAACTCGGGGGAGGTATCAAGGTTATGGTTGTAGTAGTCCAGCCCCGCCTCCTTGAGGCGTCGCGCCTGGTGCTCGCTCAGCATGCCCAGGGTCAGGCAGGTCTCCATGCCCAGCTCGCGGATGGCGGTGACCATCTCGATCACCCGCTCCAGGTTGGTGTCGCTGGGGTTGCGCCAGGCCGCGCCCATGCAGAAGCGGCTCGCCCCTTTCTCCTTGGCCGCCTGGGCCGCCTCCACCACCTCGTCCACCGGCAGCAGGCGCTCCTTCTCCAGGCCGGTGTCGTACTTGGCGCTCTGGGAGCAGTAGCCGCAATCCTCGGAACAACGCCCGGTCTTGATGCTCAGCAGCGAACTGATCTGCACCTGGTTGGGGTCGAAGTGCTCGCGGTGGATGGTCTGGGCGCGAAACAGCAGATCGTTGAAGGGCAGCGCCAGCAGCCCTTCGATCTCTTCGATGCCCCAGTCGTGGCGGATGATGGTTTCGCTCATGGCATGTGCCCTCGTTCGCTATCTGAAAGTCTTTGCCTTGCCGGGTAAATCGCGACCGGCTAGGCTTGCGCATCATATGATCTGAAGATTCTCTGTCAACCTTGAATGCGATCTCTGGTTAACAAGTTGTGGCGCGGAGCGGTGGAGCTGGTCTATCCGCCGGTGTGCGTGCTCTGCCTCGACCGGGGCGACGATGGCCGGGACCTGTGCGCCGGTTGCCGCGACGACCTGCCGCGCAACTTCATCGCCTGTCCCCGCTGCGCCGAACCCATGACCACCCGCGGCCAACTCTGCGGTCACTGTCAGCAGAGGCCGCCCGATTTCGATCGGGTTCACGCGCCCTTTGTTTACGACTTTCCCGTCGCTCAGATGATCGCCGCCCTCAAGTTCAATGGTCGTCACGGCCTCGCACCGCTGCTCGGCGAACTCCTGGCCGACGAGCTGGAGGGGCGGGTCGCCACCCCGGATGTGATACTCCCCGTCCCTCTGCATCCGAAACGACTGCGGGAGCGGGGCTACAACCAGGCCCTAGAGCTGGCCCGCCCGCTGGCGAGGCGTCGCCAGACGTCGCTGGATACCCGTGCGCTGAGGCGGGATCACGCCACCGAGGCCCTCTCCCATCTCGATCGCAAACAGCGCCGCCGGGTCATTCGCGGCGCCTTCCAACTCGATCCCGCCTTCAACGCCCGCCACGTCGCGCTGGTGGACGACGTGGTGACCACCGGCAGCACCGTTGGCGAGATCACCCGCCTGCTGCGCCGCGCCGGCGTCGAGCGGGTCGACGTCTGGGCGTTGGCGCGCACACCGGAGGCCAGGGCGGTGAAAAAAAGTGGCATGGATGCGCGGAAATAGCGGCGCCTGGTCGGAGTGGCCGGCTCTTTTGATCTGACAACAGGATCGATACGCCGCGGTTAACCGGAAGTTTGCTATCATGCCCAGCCTTGCCAGTTAAAGGAGGCGGAGATGCCGGATCGGGTGTTGATCGAAGGTTTGCGGGCCGATGCGGTAATCGGCGTCCATGACTGGGAGCGGGAGATCCGCCAGCCCATCATCTTGGACCTGGAGATGACCTGGGACTGCCGCCCGGCCGGGCAAAGCGATCGCCTGGCCGACGCCCTGGACTACGCCGCCGTCGCCGAACGCCTCACCGCCTTCATCGAGCAAAGCCAGTTCGAATTGATCGAGGCGTTAGCCGAGGCCTGCTCGCGGATCGTGCTGGAGGAATTTGGCGTCTCCTCGTTGCGACTCACGCTGCGCAAGCCCGGCGCGGTGAAGAACGCCGCCAGCGTCGGCGTCACCCTCGAAAGAAACCACCACCAGAGCTGAACCGAACTACCACGAATCATGGCCGATACTGATCTAATTCATCAGCTCGATAGGCTGGTGGTATCTGGCACCCCATCCGTGATCAGCTCAGAAAAGTGCCGCTGCATCCACTTCACCATGCCTCCGCCCCGAATCAATACCCCGAACTCCACGTTCAGATCGAAGGCATGGCCGGTGAAGTTGGCGCTGGAGGTAAACAACAGCGAATCGTCGGCTATCGCGCACTTGAGGTGCAGCGAGCCGAATTGTCGGTGTTGATTGCGTGGGCGGCCGTTGTCAACAAAGATGTCGTGCATCAGCGCTGCTCAGGATTCGAAGTAGGGAGTTGCCGTCACGGCGCAAGCGCCCTCGCACCACCACATCCGGTTGCTCCTCGCTGACCTCCGACGGCTCGATGACGCCGGCCTTCACCCCAACCGACACCGCCCCGGCCATCGGATAGCGCCGCCAGATGGTCTTGGGGTTGCCCGCCTCGGTCAGCACATCCTCGCTCTTCTCCCGCTTGTACCAATCCCACCTGGCCGACACCCGCAGTTCCGTCGCATCGCCCGACAGGGTGAAGCGCAACCCCATGGCCGAAGGAAACAGGCTATCGCTCGGCGGTGCGGTAGGCTCCGCCACCCCCTCCTCGCCATCGCTCCTCTCCGCCACCGCCAGCTCATCCTGCAACGCCTCGCTAATCCGATCATTACGCGGCGCCAGCTTGCCCACCAGATAACGGTGATGGATCGGTTCAGGCTGGTCGATCTCCTCCCGCTCGCCCTGGGCCGGCCCCAGGATCTCGCCCAGGAACAGCGCCTCCAGCTCGTCGCGGATGCGGGCGGGGGTGGGGGGGATAGCTTTGGTGATGAGGGAGGCTTTGTCATGGTGTTTGCAGTGTGTCTCGTGGGGAGTCTTCGGGCAGATCCTGTTCATCGATGGCGTCAGGAAAGTCGGCACCTAACGCGCCAGCTAGCATCAATCCTCGTAACACCGCTCCAGCGGTGTTACGCATCCCTCGGCGCTCCCGCGCCGCGTTCGATGAGCTGACTAAACCCTAAGCGTTGAATATCTTCAGCTGGTGTCGGGGCGTCTTCCCGAAGCGGAAAATCAGGAAAACGTCCAGCCAACTCAATGCAGCCTTCCGGCCATCCGTTCTGAGCCGCATACTTGCGGATGATTTGTTCCACCCAACGACTTTGGGAGACCCCTTGGGCAGCAGCGGCTTGTTCGACCAAAGCTTGGGTGGCTTCATCAAGTTTTAGCGTGATTTGAGACACCTTGAATCTCCTTACTATTAAGCAACTAAATTCTGACACTATTCGGCTATGCACGCCGAACGCTGTTCAAACTGGCAGGATCAAGATCGACGGGCACTGCCTTGCGCTTGCTTTTCAGCATGCCAAAGCCGGTTTCCGGCGGAGAGACAGGCGCCTCATCGACATAAATTTCCACATGCCCCTGGACTACTGAAAGTGAGATTCTACTCCCTTTGCGAATCCCCAACTGCTCTCTTATCGCACGGGGCAAGGTGATACGCCCATCTTGACCCACTGTGAGTGTTTTCATGCCAATTGACCCCCGATAAAGTTCAACGAATTTCTCTCATGCCTGGTACCGCGGCTCCAGCGGTGTTACGCATCCCTCGGCGCTCTCGCGCCACTTTGTCATCAAATGGAATGCTGGGCAACAACAGGTAGTTCCCGCTCATCGATGTCATCGGGGAAGTCGTCACCCAACACGCCGGCAAGCTCCAATACCTTCTCCCGCCACTCAGCGGCGGCAATGGCGTCCGAGTCCGCGCTCAATGTCATTTAGTTAAGCGCAAACCAACTCCACTCTACGCGCAACGCTTTTTATTGTAGTGAAATTCATTTACGCTCGACCTCCGCTTTTTCCGCGGGAATGAGCGCCCTGGCCTGACCGGCTCTACCTCCGCTACAATCTCAGTGAGTAATCGCAAAAG
>JAABSM010000039.1 GCA_011390365.1 Gammaproteobacteria bacterium
CGGGCACCGTCAAGCGGCGGGCCTTCAGCACCACCGCTAGGTATTCGCCTTGCGGCCGGGTCGCGAGCGGTAGAACCCTCTCAAGATCGCCAAACGTTGTGTTAAAATCATGCTCAATCAAGCCGCTATTAACTCGTCCGATCAAACCCTTGATCGTTCCACGTCCGCAAGAGTCACGTTCAGCATGGATCAACCCGTCCCCACCAACAGCGACCTGATCGTCGCCTACCTGGAACGCATCGGCGTCGAGCATGTCTTCGGCATCCCCGGCGGCCATATCGCCTCCCTCTACGAGGCCCTGCATCGCAGCGAGCAGCGCGGCGGGCCGCGGCCGATCATGAACCGCCACGAAACCGGGGCCGCCTTCATGGCCGCCGGCTATACCCTGGAGAGCGGCAAGATCGGGGTCTGTTTCGTCACCGCCGGGCCGGGGGCCACCAATATCGTCACCGGCGCGGCGGAGGCCTACGCCTGCCATATCCCGATGCTGATCATCAGCGGTCAGACGGTGCTGCCGCCGGCCGGGCGGGGGGCGCTGCAAGAGTGCGGCCCCTATCACGGCCCCTACCCCGATATCATCGACACCGTCGGCATGCTGGAGCACTGCACCTGCTACAACGCCCTGGTGACCCACCCCAAACAACTGGAATACAAGTTGGCCGCGGCGCTGCTTGCCGCCCACCAGTCTCTGGGCGGTCCGGCCCATTTGGCGATTCCCGCCGATATCCTGCGGGCGCAAGGCCCCGAGAGTCCGGCCTTTCCCAACCTGCCCAAGCTGATCGCCAACGCCCGCACGGAATCCTTCGTCGATGAACACGGCATGGACCAGCTCCAGGGGCTGGTGCGGGAGACCCTGGAGGGCGGCGGCAAGGTCGCGCTGTTCCTCGGCTACGAGTGCGGCGAGGCGCGGGATCAGATCATGGCCTTCGCCGAGGCCGCGGATGCGCCGGTGGTCACCTCGCTGCGCGGCAAGGCCCAGGTCAACCCCTTTCACCCCTTGTTCAAAGGCGTCTACGGCGTGGGCGGCCACAAGAGCGCCCGCGCCGCGCTGGAAGACGAGTCGGTGCGGTTGATCCTGGCGGTGGGAACCAGCCTGGGGCAGATGGGCTCCGGGATCTGGAACGCCGCCCTGCTCAACGACAAGCTGGTGCATATCCATCACGCCAATACCTACTTTCTGCGCTCGCCCATGGCCCGCCTTCAGGTTCGGGGCACGCCGCGCCGAGTCTTCGAACAGCTCAATCAGGGCCTGAAGGACCTGGCGACCGAGACCGTCCATACCCTCCACCCGGACGCCGACTTCCCGCCGCAACTGGAGATCCGTTCGCCGCAACTGGCCACCGACGACGCCGCGCCCATCAAGCCGGCGCGGGTGATGATCGAACTCAGGCGCCGCCTGCCCAGCGACACCCGCTACCTGGTGGACAACGGCACGGCGGTGGAGTGGAGCCTGCACTACCTGCTGCCGCGCAGCGCCGGGGCCTATCGCCTGATCTCCACCTCGCCCTGCTCCATGGGCTGGGCGCCGGGCAGCGCCGTGGGCACGGCCATGGCCCAGCCCGGCATCCCGGTAGTCTGCCTGGTCGGCGACGCCAGCTACTTGATGTACGGCCACGAGATCTCGGTCGCCGTGCAGGAACGCCTACCGCTGCTGTTCGTGATCCTCAACGACGATTGCTACGGCGCGGTCAAGCATCGCAATCGCCAGATCGGCAACATCGACCTGCCCTTCGACCTGCCGCCGACGGATTTCGTGACCCTGGCGGAAGCGGTGGGCGCGCGCGGATATCGGGTCCAAAGCCCGGCGGATCTACAGGCGCTGGACTTGCCGGCGTTTCTGAAACACCCGGGGCCGACGGTGCTGGATGTGCGCATCGACCCGGACGAAGCACCGCCCATGGGCGAGTAAAAAAGAGGGAAGACTCCAACGCGGCTGGTTCACACGAAGACGCCCGGATTTGCATGCAAAGGCAATAAATTGCGCAAGGGAACGGTACGCTAAAGACCCGGAGTATTTTTGCCTCGGAAGACGCAAAAAACACGGAAAGAAACGGGCGATCAATCGATTTCGAGTATTTCAGCGGCGAACGTTACAATCGCCCCCTTGGCACCCACCACTAAGATACACGCAACATATTACATTGGATGCGGCACCGAGATAGGGCGCAAGAACCACGGAGGCCCCATGGCCCGCAAGAATCACATCCTCAGCCGACTGCTCAATGGCGATACCGCCTTCGTCGATTTCATCGAAAACGAGCTGCAAGCCATCGTCGAAAACTATCGAGCGGAACATGGACGCCCGGCCTACACCCTGAGCTTCGGCTACACCAGCCATCCCCTTCCCCCCATCGCGGCGAGGGCGATGTCGGAATATGCCCTGGGTCTGGCGGACCGCGACACCTACACCAGCTATGAGCCGGTTTCGGGCAATCCAGCACTGAAACAGGCCATCGCCGACGACTATCAGCGCCGCTCCGGGGTGGCGATCGATCCACAGGCGATCTTCATCACCGATGGCGCGCAGCTGGCATCGGTGGCGGTACAGGAGCTGTTCGCCCAGAACAGCCTGGTCGCCCTGCCCGACCCGAGCTACCCCGCCTTCCTGGAAGGCACCCAGCTGCTGGGGCGACACTACATCTGGCTGCCCAACGACGCGGACGACCCGTTCATCCCGATACCGCCCAAGGAGCGGGTGGACATCATCTACCTCTGCTTCCCCAGCAACCCCACCGGCAAGGTCGCCACCCGGGCGCAATTGCAAAGATTCGTCGATTACGCCCGCGAACACCAGGCGGTGATCATTCACGACGCGGCCTATCGCTCCTTCATCCATACCACCGACGCGCCCGCCTCCATCTACGAAATCGAGGGGGCCGAGACGTGCGCCATCGAGATCGGTTCGCTGTCAAAAGACGCCGGTTTCGCCGGGCTGCGGGTGGGCTGGTGCATCCTGCCCCATGGGTTGACCATCTCCGGCACCGTAGCGGGGGAACTCCACGCCATGTGGCGCCGGCAGCACCAGGTCAAGATCTGGGGCCCCTCCAACATCGCCCAGCACGGTGCGCTGGCGGTCTTCACCGAGGAGGGCAAGGCCCAATGCCGGAAAGCGGTGGACTACTACCTGGGCAACGCGAAAATGCTGCGCCGGGCGCTGGAACACCTGGGCATACCCTGCCATGGGGCCATTGACAACCCCTATGTCTGGGCCCAGTCCCCCACTCCCGATCAGAACGACCGGGCCTTTCTGGCGCAACTGCTCGATTACACCGGCCTGGTCGGGGCGCCAGGCACCATCTTCGGCCCCGGCGGCCAGGGCTATCTGCGCTTGAGCGGGTTTGGGGGGCGCGAGGAGATCGAGGCGATCAGCACCCACATCCATACCCTTACCTCGTTGACCTAGCGCGACCAATGACATGGCCAAAAACCCAAAGGCGTTAAAGAAAAAGCGAGATCCCGCCGAGATGCCGCCACGCTTGTCGCAAGGCGAGGCCGAAGCCCGCCGCCAGCAGGCGCTCTCCGTCGTCCAGGACCACACCATCGGTTCGCTCGCCCCGGCGGCGATTCCGTTCCCGGTTTTCGATCTGGTGGCGTTGACTGGAATACAGCTCAAGATGCTGAATTCACTATGCAGCCTGTACGGATTGACCTTCTCGAACAAGGCCGCGCGGGTCGCCGTCACCTCGCTGCTGTCGAAGATGCTGTCCACCTCCTTCACCCCGATGCTGGCGAGCTTCATCAAGGTCATTCCGGGCGTGGGCCAAGCCTCGGGGGTGGCCGGCATGATGGCCACCGGCGGGGCCTCGACCTACGCCGTGGGCAAACTGTTCATTCGTCACTTCGAGGCGGGCGGGAATCTGAGCAACTTCAATGCAAAGGCCATGAGCGGATATCTCCGCCAGGAGTTCGAGCAGGGCAAAAAAGTTTCCAACGATCTTGCCGCCAAGGACAATCACCTACCTTAAACTTCCCCCACCTCACGAGCTGATTCTGACGAAAAGATGTCCAACCGTTACGATACCCTCGCCGCACAGGCCAACAATGCCCTGGAGCTCCTTGAGCGCCATTTGACCTGGCTCTCCCTGGTGTTCTTTACCATCGGCATCTTCTGGGCCGACCAATCCCCGGGGTTCGCGGTAGGCGTCAGCGGCGCCATGGAGGCCTTCATCGATGGATACGGCTATATCGCGCCCATCGCAATCTACGTCATCCTGACGCCTACCCTGATCAAGCTCTTCACCAACGCCAGCGAGGGCACTGCCTTTGCCCTGCGTACCATGATCTGGTTCGCCAAGGCGCGCCTGCTGGCCTGCCTCTATGCGGTAATCATCACCACCCTGGTTTTCCATTTACCGTTGTATTCCCGCACTGGTGGCTTCCTGGAGGCGATCCAGGTTTCACTGGAATCATTGGCCTGGATGCTAGTTAGCAGCGTTTACTTTTATGCGGTTTACGCCTCGATCATAACGGTATTGCTGGTTAGCCGAATGCCGAAAATTGCCGTTATCTTATCCAAAGGGGTCGACCTGGTTGAGTACCTGGGCCGCTTCATCGTCCCGATCATCCCGCTGTTGATGCTCGCGGTCGGCGCCTACGTCACCATTCTTCCGTCGATTCTGAACGCGGAGTTGAGCAGCGAGCTCGACTTCTCCAAGTTGGGCGAGGTGACCATGCTGGGGGTATCGATCGATATCAGCAGCTCCCTGGGGATGATCTTCATCTACATTCTCGGCGCGCTTTTGACCGGGCTCGTTTGCGGCGTATGGCACGCTGGCCTGTTGGCGCTTGCCAAGAGAAGCATGCCCGACTTTTCCCTGCGCGCCTACTTCTCCCAGTATTGGGTGAAGGTCTACCCGCTGCTGTGGGCCACATCATCCGAGGCGCTGGCAACCCCGATGAATCTCTACATGGTCAGGAAATTCTGCCCCCAGGTGCGAGACGAGGTCCGCCAGTTCGTGGTAGGCACGGGCTCCTTCATGAATATCAATGGCACGGTCATCAATGTGTTTCTGATGACGGGGCTGGTGGCCGCGATTCTGGGCATCGAGATTTCCATGCTGCAACTATTGCTCAGCATACCGATCGTCTTTCTGATTGCCTACGGCATCCCTGGCATCCCCGGTGAACTGCTGATCTTCGGCGGCCCCATGGCGCTATGCATGGGGGTTTCACCGGAATTGACATCTGTATTTCTCGCGCTTTATATTGGACTTCAGATCGGCCTGCCCGATTCTTTCCGTACCGCGGCAAACTCTACCGATGAATGTTTGAGCGCAATCATCTTGAACGACCGATATACCGAAAAAGGGCCGGCATCATGATCTCTACCCTTGGCATTGTCTTCATGGCCAGTGGCGCGAGTTTGGGGCATATTCACAAACTGCCCGCGAAAAACCGCATCCGCGCGCTACGGAAAAAGAGCACCAGCGAGGCGGTCCAGCAAGCGACCCAGGGCGGCAACCCGCTCGCCGCACCGATCCCCCACAACCGAAAGCCTTATCAGTTCCCGATCATGAGCGGGATGTTGGGACTGAGCGTGGCGGCCCAATTCAGCGCGCCGGTCTTGATCCCGGTCGCCCTGATCGGGATCGGCTACCTATCCGCCAATATCTTTGAAGAGGCCGCTACCGCCATCTTCCGGGAAAAACGGGTGCAGGTGGATATTCTGGATGCCACGGTCATTACGTTGTGCGTCGGCTTCGGACAAATCGCCGCCGCCGGCCTCATGGTCTGGGTACTCGACATCGCGGACCTGTTGCTGGAGAAGACCCGAGATCGTTCCGAACGCTTCATTAGCGACATCTTCGGCTCGCAACCGCGCACCGCCTGGCTGCTTAAGGACGGCCAGGAGATCGAGGTTGCGGTGCGGGATTTGCGCAAGGGTGACATCATCGCCGTCAACACTGGCGAGCAGATACCCGTCGACGGAGTCGTGGTATCCGGCACCGCGATGATTGACCAGCACAGCCTGACCGGCGAAGCCGCGCCGGTGGAAAGACACGAAGGCGACAAAGTCTACGCCATGACGGTCATGGTCGCCGGCCGGATTCATCTGACGGTGGAAGAGACCGGTGAAGATACCCTCGCCTACAAGATCGTGACCATCATCAACGATGCCGCGAATTTCAAGGTCGAGCTGCAATCCACTGGCGAACGCATCGCCGACAAGATGGTCACGCCAACCCTGGGTCTTGGGCTATTGGGCTACTTTACCGCCGGCGCGGGGGGCATGTTGGCGATCATTAACGCCGATTACGGCACCGGGATTCGCGTCGCCGCCCCCATCGCACTGCTGGCGGCGCTGGGCCGGGCCGCCCAGCACGGCGTTCTGATCAAGGATAGCCAGGTCTTCGAGGGCCTGAAGGATATCGATGCGGTCCTCTTCGACAAGACCGGCACCCTCACCTACGATGTCCCCGCGGTCGCCGCTATCGTGCCCGCCAGCAGTGACTATGCGGAGGACCAGATCCTGCTCTATGCCGCGGCCGCCGAACAGCGGTTCTCCCACCCCATCGCCAAGGCGATACTCGCCGAGGCGCAGCGACGCGGCCTGGCCCTGCCGGAGCACGACGAATCCCAATATCACGTCGGCCTGGGTATCACCGTCACTGTCAACGACGTACAGGTCAAGGTGGGCAGCGCCCGCTACATGGAACAGGAGAAGATCCCCTTGCCGGAGGGTATCGCCCAGGCGCTGGGTTCGATACGCGCGCGCGGCCACAGCGCGATCCTGATCGCCATTGATGACAAAATGGCGGGGTTGATCGAGCTGCAAGCCACGGTGCGTGAAGAGGCGAAACGGATCATCGCCCATTTGCGCGCGCGCGGCATCAACGAAATCGTGCTGATCTCCGGCGACCATGAAGCCCCGACGCGGGAACTCGCTACCCGCCTGGAGATGGATCGCTTTTTCGGCGGGGTACTGCCCCATGAAAAGGCGGACTATGTAAAGATGCTGCAAGCCGAGGGCAAGAAGGTGATGATGGTCGGGGATGGCATCAACGACTCCGCGGCCCTATCCCTCGCCGATATCGCCGTCTCCCTGCAGGGCGCGTCCACCATCGCCATCGATGTGGCGGATGTGGTGTTCATGGATGGCAACCTGGAGAAATTCGATTACCTGTTCGAGGTAACGGATGTCCTGCACGAAAATGTTCGTCGTAGCTTCGCGCTGATCGCGATTCCAAACTCGGTGTGCATTCTCGGCGGGCTGACCGGCGTCTTCGGCCTCGCCGCCTCACTGGTACTGAACAACGGCTTCAATCTGATATCGGCGCTGAATGCCGCCTGGGCCTATCATGAGGTCAAGGATCCCGCGACCAAGGCGCTGCCAGCACAAGCCCCGAAAAAGTTGTAACTTGGCCGTTTGTCGACGGGTTTCACCTTAAGTGTCGCGGCCTTGCCAGCAGTATTGCCGGATTGAGGATCATGCCGAGACTCCCCCATCCCTCTCCCGGTCGACGCCAGACACCGCCATGGCGAGGAGCAAAGAGACGGATGAGCGGAGGCCGGCGTGGGGGTTTACGCGGCGGCGGCTTCTTCCACTGGCACTTCACCCTTCGCGGCGGCGCGCTCGGCCAGTTTCTTGCCGAGATAGTAGGCGCCGCCGCCAATCAGGGCCGCGCCGACAACCGCGACACCAACGGGGTGAGCGGCCAGGAAGGCGACGGTGCCGGTTTTCGCCGCGGATGCGGCGGATACGATTTCTTTGGTCATGATGGTTCTCCAGATAGAGGAAAAAGTGCATTTAATCAACTAGCGACCTGCATTCTATATTCGACCTGCGATGTTCGCAAGGGTATAATAAAGTTGTGGCGGGCGTTTATCAGGGAACTCCTCGAATGCCCGTAGCGCCGCGACAAACCCTCTCCCCGACCATCGTAAAGGCGGATTCAGTCAAGGCGGGGAGATGAATTTTGCTTAATGGCAAGTAGCGCGCGCGAACAAAAAATTTAACGCGATTATTTTTTTTGAGGATAGCAGATTTGGCCCCCGTCGTTTTCCTGCCACCCGCACTGAAGACCCTGCTGGCGACGCTCGCCCCCTGGCTGGCTGGCGCCGCGGCGGCAGGCGGCATCGCCGGCTACCACCGCGCGATCAATGCGCAACTCCGGACGCGCCTGGGTCACGTTGGGGAGATGAATGGCCAGGGGAACATGCCAGCCAGCGAGGAAAGCGACCTTGGCCCCGCGCGGGATAAAACCTCGCCCAGCGCCTCGCCAAACACCGAACCGTTGGCCCCCTCCGGGGGCGCGGAGATTTCGGATGACGCTTCGTCCCCCAAGCGGTCCTTTCTGCGAAAAATCATGGAATCCAACATCACGCTGCGCAAGCAACCGGCGGAGTAGAATGGCGATGTCATTGCCGGATTCATCCGCTAACCGAGATTCATCAGCTCATTAGTAAGGAGGCTGCCTTGACGAACACCTTTTACGCGGGCATCGACCTGGGAACCAGCCGCACCACCATCACCACCTCCAGCGGCAGACGCATGACCACCCTCTCCTGCGTGGGATACTGCAAGGACTTCATCGCCCGCAAACGCTTCGGGCGTGATTACCTGCTGGGCGAGGAGGCCCTGGAACACCGCCTCGCGCTGGAGATGATCTGGCCGCTGGAGCACGGCGTGATCCGCGACGATGAAAAATCCCGCGAGGCGACCCGCCTGATCATCTCGCACCTGATCGACCGGACCCTGCCTGAACGGGAATCCGGCGACCAGCTCCTGACCGCCGTGGGGGTGCCCGCACAGGCCAGCCTGAACAGCAAGAAGACGATTCTCGCCGCCATTGAGCCCCTGGTTGGCAAGTTACTGGTGGTCAGTGAACCCTTCGCCGTCGCCTATGGACTGGATCGCTTCGATGAGTGCCTGATCGTGGACATCGGCGCCGGCACCACGGATCTTTGCCGGATGCACGGCTCCTACGCCGAGGAGACGGACCAGCTGACCCTGACCAAGGCGGGCAACTACCTGGATCAGGCGATCATGGAGGCGATTCAGGAGAAATATCCCGAGGTCCAGTTGACGCCGCAAATCGCCAAGCGGATCAAGGAGAAGTACGGCTATGTCTACGACACCTCGGACCCGGTCAAGGTCACCCTGAGCAGCAAGGGCGTGCAGGGCGAGTATGATCTCACCGATGTCCTCCACGCGGCCTGCCTCAAGCTGGCCGAGCCCATCAGCGAGGCGATCGGGGAGCTGATCGGCACCTTCGACCCCGATTTTCAGGAGCGGCTGCGCAATAACGTGATACTGGCCGGTGGCGGTTCGCGGCTGCGGGGCATCGACCGCGCCATCGAAAAGAGCCTGACGCCCTACGGCGGCGGGCGCGCGACCTGCGTGGATGACGCGGAATTCTGCGGCGCCATGGGGACCCTCAAGATGTGCGAAGACATGCCCCTGGAGGAGTGGGAGAGACTATGAACACTTGCCCCGCGCGTCCGCGAATCCAAGGCGAGAGGAGAGGCGAGTCATGCATTATCTGATGCTTGGGCTGATCTGGTTCACCCTGGCGGTGCTCCTGGGCGCCCTCGGGCGTCATCGCACCATGGGCTTCTGGGGCTACTTCTTCGCCTCGCTGGTACTGACCCCCATCATGGGCCTGCTGCTGGTGCTGGTCTCTGGCAAGCGGAGCTAGCTCGCGATGATCTGGGGCAAGGTCGGCATCGTCGCGGGGGTCTATCTCGGCACCCGTCTCACCTCGCGGCAGACCCGTTCGAGGATCCGTTCACTGCGCACGCCCGAAAAACGGCCACCGCCGAACACCCCGGCATCCATGCACGCCCTCGAAGCCGCCGGCGAGACGCGCGAGTCGACCACCCGCCACCCCTTTCTGGGAGCAAGCACCCTCAGTCTGGCCACCGCCTCCGCCGGCTACCTTTTCTTTCCCGCCGTATTGGGCCCCATTACCCTGGCCCTCCTGACCTACTCGACCACGCCCATGCTGTTGCGGGCGGAGCGACGCCTGCGCCAGTTGCCCGCGGGGGCCTCGCCGCGCCTCGACAAGGATGGTTACGCGGCGCTGGTCAGCGGCATCTGCCTGGTCGCCGGCCAATGGGGCGCGGCGGCGGTCTATAACACCGTCTATCACTTTTCCGAAAGGGCCGCCACGGGCGAACGGAGGCGCACCGCAAAGCGATCGGCGACGCTCTATGCCGCGCACAAGCAATCCGCCGCCGCCTGGGTATCCCGCGACGGCATCGAAATGCCGCTGCCCGCCAGCCAGATCCGCCCGGGAGAGACCCTGGTGATCAACACCGGCGAGATGGCGCCGGTGGATGGGCTGGTCCTGCACGGCCAGGGGACCATCGACGCCGTTGATGAAGATGGCAAGGTCGGCATCGCCAGAATCGAAAGCGGCGCGACCATCCCCATGGCCGCGCTGCTCCTTGAGGGCCGGCTGGAGGTCAAGGCGCTGCGTTCCGGCGCGGAGTGCGAGGCCCGCCGCGCCGATAGTATCCGCGCGCGCATCGAGGCCCACCAGCACAAACTGCAAGACTACGCCGATAACTGGGCGAATCGCGCCGCCCTGCCTTTCCTGGGGATGGCCGCGCTGGCCTGGCCGCTGTTCGGCGTCACCACCGCCATCGGCCTGCTCTTCTCCGCCCCCGCCACAAGCAATCATGCGGTGCTTTCCCTGCATACCGCCAACCACCTCGATTGGGTCGCCAAGGGCGGTGTCGTGTTCCGCGACCCGCGCGCGCTGGACCGGCTTGTGCGGCTCGACGCCGTGGTATTCGATGGCACGCACTGGCTGGCCGCCAACCAGACCGAAGCGACCCAAACGATCGTGGAACTGCGGGAACGGGGCGTCAAGCGGATTGTCCTGATCGCCGCGGAGAGCGACGCGACGACTGAAGGTATCGCCGAGGCCGTTGGCATCAGCGAGATCCACTGGGATCCGACCACCCGCCGCAAGGCGGAGATCGTCGACCGGCTCAAGGATCAGGGACATCGCGTGGCCTTTGTGGGCGACAAGCTCGATGGCTTGCTGGCCCTGAAGAGCACGGACGTCTCGATCTGTTCCGGCCAGGCCGCGGACTACATCGCCGAATCCGCCGACATGCTACTGCTTGGCAGTGGCCTCGGCGGCATCGTCAGGGCGCTGGATAGCGCCCGCTCCCTGCCCATCAAACAAACCGCGGAGATCGGCTCCTGGGGCTCCCTCGCCTTCATTAATACCCTGTTCGTCGCCTTCCTGCGCTTCTCGCCCCTGCAATCCAGCCTGCTGTGCGCCGCCGCGTTCGCGCTGGAGTATCGCCAGACGACACGGCCGCCCCGTAATCTCAAGGCGGCGGCCGAGCGGCAGGGACAGGCGCGCCGCGATCGGGAAGCCAACACCATCGAAGGGATGGTCGAGGTCGTTAACTGACACGTCAAACCATCTGGAGATCTGACCATGCTTGAAAACCTCTTGCGCACGCCCGCGGCGGCCGAGCTTCGTTCCTTTGCGGAAGACATTGGCGCCTGGACTCGGGAACAGGTCGAAGGGGCGGTGATGCGCCGCCCGGAGACCCTGGCGATCCGGTTTCGCGCATGGTGCAATGAGAACCTGGAGGACGAATCGATAAAGGACTGGGTCGCCGAACTATCGGATCAGGGCATGGAAATCCTCGTTCAACAGGTTGCGCGGTTCCTTGCCGAGTTCGACCTGGAGATCGAGTGGCTGTTCTCGCCGCAACCGCCCCCACCGCCGGAACTTGCCGCCAACCTGCGCCTCATGGTGGAAAACTACTGCCGCGCCTGCCACTTGGCGGTAGAGAGTTACGAAGCGGGAAAACGGCACAAGCGCATGACCCGTATCGCCAGGCTCAGCGCCAATCAATAGCCCGCCATGCCCGCAATCATCAAGCTGAAAACGTCCTCTCTTTTCCTCGCTACCAAGCCCTGCTCATCAAGCGTGGGGTGCTCGCCAGACTTACCGTGAATCTATCGAGGAGTAGCAGTCCTTGATGCGCCTTACTCCGGGGCATCCCGGAAATCGCCAGGCCGGCATGGGATGTGCCGAATAAAATGCCTTGTCGCTCGGTCGACGGCACATCCTGTGCGGAACCCAAAACGGTCGGCGCACCCACGAAATGAGGCGCATCATTCCCGGAGAATGCGATGGTGGCTTGAGCTAATGACATTGAGCCCCCCGCTAGTGCAGCACCCGCCAGATAAGCAATAACACTATTTACATAAAAATAAATACCCTATGACCCGCATTATTCATAATCACTTGGCGGGTGCTGCACTAGGAAGGCGGCGGGTTTTCGTTATCGCTTTTTGCGGCAAGCGTCTTTGCATCGCGCAATATGGCCACCCCCGGCTGGGGCGTGAGTTTGATCGATTCCCGCTGAAACCGTTCGACGATCCCCGCGTTGATCTCGGTCTCCACCTTGGCGCGTTCGGCGAAGCGCAGGATGTCGTAGTGCATGCGGATCACGAAGCTGTAGTCGTCGAAGTGGTCGTGCTTGACCCAGACGAAACGGGCGCCGGGGTGGGCCTGAATCACCTCTTCGATGATCCGCAGGGCGCGCAATATCCGGTTCGCCGGGTTCTTGATGGAGAGGCGAATGTTGGTCAATACGGCATAGCCGGGGTGGGCCGAGGTATTGATCGTTTCGGCCTCGGAGAGCAGGGAGTTGGGCACCGTCACCTTGTATTTGTAACTGAAGTCTTCGAGGATGGTATAGCGGATATTGATCGCCTTGACGATGTAAGTGCCCCCCTTGAACTGAATCCGATCGCCGATCTTGAACAGCCGGGTGAGCATGATGGTGATGCCGCCGATGATATCCCCCAGCACACCCTTGGCCGCCATCGCCAGGGCGAAGCCGCCGATACCGATGCCGGCGAGTATGGCGCCGATATTGAAGCCCAGGGCGCTCAGGGTCATCAGCAAGGCGACGCTCCAGATCGCGAGCCGCGACACCAGCCCAAGCAGGTTGATGATGGAGAGCATGGCGGCGTCATCCGCGCTGCCTTCTTCGATCCGGGCCTCGGCGTTGCGTATCCAGCGCCGCTTGCCCACTCTCACCACCATCAGCGCGACGATGGTGATCAGCAGAATCACCACCAGCTTGATCGCGACGATGGTCATGGTTTCGCGGTAGAGCTTGATCCGCTGGGCGCGCAACAGGGCGATCTCGGAGGAGGGGCCGCCGCCAATCAGTTCGACGCGACGCTCCAGGGTCTCCCAGCGGGACTCCAGTTCGGCGATCATCTCCTGAAACCCGCCGATCAACCGATCCAGGCCTTGCGCGGAGCGCCGCTGCTCCACCAGGCTCAGCCAGCGGTCGACGGCGCGCACCTCCATCTCCCGGGCGAAGCTTGCCTTGGCCGCCTGGCGCAGGTACTCGGCCCGCTCGTCGTCGGCCAAGGGCGGCGGCATCGGCGGTCGGTAGCCGTACCGCGCCTCGAATCCCTCCAGCAATTCGCGGGCCTGATCCGGGTTCAGGCGCACCTGAATCAGAAGCTTGTGCTCCTCGCGCCGCCGCAACGCGTCCTCGCGCCGGCTCTCCAGCGCCTGGATCAGGGAGGCGAGGGACTCCTTCTCGGTCTGATACTGGCTGATCACCCCCTCCGCCAGGGTTTTGCGCTGTTGCAGGTTTCCCTGTTTTCGGTCTAATTCACTCAGTTCCAGATAATAGTCTTGCAGCATCTCCGCCAGGGTCTGGAGGCTGTCGGAGGCGTAGAAGATCCCCATCAGGGTCTCCGCCCAGGTATTCTCCTGCTCCATCCGCTGGCTCGCGGCGCGCTCGACCTTCTTGCGCTCGATCTCCGCAAGGTCCGACAACTCGGTGTCGAAGGCGGCGGCGAGTTGGCGGATGTTGCGCAACCCATCCAGACGCTGGCCGGCGAGCTCGTTGATCCTGGAGAAGATCCGCTTCTCTTCCTCGCCCTCCTGTTGCGCCCCCTGCAGGGCGTCCAGTTCCCGGCGCAGGCGGGATTGGATGTCGAGCAGGCGCGCCCGCTCTTCCCCCAGGCTGCTGATCGACTCGCGCTTGAGGGATTCGATGATGCGCCCGGGGTGCCTGGCGGAGGCGATCTCGCCGCGACCGACCCGCTTCTTGAACTCGCCGGCGGCGACCAGCCGCTGCTGGGCCAGGGAGTAGCCGTCATTGAGGGCGGCCAGGAGTTGCTCGATCTCATCAACCAGGCCGCCAAGCGCCTGGGTGAGCGCCGCCTCAAGGCGGTCGCGTTCCTCGGTGATGCGTAGGCGGGTGGTGATCAGGTGCTGAAACGCCTCCACCCGGGCGATACTCTCCGCTACGCTGGGGGACGCCGCGGCGCTGGGCTGCTCCCGCACCGCTGGCTGAGGGGATTGCTGATCCCCGGCTTGATCCGCCCGCGGCGCCGCTGGCTTGGCCGCCGCGGGATCCGCGCCACCGGCCGCCGCGCCCGCAGCCGATGATGGCTGGGGCTCTTGCGCGGTGTCGCGCATGCCCTCGGGTATATCGAGATTGGCGGTCTGAAAGAGGTCCAGCAGGATCTTGTTTTCGAGTGCCGCCGCCTGGGTCTCCTCTTCCCGCTCGAAAGGCCCCTTGAGGGAGGCGAGCTCCTCGCGCAAACCGTCGGCCTTGGCGGCGGCGGTGCGATAGGCCTCCCTGCGGGTTTCCAATTGCTGGCCTTTTTCCTGCCATTCCGCGTAGACCCGCGCGAAGTGTTCGCCGACCTGTTCGGCCGCCATCTCTTTCAGTTCGGCGGCCCAGGCCTCGGTCTGTCGTCCCGTCTCGGCGACCTTGCGCGCCTCTTCAAGGCGGTTTTCGGCCTCTTTGAGGGCCGCTTGCGTCGTCGCACGATCCTCTTCCAGCGCCTCCTTCCAGGTCCGCGCCCCTTCCCGCGCCGCCTGCGCATCGGAGATCAGTGACGACAGTTGCCCATCGAACCCACTGAGACGCTCCAGCGAGACCGTCCCCTCGCCGCCAGACTCCTCCAGCAGCCCGGCGATCACCAGCATCGGGAAGATGTGCTCCACCAGCACCGAGGCATCCGCCTCCAGCACGCCCGCCGCGTCGCTCAGGGATTGGGCCTGCCCCAGCGCCTCATCGATCCGTTGCAGGCGCGCGCTGGCCGCCTCCACCGCGAGTTCCGGCGTGTCCGCGGCAGCCTCGCTGGCGGCGGGCGTCGCTTGCCGCCCCTGCTCGCCTTGACGGGGCCTGGCCAAGGCCCGTTCCATCTCGCTCTTCGCTTGGCGTGCGGCGACGAAGGCCTCCCTGGAGTTTTCCAGGGTCGCGTTGAGCCAGTTTCGCTCCTCTTCCTGTTCGGCGAGCCTTTGCGACAGTCGGCCCTCGTTCCAGCCGCGATAGCTGTCGGCCAATTCGCGCCGCTTTTCCGCTTGCGCGACCCGCTGTTGCGCACCGCTCAATTGCGCCTCCGCGGCGCGCAGCTCCTCTTCGATCCCGGCCATAACCCCGGACATCGCCTCGCTGTGGGATTGGGCCTCTTCGGAGGCGGCCTGCAAGCGCGCCTTGTCGCGATTCAACTCCGCGCGCAGATCCGCCAACCGCCGCCGCGGATCCGCCGGCGCCTGCTCAAGGGCCAGCGAACCGTCGGCGACACGCAGTTCGATCTGACGGACATAGGCCTCCAGCTCCTTCGCCCTGGCCTCGAAGCCCTGGAGTTCCGAAACAACGGCATTGATGCCCGAATGATATTCGGCGAGCAACGTCTGCTCGCTCTGCGCCGCCGCCTGCCGTCGCTTGAGGGTCTTCAGGCGCGCCTCGACCTCGGCGAGCCGACGCCGTTCCGCCTCGACCTCGCTGAGGCCCGGCGCGGGGAGCGCCTGGGTGGTGATGGAATCGGGCGGGGGGATCGCCACGCGGGCCTCTCTGGCGCGCTGAAACAGGATCTCCGCCTCCGTCACCTTTCTCAGGCTGGCGCGCAATGCCATGGCCTCGCGATCCAGCGCCTGGCGAAATCCCTTCAGCAGCGTTTCATTTTCCAGCTCGTGCAGCGAACGCTGTTGCTCCTGACGCGCTTCGGCGGCCGGTTCGGCGCCTGTCGCCGTCTCCGCCGCGGCGGCGCTGGTTAGCGCCAGCGCCAAGATCGCGAGGAGCCACACAGCCCATCCGTTGCCTGAATCTCTGGTCTCCATGCTCCTGTACCTCCGTGGTGACGATTGCCGCGCCTTGAGCAAACCGGGATAGGGCCGCGCCAGACCGCCGTGAAACGGATCTCGGCGTCTCATTGGATGCCCAACGCCTCGGTGGACTCGGCCGGCTTGCCGGGGCGGTGGATCAGCTTTCCGTTGACGATGTTGAGCGCGCGTGAGCGCTCCTCTTCCTGATGCCGGTCCTTGAACAACACGAACTCGCCGTTTTGCAGTTCGGCGATATAGATGACGGGATCCGCCAACTCCCCGTCGTCGCCAAACCGCCAATCGCCAACCGCACCCTGTTTCGCCGCCATGTGTCGCAGGGTGGTGGCGATACTGCTGGGTACCGTGGAGCGGGCCTCTTGCTGCATCGTGTAGGCAAGGAGCTTGATCACATCATAGCCCTGGGCCGCGCGGATGGCTGGGAGGTAGCCATATTGCTGGCGAAATTTCTCCACGAACGCGGCATTCTCCGGGCTTTTCGAAAATGGGTTGTAGATGGTCGGAACCACGATGCCGGTTCCGGCCTCCCCCACCGAGGCGGCAAAGGCATTCGAATCCAGGGCGTCGCTGCCGAGGATGGGGGCATCGAGCCCCATGCCCCGCAAACGGTGGACCAGCCTTGTCGCGGGGCCCACGAAGGTGCTCAGAAACACCGCGTCGATACCCTTTTCCAGCATCTCGGCGCCGATATCGGCGAAGTTGGTGCGCGTTTCGAAAAAGGACTTTTCATAGACGATGGTCATGCCCTGGCCGACCGCGAAATCCCGAAACGCATAGGCCATCTCTTCGTTGTAATTGTCACGACTGTAGAGCACGGCGATCCGCTTGTAGCCGCGACTCACGGCGTACGTCGCAAGCCCCCGCGCCAGCGCCTCGCTGTTGGGAACCAGTCGAAAGGTATAACGGCTGCCATGGCGGATGACGTTTCGCATCACCGACGATACGGTGATGTAGACGATATTGGCGCTTTCATAAACGGGAACAACGGGGACGGTATTAACCGAGAACTGGCGTCCGATGACAACCCGCACGTCAAGATCCGCCGCCATCTCTTTGGCGATGGAGCGGGACTGGTCCAGATCACCGTCGGTCTCTTCGATGCGCAGGCGAATCTTTCTTCCCAGCACCCCCTGGTCGTTGTTGACCTCCTCCACCGCCAGCTTCAGGCCATCCAGAAAGGGCTCCTTGCCCGCGTAGCCGGAATCGACCACGCCGATCACCAGGTCATCCTCGATTTCCCGCACCACCTTGATCCAGTCGTCTTCGTCCCGCTGCTCCCCGAATCGCTCCACCAACGGCGCCAGAAGCGCGGGCGGCTTGCGCATCTTCGTGACCCGATCCTGGCAGTTCTTGACGACGAAGTTGAAGTTCTTGCAGTGCAATCGCAGATCCGGGTATGCGGGTGAATGCAGGAAGGCCTGGCACCCCTCTTTCTCTCCTGGGAAGATGGCGCACTCCTCGTCTTTTTCCGCGAAGACGCGGCACTCCTCCATCTCCGCCTCAAACCCCGGCTGCTCCACCACCAGCCCGCAGTTGGCGATGGCATCCTCTTGCTGCGCCAGGGCAAGGCGTTCGTCGGCGGTATCCGAGGGGTCCTGGGCGCAGGCCGCGAGCAACAGCGCGACACACCAGGGCAGCGACGCGGCGATGATGCCCGAAGCGGTGATGCGTCTCTTCATCGCAGGGTAACCGGGGCTTCCGTCGCCGGCGCTGGCGCTGGCGCGGCGGCAGGCTGGACCTGGGGCTGGAGTTGCGGCGGCGGGTTTTCACCTTCCGGCGGGGCCGCGCCCTGATCTGGCGGGGGCGGCGCGCTCGGACCTTCCGCCGCCTCTGCGCCGCTACCCTTGTCGGCGGGCGGTTCGCTGTTCCATTGATTCCCCAGGATCACCGGTAATCCCTGTTCGCCCGCGCCGATGATGACCACCTTGGCGTTCCGCGACTGAACCAGGCTCTCGGTTGCGTTTACCGCCTGCCACTTGATCAGGGATTCCGAGAGGGTTTCGTTGATGGTTTGCTGGTAGTCCCGAATACCTCCGGCCTCGATCTTCTTGCGCTTGGCCTCCTCGCCCGCGACCTGCAACTTGAATTCGTACTTTTGCAGGACCTGCTCTTCCACCAGCTTCTCTTCGATGGCGTTACGCACCAGGTCGGGGAGGTGGACCTCGCGGATGATGATATCGTCGACGTTGACGTACTTGCGGCTGGCCTCGTCAATGGCGATGCGCAGGATACGGTTCAGCACCCCCTCCTTGTTGGTGTAGACATCCTCGGGGTTCAACTGACCGATATTCTTTCTCAGCACCGACTCGATCTGCGGGACGATGATCTTTTCCACATAGTCGGGGCCGACGTGCTTGTGCAGCAGGCCGACCATGTCGTATTCGGGCTTGAAGCGAATCGCCAGCTTCAGGGTAATCGGCAGACCCTTGTTGGTCAGCACGATAAGCTCATGATAACGGGTCTGGACACGCACGTTGTAGATGTGCATGGTATTCCAGGGATAGATGACGTGCAGCTTCTCCGGGAAGATGTAGTTGGTCTCGGTGCCCGTCGTCAGCATTCGGTAGAGCACGCCGGCCTCGCCGGAGCGCACCACGATGAAGATTCGGGAAAAGAAAAACAGCGCCACGATGATCAGGATCAGGATCGCGACCACGAAGAACGGGGCCTTGTCCTTGAACCAGTAGACGATGCCCCGCTTGCGCTTGCCCGATGACTCCGCTGTGTTTTCCGCCATGCCCCGCTATTCCCCGCTGTCGCTGTTATTCGTTGTCGCGCCGTCTCCGGGAGCCGCCGTCGCCTGCTCCCCTTGCTGCTCCCCTTGCTGCTCCCCTTCCAGCACCTCTTCCACCGCGCCGCCCTCCGACGCGCTTGCCTGCGCCACGACCCGGGTCGCCGGAGTAACCAGAGGAAAATCGGAGAAAGTCGGCGGGTGGGCGAGGCGCGGGGTCTGGCGACCGCCCGTGGCATCGGCCACCCGCGCCGACAACAGCTCGCCGAGCTCAAGCAGGGTCAGATACTCCCCCTCATCCGCCTCCTCCGGGGCCTTCAACGCGTCGAGCAAGGTCTCGGTAAAAACGCTCAGACCGCTCTCCGGGGCGATCTCGGATACCTGCGTCCCCACCGCCGCGGCGAAGACATTAACGCCATTGATCGACTGGGCCAAGCCGTTCGCGAAGCCCTCCACATCCGCCGCGCGCAGCCCCTCAAGCGCCTCGCCGTTAGCCGGCAGGTGGGCGGTATCGAGCATCACCACCACTTTTCCCATGGGCTTTGTCAGCGCCTCCTCAAAGACCGCGGCGCTCAAGGTCCCGGTATCGACCGGAAAGAACTGGTAGGCGTCGATAGCGGGGCCGGCCCGGCGCGCGGCATGGCCGCACAAGAGCACCATCGCCAGATCCTGGGCCTGGGCCTGCGCCAGCCACTGCAGGCCGTCGACGACTTCTTCGCCACTGGCATTAATCAGAAGCTTCGTCTCGACCTTGTCCGCGGGGCTATGGCCAGGCAGTCTTTCCGCCAGCGCGCGCGCGCTCGCCGCGCATTCGGGGAGATCCCGCAACCCCTCATGGGCGGCGTAATCCTCCATGCCGACGGCAAGCAGGTAGAGGGTCGAGGGCGTGGGCGGGGCCGCCTCACCCCGCCACTGGAGGCGCACCGACTCCGGCGGCGAGGCGCCGTCCTCGGATAGTGCGATCAGGGTCAGCTGAAGATCCCGGGGCGGCAATTTGACGGTGATGGCGCCCGTCCCCTGTGGTTCCGATTCGAGTTCCCGCTCCAGCCATGGGCGGCCGTCGACAAGGATTTGCAGCCGCTGCGCGGGTTCGCCGCCGTGGCGGCGCAACCGGTATTTGACCTCGATCTCGGGGGTGGTGAAGGCGTCGCCCGTGCGCGGCTGGTCGATCAGCACTCTGGGCGGAAAAACGCCGGGGGGCGCCGGCGGCGATGTATCCGGCGGCGCGGACAGGCCCTCGGCGGAGGGCCGCGGGACGGGTTCTTCCGCCTTGTCCATGGCGGCGAGCAGCTCCGTGAATTGGTCCGGGTGATAGGCCTTCCGCTGAAGGTTGGCGAAGGGGACGAAGTCGGCGGCCTCCATCTCCTTGTTGTTGAGGGCCCAGCCCGCCAATCCATCGCCGCCCATGGACGCGGCATAGACGCCATCCGGCATCCAGGCGAGCCAGCGCTTGCGATCCGCATGGGGAAAGAGGGCGAAGAGCTCCCGTCCGTCCTGCATCCTGTACCAACGCAGAGTTCCATCGCTGAACGCCGCCACCGCCACCTTGTCGTTGGCGGCGACATTCACCGCCCAGGCCACACCCGGCGTTCGGATCCGCCATTGCTCTTCGCCCTTGTCGTCGAAATAGTGGAGCCGAAAGCGGCTGCCCACCAGCACGCCTTGCCGCTGATGGGGAAAGGCGTAGCTCATCGCCATGTCATTGTTGGTAAGGGCAAGGGGCTGGTCGTTGAGGCGGGGCTCGGCGGAGTTCTTCCAATTGCTCAGTTGCAGGGTTTCGGCGCTTGTCCGCGGCGGCAGCAGGGTCAGCGGGGGCTCGCGCGGCGCTTCCTCTTCCGTCGCCGGCGCGACCGCCGCCCGCAACGCCGCCTGCGTCTCGGCATCCAATCCACTGGTTACGGCCAGTCCCTTATCGGACTGGAATCGTTCAATCGCCGCGCGCGTCTCGGTCCCCAACAGATCATCGATGCGCCCTGGGGCATAGCCCAGATCCGTGAGTATCCGCTGCGCCTCGCGCACCGCCATCTCCGCCGGCTGCCCGGCGGTCTCGGGGCCTTGTGCGGGCGGTTGCGCTGGATCCACCGCTGACGGATCCGCTGGCGGCAAACCCACTGACGGGGCATCCACAGGGTCCGGGACGGTTTCCGCGACCTCATCCGCCAGCGCCTGGGCCGGCGGCGCCAGCAGGCGCTCGGCGACGGAAAAGCGCAAGACACCCTGCTGTTCGCCGTTGGAGTAGCCGAACTCCACCACCATCGCGTCGGCGGAGAGGCGCAAGTCATCGGGAAAGATCGCGTTAAACGCCAGGGTCGGGCGCGGGACCTGGTGGACGAGCTCCCCTTGTCCATCGACGATCCCCCAACTCGGCGTGCTCGCCGCATACAACAGCCGCTGGTCATCCAGGGCATCCAGTTGCATCAGGGTATTACGGGCCAGCGGCCAGCTCGCGACCTGCTCACCCTCGCCCCAGCCGACAACGGCGAAGCGGGCGTCGACCTGAAAACCGCCGCCGCCATAGAGTCGATCCCCCGCCGCCGACCAGGCCGGCGCAAAGAGATCCCCGCCCCCCCCTTTCGCCGCCGCCGTCCAGTAGGCAAGGGAGAGATCGTCGGCGGACAACACCGCGATGCGGATTTCGTCGGTATAGCCTACCGCGATATATTCTCCATCCGGCGAGAATCGGGCGGCAAAGGGAAGCCCCTCCGTCTCCTCCAGCTTGACACTGTGGTGGCGCTGCATCTGGCGACGGCTCTCCCGCCACCGGTAGAGGCGGATATAGCCATCCTGGCTGGTGCTCACCAGGGATTCGCCATCGGGACTGAACTCGACCCAGTAGCTGTCGCCGGCGTAGGTCATGTCGCGCAGCGCCTCGGTCTGGTTATCCAGGTTCCAGACCCGGATCCCGTTGTTGCCCGCCAGCGAGCCGGCAAGGGCCCCCCCGGGCTGGCTATCCGCCAACCCGGCGCCCTGGGAGAAGTCGAGATGGAGGATCGTGTTGTCAAGGCCGGCGATGCGCGTCACCAGTTCGCCGTTGGCGGGGTCGAAGAGGTAGACCTTGTGGTTGCCGAAGCCGCGATGGTCGCCCTTGGTCCAGCCCCCGGCGGCGATCAACGAGGCGTCGGGCGAGATCGCGACGGCGAACAGCTTGCCTTCGTTGCCGGGAAGGGAGTAAGGGCGAAAAACCCGATGCAGGCCGCCTTCCGGCAGACGCCAGAGCCTGGCGCTCTTGTCATCGCTGGCGGTAACCAGCCAGCGCCCCTCACGATCCAGATCCAGGCGATTGATCATTCGCGAGTGTTGCGTCGAATCGATGCGCAACTCCGGGACGCCCTGATAGCCAAGGACCGATCCACAAAACAGGACGAGGGCCGCGCCGCCCAGGCGGCGGGCGCGACGTCGGACAGCGGCGCGAAACGGCGTCATCAATCCCCTTTTTGCTCCTTGTTGCGCAGTTCGGAGGCTACCTTCTTGCCCTCTTCGAGTTGCTCCTCGAAGTACTCCCGCACCGCCTCCGGATCGAAGGTCAGAAAGGTGCCGCCGGATGCGAAGTGCTGCATGAATACCTTGCCCACCGCATAGGTCGCCGCGCCGTTCAGCATGACCTGGGAGCCGGCGGCGATCGCCTGACCGAAGCCCGGGATGAATTTTCCCAGGCTCGCGGCGACCGTGGGGGCCGCGGCCACCGGGATCGCCCCGCCCACCAGACTCCCCAGGGCCGAGCGCCCCACATCCCCCTTGAACTCGATATCAAAGACATTGGCCAGACCGTGAAGCATCTTGAGCTGAACCGCGAAGAGCCCGGCCAGGTCAATCAGGGGTACCGGCACCAGGCCCACCGCCATGGCGCCCAGCGAGTAGTCGCGTATCTTGAGGTTGGCGGCATCGATGCGCTCCTCCAGGGTAACCGGCCCCAATTCCGGCTGCTCCTGCTGCGCCTCGTGCCCTTCGTTGTCAACTTGCGCCGTATCGTTCATCTTCACTCTCCCGCGTTTTATATATCAGGTGGTTACATTCGATCGCGAAGTGATCACTTAACCGCCTCATACTACCACGAAGCGCTTCGACGACAACACTCCCGGCGCGCGGATTGTTCCTGGATACCCCTTTTCGGATGGCCTGCAACATTCCGCTCCCGCCTTCCCGCCCGACAAGCGGTGATGGGTCGCAAATCGCCCGCCGCGCGATGCAGGGCCAATCCGCTGTACTATACTCTCCATTCAAATCGAACTTAGCCGCTGGATACCCCCCATGCCGACTCGTCTCATCGCCCTGCTACTGAGCCTCCTCTGCACCGCCCTCTCGGCCCGCCCCATTGCGCCGGACGCGATCCCGCCGGACCTGGCGCAATGGCGGGATTGGGTCTTGCACGAACACCCGGATCGCAACTGCCCCAGCCTCTACAACCGCGACGAGAGACTCTGCGCCTGGCCATCACGGCTGGCGATGGATCTGGACGAGCAGGGCGGGGCGTTTCTGCAGCAGTGGCAGGTGGAGCGGGAGGGCTGGGTTCCCCTGCCCGGCGGCGGCGAGATCTGGCCCCAGTCGGTGAAGGTGGGCAACCAGCCGGCCATCGTCACCGAACGGAACGGCCAACCCGTCGTCCGACTGGAACCGGGCAACCATGTGCTGGAGGGGCTGTATCGCTGGCAACGTCTACCCGATGCCATCCCCGTTCCCGACCGCAGCGGGCTACTGGAGGTGGCGGTGGATCAGGCGCCATTGATCGCACCGGAGCTGGTAAATGGTCGCCTGCTGTTGCGCGGCGGCGGATCCCGGGAGGAGGCGCCGGCGGAGGAGAATCGGCTGGAGCTGCGGGTCTTTCGCAAGGTCATTGATGACCACCCGATGCAGTTGATCACCCACATCGAGCTGGACGTGGCGGGACGCCCCCGCGAGGCGATCCTCGGCCAGCCGCTGCTCGACGGCTTCATCCCGCTGCGCCTCGACGCCCCCCTGCCGGCGCGGCTGGAGGCGGATGGCGGACTAAGGGTACAGCTGCGCCCCGGTCAGTGGCGCATCCAGCTCAGCGCCCGCCACCCGGATCGCGTCACCCTGCTCCAGCTTCCCGAGCAGGCCGAACCCTGGCCCCGCGAAGAGGTCTGGAGCTTCGAGGCGCGCAACCCGCTACGGCTGGTGGAGATCAAGGAGGTGCGCCAGCTCGATCCCCGCCGCACCGGCCTGCCAACGGAGTGGCGGCAACTGCCCGCGTATCACATGACGCCGCAAGAGCGCTTCACCATCGACGTAGTGCGTCGGGGCGATCCCGACCCGGAGGCCAATCGTCTCAACCTGGAGCGGGAGATGTGGCTCGACTTCGATGGCGGCGGCTATACCCTGCGCGACCGCATCAGCGGCGTGATCACCCGCGACCCGCGTCTCGAAGCGAGCCCCGAGCTACATCTGGGGCGGGTGGTGATCGATGATCAACCCCGCTTCATCACCCGCGCCGATAATGCAACGGCGGATGGCGTGGAGGCCCGTTATGGCGGCATCGAGATGGTCGCCGAGGGCCGCCTGGAGGGGGCCATCGCCGCGCCCCCCGCCAGCGGCTGGCAGAGCGAATTCCAGCAACTGCAAACCACCCTGCACCTGCCGCCGGGCTGGCGATTGCTCACCGCCGCCGGCGTCGATAATCGCCCCAATACCTGGATCAACGGCTGGACCTTGCTCGACCTGTTTCTGGTGCTGATCGCGGCGGTGGCGGCGGGCAGGCTGTGGGGCGTCGTCTGGGGCCTGGCGATGCTGGTCGGGCTGGCGCTGATCTGGCACGAACCCAACGCCCCCCGCTTCATCTGGCTCAACCTGCTCGCCGCCATCGCGCTGCTGCGGGTGCTGCCGACGGGCCGCGCGCGGCGCTGGATCGGCGGCTATCGCAACCTCAGCCTGCTGGCGCTGGCGTTGCTGATGCTGCCGTTCCTGGTGCAACAGGTGCGCAGCGGGCTCTATCCACAACTGGAGCGGGGAGGCGGCGTCTCCTTCAACCCCATGCAGCAAGTCACGCAGGGCGGCATGCAGGCGGACATGGCGATGGAGCAGAAGGCCGAGACCCTGCCCATGTCCCGGGCCCCCGCCAAGGTCATACCACAGGAGTCAATGGAGCCATCCTACCCGCGCAAGAAGCCATCCCGCTACGACGCCAACGCCGTCATCCAGACCGGTCCCGGCCTGCCCAACTGGAACTGGCGTCGGGTCAGCCTCAGCTGGAATGGCGCGGTGGATAGCGGCCAACGTCTGCAACTGGTCTACCTCTCCCCCGCCGGGCTGCTCATCTTCAAACTGCAGGGATGCCTGCTGGCCCTGCTGTTGGCGGTGCGGCTGCTGGATCGCCCCCTCAAGACCAACGCGACCCCATCCGCCAGCCCGGCGCTGTGGCTGCTGTTGCTGATGCCCTTGCTGACGCTCGCCCCGGTTGATCGCGCCCAGGCCGCCGATTACCCCTCGCCGGAGCTGCTCAAGGCCCTGGAGCAGCGCCTCACCGCCCCCGCCGAGTGCCTGCCCGCCTGCGCCCAGATCCCGAAGATGACGATGACGGCGGGCCAGGATCGCCTCACCCTGGAGCTGGAGATCCATGCCCAGCAGACCACCGCCATCCCGCTACCGGTGGATCCGCGCCGCCGGCAACCCATGGAGCTGCTGCTGAACGACCAACACCCGGACGGGCTGGCGCGCCTGAACCAGCAGCTCTGGCTGCAAACGCCGGAGGGGATCAGCCGCCTGAGCATGACCATCCCGCTGTTCGAGCTTGACCGGCTGGAGATCCCGCTGCCGCTCACCCCCCATCTGGTGCAATTCAGCGGCGACGGCTGGAAGCTGGAGGGATTGGGTGAGAACGGTGTTCCCGAGGGCCAGATGCAGCTCAATCGCATCGTCGAAAAAAGCGACGCAAAAGCCGACAAGACCCTGGAGCCGGGCCTGTTGCCCCCCTTCGTGCGGGTCGAACGCAACCTGCGCCTGGGGCTGGAGTGGAGCGTCGAGACCCGGGTGGTGCGCGTGTCGCCGCCGGATCGCCCCATCCTCCTCGCCATCCCATTATTGCCCGGCGAGTCGGTGCTCAGCGACGGCATGCGGGTGGAAGAGGGCAAGGTGATGATCAACATGGCAACCCGCCAAAGCCAGGCGAGCTGGCGCTCCAGTCTGGAGCAGACCCCTGAAATCCCGCTCACCGCCCCCCGACGCAGCGAGTGGGCGGAGACCTGGCGGGTCGAGACGGAGCGCATGTGGCACCTGGAGTGGCAGGGGCTGGCCCCGGTCCATCGCGGCGGCTCGACCCAGGCCGAGCCGTTGGAGTGGCGACCCTGGCCCGGCGAGACCCTGACCCTATCGCCGACCCGCCCCGAAGGCGCCCCCGGCCCCAGCCTCACCCTCGAATCGAGCCGACTGGCGATCACCCCCGGCAAGCGCAGCAGCGACGGCGAGCTGCACCTGATCCTGCGCAGCAGCCGCGGCGGCAATCATACCCTGAAGATCCCGGCTGACGCCGAATTGCGGGTTGTCACCATCGACGGGCGCACCCAGCCGATCCGCCAGCAGGGGCGGGAGGTGGCGATCCCCCTCACCCCGGGCAAGATGGAGGTCATGTTGGAGTGGGTTCAGCCCCATGGCATCGACTACCGTCTGGCGAGCCCCGCCATCGACCTCGGCCTGGCCAGCGTCAACCACCACATCGACATCAACCTGGGCTACGACCGCTGGGTGCTCTTCACCAACGGCCCGCGACTCGGTCCGGCGGTGCTGTGGTGGGGTATCCTGCTGGTGATCCTCGCCGCCGCCATCGGCCTGGGGCGCTACACCCACACCCCGCTGCGCACCCATCACTGGCTGCTGCTGGGCATCGGCCTCTCCCAGGCCCCCATCGGCCTGGCGATCATCGTGCCGCTATGGCTGCTGGCGCTGGAGCGGCGCGCCCGCCTCGCCCCCGAGTCCCTCATCAGCGGCCGCCTGAATCTCATTCAAATCGGCCTCGCCCTGCTCACCCTCGCCGCCCTCGGCTCGCTGGTGTTCGCGGTGCAGGAGGGCCTGCTCGGCCTGCCCGACATGCAGGTCGCCGGCAACCACTCCAGCGCCTACGCCCTACACTGGTACCAGGACCGCATCGGCCCGCAACCGCCTTCGGCACTGGTCATCTCCGCGCCGCTGTTGGCCTATCGCCTCGCCATGCTCGCCTGGGCGCTATGGCTCGCCTTCGCCCTGCTCAAATGGCTGCGTTGGGGGTGGGAGTGCTATTCGCAAGGGGGATTGTGGTGGAAGCTGGAGTTCTCGCTGCCCAAGCGGAAGAGGCGTGCAGAGGATGAACCCGGGGAGGGCTGAGGCGAAACCGCGTACGCAAGAATAGACAGTATAAGCAGGATTAACAGGTTTACGTTTTCTTGACTCGTCACGCCGCTCCAGCGGCGTGACGCATCCGAGGGCGCTCCCGCGCCCCATGGCAACGGTGCGCGGGAGCGAGACGAAGAGGCGGCTTGAGGTCTCTTCCTTCCGGTCACCCCCGGCATGAGAGCAGGTGTTTTTAAGCTTGGGAAGAGGGTAAGCCTGATGGTGTGAGAGATCAATTCGAAGAAGGTGTGGGTCCCTTTTTGATGGTCCGTATAAGGAACAATGAAAGAACAGAAAGGATAGTAACGAGGGAGCCCACCCCAATGGGAATCAGCCCAAACGCACCAAACAGCCCACCGCCATGCCTCGCACTCTCATGTGCCGCATGCAAGGCAAAAAAGCCGTAGCCAATAAGCAGCAAAGAGACTGGAAGCAATGCAAAGTGTAATTTCGGGATCTTGGCAATGGAGGCTCGCAGTCCTCGCAGGGTTTGAACGCCCAGCGCACCAATCCAGATGGAAAGGGGAATCATCAGCACGACCAGTCCTAGCCCCAAAACAAGAGCCCCGGTTAGTGGGACGGTCAGTGCTGCAACGAATTGCAGCAAAGCGCACATTAGGAAGCAAGCTAAATACCGCGCATATCGCATATTACTAATGCCCGCTCAAATGCTCGGAGAGATCCTTGCGCTATTGTTGGTCTGCCTTCTCCTGCAATCCATGAGGCCATTATGTTAGATGGGAACGCTGGTGCTTCTGTTCCTATCAGGCTTTCGATATTTGGAAAAAGTCGGTGATTAATTTCATTTACACCCCTTAGCAATTCTGGCTTTACAACTCCGGCGCCCTGAAATTCGTATGAATCACGAGCCATTACCGTTAACTGATGCCCATAGGTCAGCAACAATCGTATTTGTTCCGTAACTGGCAGTTTCTCAAGGATTGCCTGAATATCGTTTTGAGTAATCATGTCCACCTGTTTGTTCTTGTTGCTTTGGTTGCTCGCTCCCACCTTCCCGAGGGAAGAGAATCATCTTTCACTGGACCGCGCGGCTTGACGCGCAATGCTGGCACGGGCGCGTCAAGCCGCGCGGTCCGCCGTGGAGTTACGGTGTCACCTTACCAATTACACCTTTTCCCATCTGCGTCTTCAATCTGAAGAAACGGGAGAGTCGCCTGTACGTTGGTCGCGTCCCTCCTGATGAAGACTCGCCTTTTTGAAGAGAGCAATAGTTTCCCGGTACTCTTGATGACAAAAGTCCGCGAAGGGACGATCCAGTGAGGTATCTGGCCAAAAACCCACGCTTTTTGACAGCTGTCCCATCCCAAGATGATGTTCAGTGAGCAGGTCGATATACTCTTTCCGATGTAATCGGCTGATAATCAGAGGAAGATGACCTGAGCGCAAAAGGGGTAGATTACTGAGCAGACGGGCAAGACGACCATTGCCATCCCAGAAGGGGTGGATGTGCACGAAACCGATATGAAGGGTCGCGTATGCCTCAATGCCCTCGTCCAGTGAGAGGGTGGCTTGAGTCAGTTGATTCCACTTTTCCAGCCACTCCCCCATCAACAAGGGGACATCGGGAACCTTCGCATATTCTATAAATACCTGATCGCCGTCTGAAGTAACCGCATCCGTTCCGTTAGGCTCCCGCTTCCACGCGCCTGTCGGTTTGAATATGCCTGACACTTGTACCACCTGAACCGCGTTATGCAGATCAAAAAGATCCTGAGTGGTGATCCGTTGTCGTTGAAGCCAGGAATAGAGGAGCTCTAGGCGCGTGCCCAATGTCATTAACTTAAGCGCCACGCCAGGTTCCCGCCCTTGATGCGCCTTACCCCGGGGCAGCCCGGAAATCGCTGGGCTAGCATAGGATGTGCCGAATAACAAAGCCTTGTCGCTCGGTCGACGGCACATCCTATGCAGAACCAAAAACGGTCGGCGCACCCACGAAATGAGGCGCATCATTCCCGGAGAATGCCATGGTGGCTTAAGTTAATGACATTGGGCGCGTGCCTGGCCGACGACTTCCTGGTGATCCTTGAGGGGCTTGCCGGAGATCGTCAGGCCTTCTTCCAGGACGAATTTCGTCTCTCCAAGCGTTAATGTATTCCCCTCTATCGCGGTTGAGGAATGAGTCCACAAGTCTCGTACTTGGCGAAGCAAGGCAAGCCTTATGTCTTCATCAAGGTGTTGCAGTGATGAAAGAAACATTCAGCACGATCCTTATTTGTAATCTGAATTACGGTGATAGCCTGGCAAGTACGCTATTTCCGACGGAAGATTACGAGTCTCGCCTCGTCTTACTTGCTTTTCATCCACCTTTCAGCTGGATGTCCGCCCATGGTACTATACAATCCGAACGAAAGTAGATTTTTCAGTAGAGCCGGCTTTATGTTCGCGTGTCCGTTCTAGGCGAAAAGAGGCTTGTTGATGGTGTTGGCGGGCACACTGCGGGTGTGGCTGGATACCGCCGTCCCCCGACAGGATCCAACCACCCCCGTGCGAGCCGACGCCGCCCAGCTCGACGAAACCACCGCCGTACCCTGAATGCGAACTCGGACCTGGAAGAGCGGCTGCCGAGGCTCCAGCGGCGCGCCTATCAGTATCTGCCAATGCTCCAGGTTTCCAGCAATACCCTGCTGGTGGTGGTGAGCGTACTCGGGACCCTGCGGATCCTTATCGGAGATCGGCATCGATATATCATAATGGTTTGCAAGTAATATCGCGCCGAAGGTTGGCGTTGCGGAATTTTGACAATATAAAGCGGTTAAATGTATATTGGCCCGTTTTGAGGGCACAAATTAGGAGTGCAATGATGTGCGATAAAATAACGGTTGGTCCTGCCGGGTATATGCCCAAATCGGCTCCCTCGATGGGTGTTGAGTTGGCGCCGGAAGGTAAAGCGTTGCTCTACGGTAACATTGTCGAGGAAGAAGAGGCAATGAGGGATGCCGCCAAGGCATTGCTGACGAGGGAAAATCCAACCATCTTTCCCGGACCGCAGATTCTGTGGGACTGGAAAGAGGATGTCGCGGAGAAGGCGGCGGCCATTCTGGAGCTGGCGGCGGAAATCCCCAGCTGCAAGATTATTCCCATGCCGGATTATCGCCCGAAATATCCGAAAATTGATGTCAAGGCCGAGATCAATCCCAATCATCCGAATCTGACGATCCTCGACAACAAGATAAAGGCCGCCATATTCGTCGGGGTTCACTGCCACTACGCCAATCTCACCCTGAGAATGATTCGCGCGGGCACCGATTGTTATACCATCGCATTGTGCGCGCATATGGGGCACGAGGAGGCGATGGCTTCGATCAGGGATCTGCATGCATCGGATGTCAGAAAGTTCAAGGATATCCTGATTGAAGAGAGAAACAAATTGGGTATTGAGTGGACGCCGACAATGCCGCCCGCGAATCCATCCCTTGAAAAGGAAGATCACAGTACATTGACGGCGGCCGATTATGGCGAGTACCGGAGTCTCCTCATGAGCCGTAAAGGCGAACACGTGGCTGAAGTAGAGTAAGGAACTAAATCAATGAGTCAGAATGCAAGGCCGAAACTGGAAAAGAAGATCGTTGATGCAGGCTACCTGCTGAAAGAGGCTCCCAGAACCCAGCAGTTCATTACCGGCGCTCAGGCAATGGCAGAGGCCGTCAAGAGGGCCAATGTCGATATGGCCATCGCCTACCCGATTACACCGCAATCGGAAGTCATGCACCTGGTGGGCGATATCTACGCCCAAGGCCACATCAAGGAGTACTACCGAGCGGAAGAGGAGCTTGGCACCATGTCCGCCATCGCGGGCGCGGCAAGGGCCGGCGTGCGCATGTTTACCGCCACATCCGGACCGGGACTGCTTAGGGGGCTTGAGGCGATCGCTTCCTGGCCAGGCCATCGCATACCCGCGGTATTGGGCGTGCTCACCCGTGTCGTCAATGCACCGCTGTCGATTCAGCCGGATAATATCGAAATTGCCTACCTGATGCATTGCGGCGCGCTGGTGCTGCATGCGGAAAATCAGCAGGATACCTTCGATATGACGCTGGCGGCATTCGCCATTGCCGAGAAGGTCGACGTCTATATACCCGTCGCCGTCGCCACGGAAGGCTTCTTCGTTACCCACGCCAAGGGTTATGTCAATACCACGCCCGAAGATATGGCGCTTACGCCCATCGATCCCACCGCCGCGCCAGTGCCAGCGATGGATAACGAAACACCCCCGGCGAGGATTCAGCGGGATGCGCCGGTGCAGAAATCGAACTTCATGAGCTATCTGATTCATGCGGTATGGCAGCAGGAGATCTGGGACTCGAACAAGCGTTCGATGAAATATATCTACGAATATCTGGGCGGGCCGATCGAGGTTCAGGATCCGGAAGCGGATGTCTTCGTGGTGGCCTCCGGTTGCGCCGCCGCGCAGGCCAGAGAGGCGCATCGCTATGCCCAGGAGGAGGGGCTTAGCGTTGGTTTCATCAAGGTGAGATCCATCCGACCCTTCCCCGTCGACGAGATCCGGGAGGCGGTGAAAAACGCCAAGAAGTTGATCGTTCC
This sequence comes from Gammaproteobacteria bacterium, assembly GCA_011390365.1. Classification (GTDB taxonomy): domain Bacteria; phylum Pseudomonadota; class Gammaproteobacteria; order Chromatiales; family Chromatiaceae; genus SLIM01. The sequence continues at coordinate 31,693 of JAABSM010000039.1, forward strand.
CGAACACAATATCATTGGCTGGCTGTGCAAGGAGGTCAAGGCGTCGATCCCCAACAGCGGTATCGTCGTGGAAGGACCAAGGGTCTATGGCGGCATGACGCTCCCCGTCGAATTGATCATGGCGGAAATCTACAATGCTCTCGGTATCGAGCATAACATGAAGCTGTAACAGGATAAGGTGATAAAGATGAGCTTGAAATACATGACGCCCACGGAGCAGTTCAAGAAGTACCTGCCGAAGGATTATGTGGAGCTGGTCGACTATGGTCCGTTCGGCAAGAGCCAGGACGAAGCCGGTGTCAATAACATCGGCCAGTTCAAGGAGGTACTGGAGGAGCACCCGATGTGTTCCGGCTGCCTGATGGCCTATTTCATTCGGGTGTTCTTCGCCGCGCTGCCGAATCCGGAAGATACCGTGACCCTCGGCACCGCCGGCTGCGGACGCCTGGCCATATCACAGGCCGCGGTGCCCTTCATCTACGGCAACTACGGCGATCAGAACGCCATGGCGTCGGGTTTGTCCCGGGCGTTCAGGCTGCGTTTTCCGGACAAGAAGAAAGACGTGGTCACCCTCGCCGGCGACGGCGGCACCATGGATATCGGCTTCAGCATGACCATGCACTCATGGATTCGCGGGGAGAAATTCACGACGATCATGCTCGATAATGAAGTCTATGGAAATACCGGCGGCCAGGAGAGCGGCATGTCGCCCCAGGGCGCCATACTGAAAATGGCCCCGGAGGGCAAGAAGTTCGAAAAGATGCCCGCCACCGAACTGGCCAAGACGGCGGGGTGCGTCTATGTGGTGAGAATATCGCCGACCAATATCAAGAAGACCGCAAAGAGCATCAAGCGCGCCATTCTTGTGGCGAGGGAGGTCGGTCCTACCTTCATCCACGTCTATACCTCCTGCAATATTGAATACTCCATTCCCACGGAAGAGGTGTTCAAGGACGCCAAGGATCAGGAGAAGGACCGCTTCTCTTTCGAGGAGTACATGACGGATGAGGCGCGGGAGGTAATCGAGCGTATCGAGGGCGAAGAGAAGAAGGCGAAAAAGGCGAAAAAAGGGGCCAGGAAAGAAGAGGTGGTAAGCTGACATGGAGAAGAAGAGATACAACATGCGGGTATCCGGTCTTGGCGGCCAGGGCGTGGTTACTACGGCCCATATTCTCGGCTCCGCCATGGATAACGCGGGAAAATATGCGTCATTGGTGCCGTTTTTCGGTTCGGAAAAGCGCATGGCGCCGGTAGAGGCGTATGTGCGCGCCTCCACCGACCCCATTTATGAAGTGGGCGAGGTGGTCTACCCGGACATCATCATGATCTACCATCCCCAGGTCATTACCCACGGTAAATCCTATACCATGCCGTTCTATATGGGGCTCAAACCCAATAGCCTGGTCATCATCAACACCGACCGCGACGTACTTGAACCTGAGGATATCCGAGTTCTCACGGAACTCAAGGCGACCGTGGTTCAATTTGACGCGACCGAACTGGCGCTCAAGATCGCGGGTACGGAACTCGCGACCAACATGGCCATGATGGGCATGCTGCTTGGACTCATCAAGCTGGTGTCGATGGAAAATATCGAGCATGCCGTGAAGGAGAGATTCCTGGGCACCTCGTTCGTCACCTCCGGCGGTACCGCCGCACTGGACTCCGCTATTGAGAAGAAGTTCAAGAAGAAGGAGAAGCTGCTTTCCAAGAACATGGAAGTGATCTCGAAAACATTCGAGATGGCGGATTCCGTGGATCTGAACAGCGGAAAACTGGTCTTCCAACTGGCAGTATGAACAGAAGGTAGAATATGTACTATATCGCGATGGTTGATGCCGAGAAATGCTCTCAACACAAATGCAATATCTGCACCCTTTATTGTCCGGAAGCCAATACGCTCATGTTCGATAAAGCGAAGAACACCTCCTGGGTGGATGTCGACAGATGCAAGGGCTGCGCGCTTTGTGTGTATGTCTGTTCCGACCTGCTTAACCGGGGCTGTATCAGCATGGTGATGGCGCAGGCCAAGGAGGCATAAGCCCCAAAAGAGCAGTTAGCCACGGAGACACAGCGCACACAGAGTATTTTCAATAAGTTATGGCGCCTGCCTTGCTCATCTTGATGGTGACATGGGTAGGTTATACAACGCTTTGTTTTGTCTCAGTGATCTCTGTGCCTCTGTGGCTTCAACTGCCGAATTCAGGATACGGCTATCGACGGGTTGCGATCCTATCCATCCCCCATCTTCTGTATAATCCTGGCGTGGCCAACCTCGACACCTTCCTCGCCCAAACCGCCGCCATCGACCTGGAGGTCAACGAGGCGGGGGAGGTGTATGCCATCGGCGCGCTGCTGGGGGAGGCGAGCTTCAGCCGTAGTGGGCGTTTCGATAGCGTGCGGGCGCTGCGCGAGCTGGACCAATTCTGCGCCCCGGCCGAGCGCATCCTGGGCCACAACATCCTGCGCCATGATCTGCCGCTGCTGCGGGGCCAGGTCAGCGACCTGGGGCTGTTCCAGAAGCCCGCCATCGACACCCTCTACCTCTCGCCGCTGGCCTTTCCCGAGAACCCCTATCACCGGCTGGTGAAGGACTACAAGCTGGTGCGCGACAGCCTCAACGATCCGCTGGCGGATGCGCGGCTGGCGTTGACGGTGTTTCGCGACCAATGGGAGCGCTTTGCCGCTCTGCAACAATCCCAGCCGGATCGCCTCGCCTTTATCCGCTATTGCCTGGAGAGCGACCGCATGGGCAGCGGCCTGGGGGCCTTCTTCGCCGCCCTGGGCACGGAGCAGGTCACGGCGGCGCGGGCCTATGCGATCTTTCGCGAGCAGCTCTCCGGCGAGGTCTGCGCCGCACGCTTTCCCGAGGTGGTGATGCGCTACCTGCCGGACCGGGAGCAGCGCATCGCCCTGGCCTATTGCGTGGCCTGGCTGGGGGTGGCCGGCGGCAACTCGGTGATCCCGCCCTGGGTGCGACTGCAATTCGAATCCGTCGCGCCCATCCTCACCCAGCTACGGGACCGCCCCTGCGGCGAGCCCGGGTGCGACTACTGTCGTCGCACCCACCACCCCGAGACCCAGCTCAAACGCTTCTTCGGCTTCGACGCCTTTCGCGCCAAGCCCATGGACAAGGATGGCGGCAGCCTGCAACGCAGGATCGTCGCCGAGGCCATGGCGGACCGACCGCTGCTGGCGATCCTGCCCACCGGCGGCGGCAAGTCCCTGTGCTATCAACTCCCGGCCCTCACCCGCTACCAACGGCGCGGCTTGCTGACCATCGTCATCTCGCCGCTCCAGGCGTTGATGAAGGATCAGGTGGACAACCTGCGCAACAAGACCGGCGCCCCCAATGCGGCGGCGCTCTACGGCATGCTCACGCCGCCCGAACGGGGCGAGGTGCTGGAGGGGGTGCGCATGGGCGACACCGCCCTGCTCTACGTCGCCCCGGAACAGCTACGCAACCGCTCCTTCAACGAGGCCATCCGCTACCG
>JAABSM010000003.1 GCA_011390365.1 Gammaproteobacteria bacterium
AACACCATGACTCGGGTAAAGGCGCTCTGGGCACTTGATCGATCGTGATGCCTGTGTGGACTTGAGCCACTGATATAGGGTTACGACGCCGTGGGAAGTAAACCAGCATGGCTGGGGTGTATGTGAGTCAGCACTTAAGCTTCAGCGTGTATGGGAAGGCGACCATGCGGTACACAAGGTCAAGGTCAGAACCGGACTCGGGAAATCCGACCGTCCGGGATCGTAGGGGGGCTTACGGAGATGTGGACTATGGTAGTGGCTATACGGGCACATAAAGTGGAAACACTGAAACAGACAAGCTACAACCTAAGGTTGCGCACGCCGTATTTCTATCCCGACAATGCCGTCTTGACCGCGTCGCGGTCCGAGTCGGGGTGCGGCGCATCCAAGACAACTGAGATATCTTGCTAATCAAGTATCTTAATGACATTGAAAGCGTGTACTCCATCCCCGAACCGGGTCGATACCTCACTCCCAAGTCCCAAGAAGCAGTCAGCGACATCATCCGCCTGGAGTGTAGCCAGACTCCCCGGCAGCTGGGGTGACTGTCTCCGAGGAGGGCGCATCATGAAGATGCCGCAACACTTCGGCCTCCAACATTCCCCGCTGGGCAAGGGGACGCCGGTGCTGTGGCAGGATGCCGAGCTGGCCCGGCTGCAACCGCGCATTGAGATGCTGCTGGAGACGCCAGGCATCGGTCCGTTCACCGGCGAGCCCGGGGTCGGCAAGACCGCCGCACTGCGCCAACTGGTCCAGGGGTTCAACCCCCATCGCCATGTCTTGGTCTATCTGGCCGAGACTGATGTCGGACGGCTTGATCTCTATCGCGGTCTCGGTTGTCGTGCGCTCTTCGCTCGCCTTGGAATGCCTTGGGAAGTTGGTAGGTACTATGCATGAGTGGTTTTGAGGAGGCTACGGCTTTTGGGGAATAATGTTCTGCTTGAAGAAGCTGTTTCGTCATAGGTGTCATGCGGTTATGTGTCAGTGCTGTTGAGCCCCTTCCGGGGCCAGCGGGAGGGCGATGATGAAACAGCGGTTGGCCTGTCGGGAGGTGTTTGCGGCGGTTCTCGGGGAGGGGAGGGCGCGGTAAAAAAGCGAGTTTCGCACGAGCGGCGCCAGGTTGGCGGGAATGATGATCAAGGCCTCTGGATACGAAATGTAAATGCAAGCGGGCTGGCGTGAATCAACTCAACATGCACCGTGCGGGCGTTGCTGAGGGTCAGTGTGCCCTTGTCTCGGTGAAACTCGACAGCGTCCAGCCCACCAGTAACGATAACGTATTCGTAGTTTTCGTGGAGGATACTTGAGTCCGAGGTATCACCGCGGATGGTGATGTGCGGGAGTAGATGATATTTCAGCTTCAGGGCGTGGTAATGGGTTTGGGGTGAGTGAAGAATCAGAATTCGGGTGGGTTGGTCGGGGAGGGCGTTTAATCTCAGATGGCGGGCATAGGCTATTATGTCGCTGTCTCTGGTGTTTGATGGGTGGCTCTCTGTCGTGTGGTTTGAGCCCGTTGCTTGGAGGCGGCTTAAGCGGGCGCTGGCTTCCGTTTCCCAGAAACCATCGAGGAGTACCCAGTTTGTTACAAAGATAGCCACGATCACGTAGTAAGGTGTTGAGTTCGCCGTGCGAGATCGACGGCTTGGGTTGGCCTGGCGCGCTTTTGCTGGAAGGAATGTCAAACCCGCGAAAACGATGAGTGCGCAGAGCGTCCATGAGGCGAAGGCCAGGTTCAGGGGGACGAGGGGGGTGGTTTTTTCTGGCTTGTAGTAGTTGATGGAGCGAAGGGTCCAGTCGTCGTGATCCAGCCATTCGGCGAGGATAGCGCGCAGATGATTTGTTCCAGAGTGGGGTTCCAAGGTGATGTGCTTCAATCGGATGGGGCGTTGTTGGATTTTCCCGATGATTATCGCCCCCACCTCCACCGCTTGCCCGCGCCATTGGGGGTGGTTGTAGAGCGCCTTGAACTGGGGGCGATCTGTGTAGCTGGGAAGTGTGATGCGGTGGGTGATGGAGGGGGCGAGGCTGTTGCGCCAGAAAAAATGCGTGATAAGGCCGGGGTATCCGCCCTCAATCGCCAGCTCGACGTACGGAAAAAGCTCGGTGTCGATCGAGACCTGTTTGCTGGAGAAGACGCGGGCGTCGAGTGATTCGGATCCGCGGGAGATGGCGTTGGGCTGATGGGCGATGAGGCGGATTCGCGAAGAAGGGATCTCCAGTGGTGCGCTGATCGGCGCTGGTTTGGAGGAGGGTTGCGAGGGGGCGGAAAGGTACCCGCCGGCAAGGCAAAGCATTGCGCTCAAGATCAACGCGAAGGCCGCTGACAGCATTGGATGGGGCGGGATTACCAAGGCGTTGAGGAGGTTCATCAGCCCTTGCTCCAGGATAACCTGGCATTGATGTCGGTTTTGGCCTGGTCGATGATCGAGTCCCGATCCAGGTTGTCGAGGATCTCCCGTACCACAAGCTTGGCGCCGCCTTCGCCCCAGGATTTGCCCTGGGCGAGGTAGCGCTCGGCGGCCTGGCCGACGATGTAGGTGGCGTAGTAGGCGATGACGCCCTGGGCGCTGCCGGTGACGACGGTGGAGATGCCGGCGGAGCCGAGTTTCAGTGCCGATGAGGCGAAGTTGACCAGCCATACGGTGCTCATCAGCAGCAGCATCTGGGCGCCGATGGTCGTGACCAGGTTGCCGGCCTCGTGGCGGGTAATGGGCAGCCCGTAGAGCTTGGAGAGGTGGACGATCATGCCGATGTCGACGGCGGCGGCGGCGACCAGGTCGGCGACGGGGATCGGGTTGAAGGCGACGGCGACGCCCTTGCCGATGCAGTAGGTGCGAATGACCCGTTCGCCAAGGCCGCGTTTGGCGGCGAGGATGCGTGCGGCGACGTTGTCGCTGAGGCGGCTGGCGAAGAGGGAGGCATTGAGGGCGGCGAGGGTCTTGCCTTCCGCTTCGACGATGTCCCACAGGTGCGCCTTGAGCGTGCCGATATCCGGTTCGGGTTGGCGGGTGGAGATCATCTCGTTGCCCGCGTCGTCGACGCGGATCACGGTCTGTTCGCCGGGATCGGCGGAGGCGCCGAGGATGTTGCGCGGGTCGATGAGCCCGTCGCTGTGACGCTTGAGGGATGCGAACAGCTCCTCCCGCTCGCGGTTGGTAAAGCGGTCGATCTTGTTGAGCACCAGTACGATGGGGCGGTTCTGCTGGCCCAGTTCGCCCAGGGCCAGGCGTTCGGTTTCGGTGATGTCGCCGTCGACCACGAACAGGATCAGGTCCGAGCGGGAGGCGACCTCGCGGGCCAGTCGCTCCCGATCCTCGCCATCGATCTCGTTGATGCCCGGGGTGTCGACCAGCAGCACGCCCCCCTCTTCCACGCTCCGCCACAGTCCCGAGTGGATGGTCTTGGTCTCGCCGTGGAGGGGGCTGGTGGAGAAGCGGTATTCCCCGAGCAGGGCGTTGAGGAGGGCGGACTTGCCGACGCTGACCCGGCCGAAGACGGCGATCTGGATATGCCCGTGCTCCAGGCGTTCGAGCATGGTTTCGATCTCCCGGTAGTCGTCGGCGAGTCCCTCCCGCACCGGCTCTGGCACGCGGGGATCATCGAGCAGATCTTGCAGGCTCTCGCGGGCGAGGGTCAGGTGGTCCTTGGGGGCCTCTTCATTCGGATCGTCGTCCGAGGCGTCTGGCCTCTTCAATGGCCAGTCGGGCAAATTGTTTCGCAGATAGGTCCAGATTTTCACCCACGTACTCCTTGAATTCTTCGGCGGCAACCCGGGGCCGCAGCGCGCCGCGGCTCTCCAGTGACGAAACGACGGCTTTGCCGAGTGCGTCAATGATAATACCGTAAGCGATGGCATGCACTATGCCGCCGGCGAGGGTCCCCGCCCCGGGGAAGGCCTTGAGGGCGTTACCGGCGATCGCCAGCACCAGCGCCGCGACGTGACGGGTGCGGGATTGGATCAGCTGCAGCAGCTGGTCGATGTCGATCTTGCGTACCGGTACCTCGTAGAGTTCGCACAGATCCTTGACCAGTTTGGTGGCGATGTAGCCCTGGATCAGCAGGTCGGTGCCCGGGGTGATCGCCGCCAGCGCCCCGGCGACCGCCTTCTTGGCGCCGCTTTCCACGATGACCTGCGCCTGTTCTCGGCGACGCTCGGCGATGGCCCGCTCCAGGCGGCGCTCGGCAAGGACGAATACCGAGGTGTCGCGAAGCGACTCCAGGGTCTCGGCGGAGTCGTCGATCATCACCTGTACCGCTTGCTTGAGGGCGTCGACCTGGGGCGGGGTCTCCCGCAGTTGCCGACGTTCGATGTCATCGGGACCGATGACCACCACCTCCTGCTTGCCGCCGGCGCTGACCGGCGCGACCGCGATGCGCGGGTTTTGCTCCCGCAGCGGCGCGATGCGTTCGTCGACCCGGGCGCGGATCATCTCCAGGTCCTGGGGGGCGAAGCGATCGATCTTGTTGATCGCGATCACCAGGGGCTTGCCAAGCGCCGCCAGCGCCCCGATATCATTCATTTGAGTGCGCGTCAGGTCCCCTTCGCACAGGTAGATGACCAAGTGGGCGCGCAACGCCTCGTCGCTGGCGAGGTCGTCGAGTTCGCCGTTCGCCTCGCGCAGTCCCGGCATGTCGATCAGCACCAGGCGGTCGCCGGCCGGGCTCCGCCAGGTGTACTCCTTGAGTTCTCGGGTGGTGCCGCCGATGACGCCGCTCACCGTCTCGGCATCGGGCAGCAGCGCGCGGATCAGGGACGACTTGCCGCTGCTGATATCGCCATACAGCGCGGCGTGAACCGTGCCGCTCTCCTTGCGCTGGCTCAGCTTGTGCAGCTCTTCCAGGGCGTGGCTGGCGTCGGCGCCCAGGGTCTCGGCGCGGGCGATACGCTGTTCGATCCTTTTGCGATCAGGGGGGGCGGAGGTCGCCGCCGAGGCGGCATCGGCGGCCGGTCTGGCGGGCGCCCATCGCACCAGCCGGTAGACCAGCCAGGCGAGGGGCAGGGAGAGGAGGAAGAGCATAACCCCCAAGCCAATGGAGAGCCACGGGGGCAGGTGAGAAAGGCGCTCGACGATGCTCAACAGGGTATCGATGAAGAGCAGGCTGAACAGGGTCAGACCCAGCAGGCCGGCGGCGGCCAGCGCGAGCAGAATAGTGCGGACTATGCCAGTGTACATCGTAGTCTTGGTAATGGACCCGGATTTAGGGGGCTGTTAGGATACCAGTTTCCGTTTAGCGTTGAGAGTAACAATAGCATGCCGAAAGTCGTTGTATATACCACCAGAGTCTGCCCCTTTTGCGTTTATGCCAAATCGTTGCTGGAACGCAAGGGCGTGGCGTACCAGGAGCTGAATATCGAAGAGGATCGCGGGTTGATGCGGGAGATGCTGGAGCGCAGCAAGCGCAGGACGGTACCCCAGATCTTCATCGGTGATTACCATGTGGGCGGCTATGACGATTTGGCCGAGCTGGATGCGGCCGGCGAGCTGGATCGTCTGCTGGGGTTGCCGGCGGTGGAAGAGGATCGGGATATCACATGAGTCGCGGCGGAGCGCATCCCGAAACGTCGGCGTCGATGCGGCTCGACAAGTGGCTGTGGGCGGCGCGCTTCTTCAAGACCCGCCAGCTCGCGGTGGAGGCGATTCAGGGTGGCAAGGTCCACTGCGACGGCCAGCGGGTCAAGCCCGGGCGCGCCGTCAAGGTGGGAAATCGGCTTGAGATACGCAAGGGACCCTACCAGTGGGAGGTGACCGTCGAAGCCCTGCCGGCGCGGCGCGGACCGGCGTCCGAGGCGGAGCAGAGCTATCGCGAGACCGCCGACGGCGCGGAACGCCGGGCGCGGTTGGCCGAGCAGCTGCGGCTGGAGCGCCTGGCCTCGCCGCAATGTCCCGACGTGCGTCCCAACAAGAAACAGCGTCGCCAGATCCACCGCTTCGTGGGCAAGTGAATGGACCAGAACATCTTTCGGAAAACCCTGCTTGAACTCAATGATCGGCCCTGCGCCTTCGAGAAGGCGCTCCTCTCCGGGCTGTGCCGGTGCTCGCGGGCGGAGCGCTTCAATCTCGCCGAGCGGGAAGGGGTTCACTGCCACGCTGAAGCGGCGCAGCGGCGTTGCCTGAGGTTGCTGGAGCTGCTGCGCGGCAAGGCCCGATTCGCCCTCAGGATCGGCCATGTGCATGAGACGCTGCCCCACAACAAGGCATTGCGCCTGCAGATCGGCGGCCTGCGGGGGCTGGGCATGGCGCTGGACGATCAGGGTGGGGCGGTCGCCCTGACCATCGACGATATCGATGGCCTGGTGCAGGCGGCGCTGGGGCAATACGGCGAGCTGGAGGACCTGCCCTTTGCCGTCATGATCAAGGAGATCGCCGCCTACAAGGGGCGCGAGCGCAGGGGCGGGCGAAAAGGGTGACGATCAGGCGGTTTCGACCGCGTTAGCTCGAGGTTTAGCGGTTATGGAACTCTCATCCGAAGATGCCCTGCGCATCAACGTCCTGCTCTCCAACAAGCCGTTGGCGATTCGCATCAACGAATCCCGCATGCTGCTGGATGGCCTGTTGGCGGATCGGGAGGTGTCGATTCAGCTCAACCCGGAGGGACCGGTGGAGCCCTACCTCAAGGCGGTGCGGGCGGTGCTTTCCGAGTATGCGCTGGGTACGCCGGGCGGCTACCCCCTCTATTTGCAGCGCTGGACGCGCATGGGGACCATGCGTGACGAGAGCCTGGAGCAGCTCTTGCTGCTGGCGGAGCCGACCGCGGTCTTCGCGGTGGTATGCGCCCAGGGTCTCACCGATGAGCTGGCGCGTCGCGCCTGGTGGGCGGTGGAGGAGGCGGAGAATGCCCGTCGCATGCTGGAGACCCGGCAGGTGGTCGAAGGCCGAACCGGTCCGCGGCTGGCCCGCTACCTGATCGAATTTCTGCCCTTCGAGTCGGACAGCGAGCAGATCACCGAATCGGTGCGCCTCGCCCTGCAACCCGGCCTGCTCAGCGACGAGGAGGTCGCCGCGCTGTGGAACAAGTCGAGCCGCAAGGGGGCCAATCTGGTAGGGTTCCTCAAGGCGCGGGCGGACGAACTGCCCCTCGAAATGCCGCCCAGGCCGACCGCCGATGGGCGGCAGGCGGCCCTGGAGGCGTTGGCGGCAGAGGGTAGTCGCCTGGCGGCGGTGATGCTGCGCACGATTTCGCCGGGTGGCCAGGCCTTTCTCGAGACCAGCGCCCGGGTGTTGGCCAAGCCTGCCAGCCAGGATGTGGTCAATGGCGTCATAGACGCCATCGCCAGCTACCTTTCGGCGCTTCGTCCCGCGGGGGATCCCGATCTCGACTGGTCGGCCCTGGAGCGGGAGGCGGAGGCCTTTGTGGCGAGCGATGAGGAGGCGATGGCGTTGCTGTCGCGACGGGCGGCAACAACGGAGGAGTTGCTGGCGCTGAGGATGCTCTCCGGGCTGGGGTATGGGGTGTTGCGTCCGATCTTCAAGCGCTCCGATGCCATCGGCAGCCTGATGCGCAAGCAACTCAAGCCGGTGCTGGAGCCGCTGGCCGGACATCTCGCCGTACTGCGAGGGTGACGGCAATGGACCGAAGCTGGATAGATTGAATGAAACACAAGAAGAGCAGCCGGCGATGGCTTGATCGCCACTTCAATGACGAGTACGTCAAACAGGCCCAGAAAGAGGGGTATCGCTCGCGGGCGGCCTTCAAGTTGCTGGAGGTGCAGGAGCGGGACCGCCTGCTCAAGCCGGGGCAGGTGGTGGTGGACCTGGGCGCCGCCCCCGGCGGCTGGTCGCAGATCGCGCGCAAGCTGGTGGGCAAGGGGGGGCGGGTGGTCGCACTCGACATGCTGGAGATGGAGCCCCTGCCTGACGTGGAATGCCTGTGCGGGGATTTCCGGGAAGAGAAGGCGTTGAAGGCGTTGACCAATCTCCTTGCGGGAGACCAGGTTGACCTTGTAATCTCCGACATGGCCCCCAATGTCACGGGCGTGGCATCGGTCGACCAGCCGCGCGCCATGTATCTCTGCGAACTAGCTCTGGAATTCGCCAACGCCTATCTCAAACCCGGCGGCGGGCTGCTGGTAAAGGTTTTTCAGGGCGAGGGGTTCGATGGCTATGTGCTAGCTCTGCGTGAGGTTTTCGGTCGCGTGGTGACGCGCAAGCCGGCGGCATCGCGGGCGCAAAGTCGGGAGGTCTATCTGGTGGGTTCGAATTTTCGAGGCTAGTGCAGCACTCGCCAAGTGGAATAATGCGGGGCATAGGGTGTTGATTTTCATATCAATAGTGTTGTCGCTTGTTTAGCGGGTGCTGCACTAGTACAGCCGAGCCGCGCCTGGTCAACGAAAACATCATGTTAGGTGTAAAGTTTCATTGGCATCTAGCGCAGGGTTGGTTCCCACGCGTATGCGCAGCTGTACGAGTTGGGGTACAATCCCTCGGAAGAGCCGCCCGCGCGCCGGGCGGGGCCAACGGAATACAGCGTCGAGGACAGTAATTTTGAACGACATGGCCAAAAATCTGATTCTGTGGGTGGTCATCGCCATCGTGCTGATGTCGGTGTTTAACAACTTCACGACCCAGAAGACCAAGGCGGGTGCGCTATCCTATTCGGAGTTCATCCAGCAGGTCCAGCAGGGGGACGTGAAAGAGGTCACCATCCAGGGGCGGGACATCACCGGCACCACCCACGGCGGTACCCACTTCACCACCTATACTCCCGGCGATGACGGGTTGATGGGGGACCTCCTCAACCACGATGTCAAGGTCGTGGCGAAGCCTCCGGAAGAACCCTCGTTGCTGCTGAGTATCTTCATCAACTGGTTTCCGTTGCTGGTGCTGATCGGTATCTGGATCTATCTGATGCGGCAGATGCAGGGCGGCGGCGGAGGGCGCGGGGCACTCTCCTTCGGCAAGAGCAAGGCGCGGATGCTCAGCGAGGACCAGGTAAAGGTCACCTTCAAGGATGTCGCCGGCGTCGAAGAGGCCAAGGAGGAGGTCACCGAGATGGTCGACTTCCTGCGCGATCCGTCAAAATTCCAGAAGCTTGGCGGCTCGATCCCCAAGGGCGTATTGATGGTGGGTAATCCGGGGACCGGCAAGACCCTGTTGGCGCGCGCCATCGCCGGCGAGGCCAAGGTGCCATTCTTCACCATCTCCGGATCCGACTTCGTCGAGATGTTCGTCGGTGTCGGCGCATCCCGGGTGCGCGACATGTTCGAACAGGCCAAGAAACATGCGCCGTGCATCATCTTCATCGACGAGATCGACGCGGTCGGCCGCCATCGCGGCGCCGGCCTCGGCGGCGGTCATGACGAGCGCGAGCAGACCCTGAACCAATTGCTGGTGGAGATGGACGGCTTCGAGGGCAATGAGGGGGTCATCGTCATCGCCGCCACCAACCGCCCCGACGTGCTGGATCCCGCGTTGCTGCGCCCCGGCCGTTTCGACCGCCAGGTGGTGGTGCCGCTGCCGGATGTGCGCGGACGCGAGCAGATCCTCGGCGTCCACCTGCGCAAGGTGCCGGCCGGGGATGACGTCAAGGCCTCGATCATCGCCCGCGGCACGCCCGGCTTCTCGGGCGCTGATCTCGCCAACCTGGTGAACGAGGCGGCCCTGTTCGCGGCCAGATCAAATAAGACTAATGTGGAAATGGGGGATCTCGAGAAGGCCAAGGACAAGATCATGATGGGGGCCGAGCGTCGCTCCATGGTCATGAGCGACGAGGAGAAGCGCCTCACCGCCTACCACGAGGCGGGCCACGCCATCGTCGGACGCTCGGTGCCTTCCCACGATCCTGTCTACAAGGTGAGTATCATCCCCCGCGGTCGGGCGCTGGGCGTGACCATGTTTCTCCCCGAGGAGGATCGTTACAGCCACTCCAAGGAGCATCTGGAGAGCAACATCTCCAGTCTGTTCGGCGGCCGTATCGCCGAGGCGTTGATCTTCGGCGCCGACTCGGTCACCACCGGCGCCTCCAATGACATCAAGCGGGCGACGGATATCGCCCGCGCCATGGTCACCAAGTGGGGCTTGTCGGATCGCCTCGGTCCTCTGGCCTATGGCGAAGAGGAGGAGGAGGTGTTTCTCGGGCGCTCGGTTACCCAGCACAAGAACGTCTCGGATGATACCGCCCATGCCATCGATGAGGAGATCCGGGCGGTGATCGACCGCAACTACGACCGAGCAGAGACCATCCTGAACAAAAACATCGACAAGCTGCACCTGATGGCCGAGGCCCTGATCAAGTACGAAACCATCGACTCGGATCAGATCGAGGCGATCATGGAGGGGCGTACGCCACCGCCGCCAAAGGATTGGGATGATTCCGAGCCCCGCTCCGGCAACAAGACGGCAAGCGAAAGCCCGGAAGAGGAAGCGGATTCCCAGACTGGCGACGACGAGACAGAGGTGGAAGGGAAGGGCTCGATCGGGGGGGCGGCAGGCCAGCACTGAGGCGTCATTCCACATCCGCTATGCAAACGGACGATCCCCACCCGTCGTTGGCGAGTGGGGATTTTGCTTTTCAAGGCGGAATGTTGCGCAGGTGAGACCTGGGCAGCCAGAAGGGCCGGCGGAAAAATGGGAGCGTGATGAATGAAAGGTACTCCACTGCTGATTGATCAATTGCTGGATTTGTCCCGGGCCAACGTCATGGGGATACTCAACGTTACCCCGGACTCCTTCTCCGACGGGGGCCGTTTCGATTCCCTGGACAAGGCGCTGGAGCAGGCAATCACCATGGAGCGGCAGGGTGCCGATATCATTGATATCGGCGGTGAATCCACACGGCCAGGGGCCAGAGGTGTCTCGGTTCAGGAGGAGATGGACCGGGTCATGCCCGTGGTTGATGCGGTCACCCAGGCGCTTGCGATACCCGTCTCCATCGATACCAGCAAACCGGAGGTGATGCGCGAGGCGGTTGCCCGCGGCGCAGCCCTGATCAATGACGTCAGGGCGTTGCGCGAGGCCGGGGCGCTGGATGCGGCGGCGGAGTTGCGCGTTCCCGTCTGCCTGACGCACATGCTCGGACAGCCCCGTACCATGCAGCAGAGGCCGGCCTACAAGGACGTGGTCGAAGAGGTGTTGGGCTTTCTCGAAGAGCGGGTAACCACCTGCGTCGACCGCGGCATCGCCCGCCAGGCCATTGTCGTCGATCCCGGTTTCGGCTTCGGTAAAACGCTTTCAAATAATATTGAACTTATGAGGCGGCTGAGTGTTTTCGGGCGATTGGGGTTGCCGCTACTGGTTGGGGTCTCGCGCAAGCGCATGATCGGCGCGATGCTGGGTGACGCGCCGGTGGAACGGCGGGTTCACGGTAGCGTCGCCGCCGCGATGCTGGCCGTTCAGCGGGGCGCCTCCATCGTCCGGGTCCATGATGTGCAGGCCACCGTAGATGCGCTCAGAGTCATGGAAGGGGTGTCGGAGACGGGACCAGCGGCATGAATATCCCTTGCGGTACACAAAATCGTGGCGCAACGTTTGCGTCTTCACGGGTTCTCTTATAAGGTATGACGAGAAAATCCCCGTCTTGCGGGACGCAGCAGGATGTTATTCATCAACAATTGAGAAGTAGACGAAATGGCGGCACCCAATAACACCCCTGTCAGGTTGTCTGGATTGGCCTATCGACTGGTTCAGGACAAGTTGATCACCGAAGACGTTGCCCAGAAGGCCTTTGTTGAAGCCAACAAGAAGAAGCTTCCGTTCGTCGCTTATCTTGTCCAGGAAAAGCTTGTCGAGGCGAAGAAGGTGGCGCAGGTCGCCTCCCAGGAGTTCGGGGTGCCGATGCTTGATCTCTCGATACTCGATCTGGATCATGCGCCGATCAGTCTCGTCGAGGAGAAGCTGATCAGGGGGCATCATGCGCTACCGCTTTTCAAGCGCGGGAATCGCCTGTTTGTCGGCGTTTCCGACCCCACCAACCTGGCCGCGCTGGATGAAATCAAGTTTCATACCGGCTTGTCCACGGAAGCGGTGGTGGTCGAAGAGGACAAACTGGTCAAGACCATTGAAGATGCCATGCGCGCCGCCGAGACGACCATGTCCGATATCGCTGGCGGCGATCTGGAAAACATGGATGTCGACTTTGCCGACGACAGAGGGGAGAAGGAGGACGACGGCAAGGTGTCGGAAGAGGACGAGGCCCCGATCGTCCGCTTCGCCAACAAGATCCTGCTGGATGCCATCAATCTCGGCGCCTCGGATATCCACATCGAGCCCTATGAGAAGACCCTGCGCATCCGCTTCCGCCAGGATGGGGTGCTGAGTGAAGTGGCGGCCCTTCCGGCGAACCTGGCGAGCCGTCTTACGGCACGTTTCAAGGTCATGTCGCGCATGAATCTGGCGGAGAAGCGGGTGCCTCAGGATGGTCGTATCAGCCTCAAGCTCTCGAAAACCCGCAAGATCGATTTTCGCGTCAATACCTGCCCGATCCTCTACGGCGAGAAGATCTGTCTGCGTATCCTCGACCCCTCCAGCGCGACCCTGGGTGTCGAAGCGCTCGGATTCGAACCCAAGCAGAAGGAGGATCTGCTGAAGGCGATCTGGAAGCCCTACGGCATGGTCCTGGTAACCGGCCCCACCGGCAGCGGCAAGACCGTCACCTTGTATACCTGCGTGAATATTCGCAATGAAGAGGGCGTCAATATCTCCACCGCCGAGGACCCCTGCGAAATCCAGCTCTACGGTATCAATCAGGTAAACGTCAATCCCGCGGTGGGCCTGACCTTCGCCGAGGCGCTCAAGTCCTTCCTTCGCCAGGATCCGGATATCGTTCTGGTCGGCGAGATTCGTGACCTGGAGACGGGCGGGATCGCGATCAAGGCGGCACAGACGGGCCATCTGGTGTTGTCCACCCTGCATACCAACGATGCCCCGCAAACCCTGACGCGACTCGTGAACATGGGAGTCCCGCCGTTCAATATCGCCTCCGCGGTCAACCTGATCCTCGCCCAGCGTCTGGCGCGGCGGTTGTGCAAGGTTTGCAAGGTCGAGGCGGACATTCCCAAGGCCGCCCTCATCGAAGAGGGCTTCAGCGAAGATGAAGCGGATGATCTCGTCGTCTACAGGGCGGTGGGATGCGATCAGTGCAAGGAAGGCTACAAGGGGCGCGTCGGTATCTTCCAGGTGATGCCGGTCTCCGAGGAGATGGGCAAGATCATCATGGATAACGGCACCTCCATCGATCTGGCGGAGCAGGCCCAGAAGGAGGGGGTTTGGGACCTGCGCCAGTCCGGACTGCACAAGGTTCGCATGGGACTGACATCCCTGGAAGAGTTGAACCGGGTAACCAAGGAGTAAAGCATGGCAGCGACAGCGAAAAAGAAGCCGAAGCCCAAGGAACCTAATGTATTTCTATGGACGGCGGTCGACAAGAACGGGAAAAAGAGAAAAGGTGAAATCCAGGTCGATACCCTTCAGCAAGCCAAGGCTGAGCTGCGCAAACAGGGGATCAACCCGAAATCCGTCAAGAAAAAGCCAAAAGACCTGTTTGGCGGCGGCGGAAAGCCCATTGAAACTCAGGATATCGCGATCTTCGCGAGGCAGCTCGCGACCATGATGAGTTCGGGCGTGCCCATGGTTCAGGCCTTTGAACTGGTGGGTAACGGCGCCGAAAAGCCTGCCATGAGAAAGCTGATCATGGGCGTCAAGACCGATCTGGAGTCGGGGACGGCATTGGCGGACTGTCTGGCCAAGCAGCCGATGTATTTCGATGATCTGTTTTGCAATCTGGTGCGGGCCGGCGAAGCGGCGGGTGTGCTGGAGGACCTCCTTGACAAGATTGCGACCTACAAGGAAAAGTCGGAGGCGATTAAAAAGAAGATCAAGAAGGCGCTGAGTTACCCTACCTCGGTGCTTGTCGTGGCGGTAATCGTGACCGTAGTGATCATGTTGTTCGTGATTCCGGAATTTGAAAGCCTTTTCGCGGGTTTTGGAGCTGATTTGCCGGCATTTACCCAGATGGTGGTCAATATGTCGCGCTGGCTGCAAGTGAATTGGTGGATACTCCTGATCGCGGTAGTCCTGTTCTTTGTCGCGGTTTCACAGACCCTGAAGCGATCGAGGAAGGCCAGAGATCTAAAAGATGCGGCCATGCTCCATGTGCCGGTTTTCGGGCAGATTATTGAAAAGGCCGCCGTGGCCCGCTTCGCCAGGACACTGTCCACCATGTTCGCGGCGGGTGTGCCGATGGTCGACGCGCTGGAATCCGTGGCCGGGGCCACCGGTAATATCGTCTACATGAACGCGGTTATGGATATGCGGGAAGAGGTGGCTACCGGTACATCCTTGACCCAGGCCATGAAAAACGCGGACCTCTTCCCGCCCATGGTCGTGCAGATGCTACAGATTGGTGAAGAGTCGGGTGCTATTGACGGCATGTTGTCCAAGGTCGCGGACTTTTACGAAGACGAGGTCGATAATATGGTCGACTCCCTGAGTAGCTTGATGGAGCCGATGATCATGGCCATTCTCGGTGTCCTCGTCGGTGGCCTGGTCGTCGCCATGTACCTGCCGATCTTCAAGATGGGCGCGGTGGTTGGCTAAAGTGACATGGAGCCAATACTCGCATATACGGTTGTCGGCCTGATCTCGATTTGCGTCGGAAGCTTCCTGAACGTGGTCATCCATCGGCTGCCGCTGATGATGGAGCGCGCCTGGAAGGAAGAGTGTCGAGAGTTGCTCTCCGAGTCTTCAGATCAGGAGGGGCATGACCATGGGGCCGAGCCAGCCCTGAATCTGGCGACCCCGCGTTCGTTCTGTCCGCACTGCGGGCGCCAGATCAGCGCAATGGAGAATATCCCGCTACTCAGCTACCTGTTCCTGCGGGGAAAGTGCCGGGGCTGTCGGGCCCCCATCTCATTGCGTTACCCCACGGTGGAGTTGCTCACCATGGTGCTCTCCCTTGTCGTCTACTGGCATTTTGGCTGGGGATGGCAGACGCTGGCAATCTTGGCGGTGACATGGGCGTTGATTGCGTTGTCGCTGATTGACTATGATCATCAACTGCTGCCCGATGCCATCGTGTTGCCGTTCCTCTGGCTTGGTCTGGTGGTGAGCCTCTTTGACTGGTCCATCGCCCCTTCCGATGCAATCCTTGGGGCAGTGCTGGGATACATGTCCTTATGGACCATTTTCCAACTTTTCAGATTGACGACGGGAAAGGAGGGCATGGGGTATGGTGATTTCAAATTACTGGCGTTGTTCGGTGCATGGGGGGGGGCGGCGAACCTGATACAGATCATGTTGCTCTCGTCCCTGGTTGGCGCCGTCCTTGGCGCGGCGTTGATTGGGTTCGCGGGACGAGAGAGGGGCAAGCCCATGCCATTTGGTCCATTCATCGCCATCGCCGGTTGGGTCAGCCTGCTTTGGGGCGGCAAGATCAACGAGGCTTATCTTCAATACAGCGGCCTGGGATAAGTGGCTCTGGTAGTCGGCCTGACTGGCGGGATAGGCAGCGGTAAAAGCCTTGCTGGAGAGGCGTTTCAGCGCCTCGGGGCGCCGCTGATCGACGCCGACCAATTGTCGAGGGAGGCTGTTGCGCCTGGTAGCGAGGGCCTTGGGGAGGTAGTTGCCCGGTTCGGCAAGGAGTTTCTCCTTGCTAACGGCGAGCTTGACCGCCGTCTGGTGAGGGCGCGCATTTTTCGCGACCCAACCGCTCGCCGGGTTATTGAGGGTATTATACATCCCATCGTTCGCGCTCGCATGGAGGCGTGGAATGAGACGCAAAAATCCCCATACGTCATTCACATGATCCCCTTGCTGTTAGAGAAAAGACTGGAAGGGACGGTTGACCGGGTGCTGGTTGTCGATGTCCCTCCCGAGAGGCAGATTTCCCGTGTCATAGCCAGAGATCAGGTATCGGAGAACGAGGTGCGAGCCATTCTCGCCGCTCAGGTCTCCCGCGAAGAGCGGATTCACCGGGCCGATGACGTGATCGACAATAGCCGCGGGCTGTTGGAGCTGCAAGCCGCGGTTGAAGCAATGCATCAAGAATACCTTGCGATGAGTCTGATGAAAGACCCCTGAGTGGCTCAGGGCGGGGGCGCTGGAGGGTGGGATTTGCGGAGTCTATACAACTGTTGCACAATAGTCGGGCAGAGCCGCGCCCAATCCCGGGCGAGTCCCCTAAACGCTGATCACCATCGGCAACTCAAGAAAACGGGTATGACATGACGGATTCACAAAGGCGGATTGCCTACGAACATCCCCTGAATGAGCGGACCCGTTCATTGTTGCGACTTGAGCACCTTTTCGAACAGACCGAATTTCACATGCCGCAGCCAGAGATCTGGAACACCCGTGCCGCGATCGACGGCCTTCTGGGCATTACCAACATCTTTCTTCGTTCTGATTTGAAAGGGGATCTTATCAAGGAGGTGGATCGCTACCGCAAGGCGCTGGAACGATTGGGTCAGAATCAGACCGTGGATATCGAGCGACTCGATGACATCCTTGATACCTTGGGTGATATTTACAGTAAACTGCAAGGTAGCACCGGATCACCCGGGCATAAAATGCGCCGCAACGAATTCCTGATGGATATCATGCAGCGGAGCAGTATTCCCGGCGGCAACTGCGCCTTCGATTTGCCGTACTTCCACTACTGGCTACAGAAGCCAGCGGAGGAGCGAGAGGGGCAGCTTCGGGAATGGATGGGTATATATGTGGACTTCCAGGAGGCGGTGAAAATCATTTTGACACTTATCAGGGATAGTACCAGCGCCACGGAGGAGGTGGCCAAAGACGGATTCTTTCAACAGACCCTGGATCCGCAGGTTCCTACCCAGATGATTCGCGTCTTCACCCGCTACGGGGTCGATTATTTTCCCGAGATCAGTGGCGGAAGACACCGCTTTACCGTCAGATTCATGGGCGCGGCCCGTGATGCCAGACCGGCGCAACGGAAAGAGGATATCCCTTTTCTGCTAGCGCGCTGCGTTTTCTGATTCGCGGCGCCAATGAAAATATTGGCGCAGCTGCACTAGCGCGTAGCCAACTCCGCGGGCGCTGCCTCCCCGGAAGCTCCCTCCAGGGAAAGCTCGGTCCACACAGGACAGTGATCCGAAGGTTTCTCCATGCCTCGTATGTCATAGGCGATGCCGGAATCTTCGCTGTTCTTCAGTAGTGCTTCGGTAACCAGGATCAGGTCAATCCGCAGGCCTCTTTTGGGGGCTCTTTCGAAGCCTTTGCTTCGGTAATCGAACCAGCTGAAGAGATTGTCGACCTGCGGGTGGTGGTGGCGGAATGCGTCATGGAGACCCCAGCCCCTGAGTGCTTCGAGCCACTCCCTCTCCTCCGGGAGAAAGCTGCATTTGCCGGTTTTCAGCCACCGTTTTGCATTCTCCTCACCGATGCCGATGTCGGCGTCAAGAGGGGCAATATTCATGTCACCGACCACAGCGATCAGGGTATTCGGATCGTGATCCGTTTCAAGCCAACGCAGGAGATCGGCGTAAAATTTTCTTTTGGCGGGGAACTTGACGGGGTGGTCTCGGTTTTCACCTTGCGGGAAGTAGCCGTTGATGACCCTCAGTTCCCGTCCGTCGGCAAGAGGGTAATCGGCGGCGATCAGGCGTCGCTGGGCGTCAGGGGTGTCGTCGGGAAGGCCTTTTTGCACACGGCAAGGCGCGCTTCGGGAGAGGAGGGCGACGCCGTAGTGGGTCTTTTGGCCGAAATACTCCGCGTGGTATCCCAAGTCTTCTACCATCTGGCGTGGAAAGGCATCGTCCGCTACCTTGGTCTCCTGGATTCCGATGATATCCGGCGCATAACGTTCGGTCAGTTCCCGCAATTGGTGTTCGCGGGTGCGGATGCTGTTGGTATTGAAGGAGACGAGTTTCATGGCGATGTCATGAGCTGCGGCGATTGGCGGTTTTCAAGCGGAACGCCCCTCTCGCGAGCCAAGCAGGCCGCGGGAGGGGGTAGGGGGGAGTCAAGGGCTACTGGTTTCTGGAGATCCAGGCCCCGCTGAAACCATTTTCCGCCAATCGGTTGTTGATGAAGCGTTTCGCCTCCGCGGAGGAGCCGAAGCCTTCCAGGCGCAGGCGATACCATGTCTTGCCGGAGACGTCCGCCTCTCGGATGACGGTCTCGATATCCTCTTCAAGCAATTGCTGGCGTCCCTTTTCGGCCAATGCATGGGTGGCATAGGAGCGGAGGTTGATGCCCCATTCGCCCGGTGCGTCCATCGTCTCACCGCGGGATGGGGTTGGGACCTCCTGCGTTTCCGCGACGGCCGGTTCCGAGGCGCTCGCTTCCCCGCCAGCAGGGGTTGCGGCTGGGGCCGCCTTGGTACTCGTTGATGGCGTGGTATCGGCGCTGCTCGACAGGGTCTCGTTGGCGGCGGGCGTTGCCGTGCTCGGTTTCGATGGGGCCGGTTGCGGCTGGGTCGACCTTGTTGGAACCGGGGTTGGCGTCGTGCTCGCGACCGCCGCCGGCGCGGCGGCGCGCATATTCTCAACCTTCAGCAGCTTACCACGCAGTTCCACGACCTCTTCGGTCAGCGCGATGAGCTCCTGTTTGAGATTTGCCGTCTCTTGGGGGTCGGAACTGGCGAGGATGGCGTCGTGCAGCTTGCTCACCTCCTGCTGAATGGTATCGATGCGCGATTCCAGCGCACTGAAACGGGGCTCCAGGTCGGGTAGGGCTATCGCCGTGCCATCGCTGGCGACGCCAGGCGCGGGGCGGCTGTTGGCGATGCTGGTCAACTGCCGATCCATGTGGTCTGCCTGGGTCTCGAGACGACCGAGACGATCATCGGTTTGCGAGAACTGTCGGTCGACGGTGGAGCGCAGGTCGTTGATCGGTTTTTCGACCCGCTTCTCCATCGCGAACATGTTGTCCCGCAACTGCTCCATATCCCTGCGGCTGACGCCGCCGTTGGGGCTGCTGGAGACCTTTTCCTTGAGTTCCTGGACATCGCCCTGGAGCATGCTGACGTCGTTGCCGAGCTTGGTGCTGTACCAGAAACCGCCGGCCCCGCCCAGCGCGACGATGACGCCGAGGATCGCCAGCCCGAGGCTGGAGCGACCGCCGCCGCTTTCCGCTGGCTGTTGGGGAGGCGGCATGCCGCCGCCGCTATCGTGCATGCGGCTGGCCGATCGGGAGTCGTCATCCATGGGCGCTATCCCGTAGTCGTCGTCCGTCATCCCATCACGGTCGTCGGGATCCATGGAGGCCTCCTGGGTCCCCTGGTCGTCCATGGAGTACAGGCCGTCGTCCTGGGTGTCGATGGCGACCTCGTCCATCTCCTGGACGGCGGCATCATCGGCCATGTAGAGCTCTTCTTCAGTAACGCTGTCGTCTACGCCGACACTGTTCGGGAGCTCCGCCTCATCCGCTTCCGGTGGTTCAGTGCCGGCCATCATTCCGCCGGAAGCCTCGTCGGCGCTCAACTCCTGTTCGATGCTTTGCAACTCTTCCTCATTGTCGGGGATGTAATCGCTATCGTAGTCGACGGTGCTGTCATCCTCGGCGGCATACATCTGCTCGCCGATGCCGGTGATCTCTTCATCGCTGGGCTCCTCGGCGTCATTGACCACCGCATCGACCAGGCTGGAGTCGGGGATCTCCTCGTCCGCGCCAAATTCGTCTTCGGCGTAGGAGGCCTGATCCAGTGCGTCGACCAGTTCGTCATCGTCCAGTTCGCGTACCATTTCGTCGGCCTCCTCGGTCGATTCGTTGGCGAGTAGTTCGCCTTCTCCAGTCGCCTCCATCGCCGGTGCTTGCTCGGACATCTCTTCGCTCAGGGAGTCAAGGGCCTCTCCTTCGTCGTCGAAATCGTCCATCGGCTGAAAGCCGGCATCGTCGATCGCCTTGTCCTCATCGGAGGCATTCAGCTCGTCCAGTTCCGCCCTGGCATCTTCGTCGCCGAGCATCTCGGCCCCGAAATCCTCTTCACCCATCTCGGACATGAGGGAGTCCAGCTCGTCATCGCCGGGCTCGTCGCCGCTCCCGTCAAGCGGGATTTCGTCGTCGAACGGGCTTTCCTCATCGTCCTCCGCTTCCATCTCCTGGAGCATATCGGTTTCGGGCGAACCGGCCTCGGTGAAGGTGTCATCCTCCTCCGCGAGCTCATCCTCATCGTCGAACGAAAAGGCCTGCTGAGAGTCATCTCGCGATGGTGCGTCAGCGGACGCATCCTCTTTCACGGCTTCGAGTTCCTGATCGTCGTCGCCGGAAGGCAAGGTGTCGTCCACCATGTCGTCCTTGGTCAGCTCCACCAGTTCGTCATCAAAGCTGTCATCGCCGAGTTCCGAAGAGGACTCGAGATCGTGCAAGATATCGTTGAGGTCGGTCTGGTCCGCGTACTGATCATCCTCCATCTCCAGTTCGGCGAGGAAGTCGTCGGGGTTGCCGCTCTCCAGCTCGCTTGCGGGATCCATGGCGTCGAGGTCGATCTCATCGGAATCGTCGTCCAGCCCCAGGCTGCCGTCGTCCATGTCTTCGAGGCGGTTCAGGGTGGAATCCTCTTCCAGTTGATCGAAGTCGTTTGATTTCTTGCTGTTGCTCATCACATCATCTCCCGGCCGGGCCGTCCTATCGGGCAAGGGGTTCGCTATGGGTTCCCGCTGCGAGCGCGCGGGGTATTTTCCTGATCATACCTTGGCGTAGCGGTAACGGTTACGCCGGTAAAGTATAGAAGATAGCTTGTGCTATACAATAAGTTAACTTCGCAAATTTAACAAGTTTATTTGAAAATATTTGTAACTGATTGAAAAGGCTAGCATAGACAGATCTTCGGCTGGAGGGGTTCAGCGGTCAGAGGGGCCTCCAGGGGTGTTCGGGGATGTTGTCGGCGGTCAGGTCGGGGCTGGCGGGGCGAATTTTGTACACACTGGAAAGGTTTTGAAGGGTCAAGACCTGGCTCGGATCGCCACTGGCGATCAGGCGTCCCCGGTCAAGCAGAACGAGTCTGTCGCAGTAGCGGCTGGCAAGGGTGAGGTCGTGGAGGGAGATGCATACCGACAGGCCGAGGCGTGAGCGCGATCTCAGCAATTCCATGACTGCCAGTTGGTGTGATGGGTCAAGGGCGGCGGTGGGTTCATCGGCCAGGATCAGGTCGGGACGGGTGGCCAGTGCGCGGGCGATGGCGACCCGCGCCAACTCCCCGCCGGAGAGGGTGTCGACCGCGCGCCGGCTCAGGTGATCGACGTCGGTTTCCGCCATTACCGCCTCGACGATGCGCCGCTCCTCCGGCCCTGCGTCGCGGCCCGGCGCAAGATGGGGCAGCCGGCCCAGCGCGACGGTCTGTTCCACGCTGATTGGCCAATGGGCGATGATCTTCTGAGGGATGTAGGCGATTTCCCGGGAACGACACTCCCGATTGGCTTCGGCATAGGGCTCGCCGCGAAACAGCAACCGCCCTCCTGCCGGGCGCAGCAGCCCGGCGAACAGCCTGAGCAGGGTGCTCTTGCCGGAGCCGTTGGGTCCCACCAGCCCGAGCAGCTCGCCTTGATGAAGGGCAAGATCCAGCGGCCGCAGGATCGCCCGCCCCGCAACGCCATATTCGATGCCCCGGGCCGCCAGCGGCGAGGGTCGATCTCGCTTCATTGGCGGCTCCGCATGCGCAGGATCAGGTGGAGAAAGAAGGGCGCCCCGGCCAACGAGGTGATCACGCCGATCTTCAGGTCGCCGGCGGGGAAGAGTCGCACCGCGATGTCCGCCAGCAATACCATCAACGCCCCGCCCAGCGCCGAGGGCCACAGCAGCGCGCCGGGCATCCAGTTTACCAGCGGACGCAGGATGTGGGGCGCCGCCAGCCCCACGAAGCCGATGGATCCGGTCAGGGAGACCGCCGCGCCTACCCCGAGCGCATTGGCGGCGAAGATGCGACGCTTGAGCCCGGTGATATCCATGCCCAGAGTCCGTGCCGTCTCCTCCCCCAGGTTGAGGGCGTCGAGCCCGCGCCCGGCCCCCGCCAGCAGGAGCCAGGCGATCAGTGACAGCGGCAACAGGAAGGCGACCTCATCCATGCCCACGTCCGCCACCGACCCCAGCATCCACACCACGATCTCCTGCACCGCGTAGGGATTTGGTGCAAGGTTGAGCAGCAGCGAGATCAGGGCGATGGAGAAGGAGCCCACCGCCACCCCCGCCAGAATCAGGGTGAAGCCGTTGGGGTCTCGCCCGCCCAGGTGATGGACCAGGGCCACCGCCGCCAGCGCCCCGAGCATGCCGCCGCTGACGACGCCGAAGATCGAGGCCGCGCCGAAGTAGATCATCACCACCGCCCCCAGCGCGCCGCCGCTGGTCGCCCCGGTCAGGTCCGGGCTGGCCAGGGGATTGCGCAGCAGGCCCTGCACCGCCGCCCCGCACATGCCGAGTGAGGCGCCCGCGATCATCGCCGTCAGGGTGCGCGGCAGGCGAATCTCCAGCAGGATGATGCGGGTGGTCTCGGCGCGGGCATCCCACAGCGCGGCGACAAGGTCCCCGGCCGGGATGGCGACACTGCCGATACCCAGCGAGAGCAGGGCGGCGACGCCCAAAAGCAGCCCCAGCAGGGCGTTGAGACGGGCGGCGGCGCGCATCATCCTGGGCTCATGGCCGTGCCTCGGGGGGTAGCTGGCGGCGCGCCCGCGCCAGTTGTTCCACCGCCTCGGCCAGCATCGGCCCGCCGCAGATCCAGTAACGGTAATCCACCTGCCGGAGGGCATCCCCGTGCGCCACCTTTCGCAGTGCCGGATGGTCGAGAATGCGCAGCGCCAGGGCGTTGCGCTTGCTGGCCGAGGTGGAGGTGAAGATGGCGTCCGGGGCCAGCGTGATGAGGCGTTCCAGATCGATGGGCGCGTAGCCCTGGATCCCCGCCTCCGTCGCCAGATTGCGCCAGCCCGCCAGACGCAGCGCCTCATCCTGCAAGGTCCCGCGGCCACTGGTATAGCCGTTGGGTTGCAGAAAGAGGGCGCTGGGACGCCCGCGGGGCGATTGTTCGGCGACCTCCGCCAGACGCCGCTCCAGGGTGGCGATCATCGCCTCGGCGCGCCCTTGGCGCCCCAGCCAGCGCCCCATGCGGCGAAGATTTTGCCGAATCTCGCCGATATCGCTCGCCGCTGGCAACGCCTCCAGTCGCATCCCCTGTTCCAGCAGTCGCGCCCGGGTCAGGCGCGGGGTGTGGCTGGAGACCAGGATCAGGTCCGGTTCCCGCCCCAGCAACTCCTCGGCCCTGCCGCGGTTGCCTGGATAGGCGCGGGCCTGGTGGGCGACGAAGGAGTAGTCCGGATTCGTCGCCAATTGACTGAGGGAGATGATCTGCTCCGGTTCGGCCAGCATCACCAGCAGCTGGTCGGTGCAGAGGTTGGTGGAGGCGACGCGGGCCGGCGTCGGCGCGGATGCCGCTGCCGAAAGATGGGCAAAAGTCAGTAACAGGGGGAGCAGCCAGAGACGCCGCGGCAGCAACGTCTCGCCCAACGCCACCAGGGCGAAGATGACGAGAAAGAAGAAGAACCGAATCGGCCCCTCGTTGTCGAGGATCCAGGCCTCCATGTCAACTCCTTGCCGTCATGGCGCGATTTCGGTGATCTTGGAACAGGGGAAGCAATGTTAAGGGGGAACGGGAAAAATGACCAGTGGGGGAGCGGGAAAAATGACCAGCGTGACGGCGCGTAACTTTGCCCGGGCCGGGGATCTCTCTTGCGCGGAGACGGAGCTCACGGAGTGTTTCTCGACGTGGACGCCATGCGGCCGTGAAAGAGTCGCTTGAAGATTCCGGTGCGGCGCTAGAGACCACGGTCGTCGCGACCCGTCCAGGCAAGCAAGGCGTGCCTCGGCGTATACTGGTATAGCCGCGCCAAAGTTTTCAGGATTGGCGATATCCGGAAAACTCATGCGCACATCTAAGGATCACGGAGCACGCCCATGAAACCACTCACTCCCCTCGACGGCGAAACCAAGGCCAACCTCTATCTGCAACTCGCGCAACTGGACCGGGCCGGAATCGCGCCGTTGCAAGCCCTGCCCAAGGTTCAGGTGAAGGGCGTCGAACCACGCATCAAGCGCGTCCTGCGTCAGCTCGATGGCGGACGCCCGCTGTCCGAGGCGGGGCGCGCCGCCGGCATCTTCGACGCCTTCGATAGCGCCGCGATCGCCGCCGGTGAGCAGAGCGGCAACTACCCCTTTGCCCAGCTTGCCGAGTTGCACCGCCTGCGGGCAAGGCGGCGCGCCAAGGTGCGCAGCCGTCTGTGGCTGCCGCTGGGGGTGCTGCTGTTGGCGTTGGTGGTGCGTCCGCTCCCCGCCCTGATTGGCGGATCCTTGGGGGCCGGCGGGTATCTGATCCAGTCGCTGGGTCTCTTCATGCTGCTGCTGGCACTGTTCTGGGGGCTATCGCGGTTGCCGCGACTGGCGCGTCACTGGGGCCTGGCGGAGCCGTGGGACGGCGCGGTGCTGGCCATCCCCGTGGTCGGCTCACTGGTGCGACGCCGCGACATGCTCGAATTCGCCCGCGCGCTGGGGCTGTTGAGCAGGGCCGGGGCGCCGATGTTCGAAGCGATGCCGGCGGCCAGGGGCGTGGTCACCAACCGCCGTCTTCGCGATCGCCTGGGCTTCGTGGAGGAGGCCCTCCATCAGGGGGCTACCGTTACCGACGCATTGGCCCGCTCCCCCGACTTCGACGGCTCGCTGCTGGCCTTTGCCGGCAGCGGCGAACAGGCTGGGGCCATTGATACCATGTTGCTTCACTATGTGCGCCTGGAGGAGGAGCAACTGAACGACGCCGAGGATCGTCTCGCTACCTGGGTCCCGCGCCTGATCTACCTCGCCGTCGCCATCTGGATGGCCGCCACCATCCTCAGCGCCGGCGCGCCGGGTTCTCTGGATGTCCTCAAGGATCTGGAGCGGTAGTACGGGCGCGCGCGAGTCACAAAAACAAAGAGCGACCATGCCGGCCTGAGGTCCGGGTTCCAGTCGGGAGGTCCTTTGCCGGAAGCCTCACGTCCTTTTTAAATATTTCGGAAATATTGCAATCAGATGACTCGCGTCATGGCAATGGCTGGGATATGGGTTATGCTATGGGGCAACGCATCACTGCGCCTGCGAGTCTCTGCGTGAATCCTTGCTCATGCGTCTAAGGCTCTGAGTTTGTTGGGGCGTATAAAAATGATCCGGGTGCATTGCTTCGCGACCGCAGGAAGGCTCGTCGCCGTTTCCCCGCCGGAGGGTGAAGCGAAGACAGGCATTCGTTACTGAAATATTTCATAAAGATGACGGGTAGGGCGATGCCCGAGGCCCGGGTTTGTCGTCATTTAGGAGGAGAGTATGCGATCCACCAATCCCATCGCTTCCCTGTTGGGGAGTTCACCATTCAAGCCGATTCAGGCCCACATGCGGGTGGTACAGGAGTGTGCCGGCGAGATGCCGGGGCTGTTCGACGCCCTGTTCGCCGGCGATCAGGAGGCCATGGCCGCGGCCAAGGAGCGGATCTTCACCAAGGAGCAGGAGGCGGACGAGATCAAGAACCGGCTGCGCGCCCACCTGCCGAAGAGCCTCTTCATGCCGGTGGATCGACGCGACCTGCTGGAGCTGCTGGAGCTTCAGGACTCCATCGCCAACACCGCCCAGGATATCGCCGGGCTGATGATGGAGCGGGACATGTCCCTGCCCGAGGAGATGGCCGAGCCCACCAAGGTCTTCGTGCGCGGTTGCGTCGACACCTGCGCCCATTGCGGCAAGATCATCGAAGAGCTCGACGAGCTGGTGGAGATGGGCTTTCGCGGCCGCGAGGCCACCAAGGTCGAGGAGATGGTGGACGAACTCAACAAGATCGAAGACGAGACCGACCGCATGGGCATGGACCTGGCGCGAACCCTGTTTTCGAAGGAGGACGAGATGAAGCCGGTGTCGGTGGTCTTCTGGTACCAGATGATCCACTGGATCGGCGATCTGGCCGACTACTCGGAGAAGGTGGGGGATCGCATGCGGCTGCTGATCGCCCGCTGAGGCGACGCACACCCATAATCCTTCAGTGGCATTAGCCGAAACGACAAGATCTGATAACGATGGACCGCCCCAGGGTCCCGCCAAGAACTACCGGGGCGATCCAGCGGCAAACTAGCAGGAGTTCGCGATGGACATCATCTCAGAATGGGGTTTCGTTTTTATTACAATGGCCGTGATCTTCGGCCTTTACATGACCTGGGGGATCGGCGCCAACGACGTCGCCAACGCCATGGGCACTTCGGTGGGTTCCGGGGCGATTACCGTCAAGCAGGCGATCATCATCGCCGCCATCTTTGAATTCGCCGGCGCATTTCTCGCGGGCGGCAATGTTACCTCCACCATCCGCAAGGGGATCATCGACTCATCGAGCATTACCGGGACGCCGGAGATCCTGGTCTACGGCATGCTCGCGGCATTGCTGGCGGCGGCGATCTGGCTGATGGTCGCCTCCATGCGCGGCTGGCCGGTTTCGACCACCCACACTATCGTCGGCGCCATCGTCGGCTTCGCGGTCGCGGGTATCGGCATGGATGCGGTGCAGTGGGGCAAGATCGGCGGCATCGTCGCCAGTTGGATCGTCTCACCGCTGATCGGCGGCGCCATTGCGCTGTTGCTGATGTTAAGCGTGCGCAAGCTGGTCCTGAATACCGAAAACCCCTTCCAGAAGGCCCAGGTGTGGGCGCCGGTGTATGTGTTTCTGGTAGGCTGGATCGTTTCTCTCGTTACCCTGTTCAAGGGGCTCAAGCACCTTAAGCTGGAACTATCCACGGCCGAGAGCTTCATCTATGCCACCATCATCGGCATCATTTGCGCCGCCATCGGCAAGATGATGATCAACAAGGTCAAGATCGACGAAAAGGCGGATCGGGACTTCCACTACGCCAGCGTCGAGAAGGTCTTCACCCCGCTGATGATCTTCACCGCCTGCGCCATGGCCTTCGCTCACGGCTCCAACGACGTGGCCAACGGCATCGGCCCGATGGCGGCGGTCTACTCCACCGTCCAGTCCGGCGGCGAGGTGGGACAGAAGGCGGGGCTGCCGATCTGGATCCTGGCCCTCGGCGGCATCGGTATCGTGGTCGGTCTCGCCACCATGGGCTACAAGGTGATGCAGACCATCGGCACCAAGATCACCGAGCTGACCCCCACCCGCGGCTATTGCGCGACCCTGGCGGCGGCCACCACCGTGGTGCTCGCCTCCAAGACCGGGTTGCCCGTCTCCACCACCCAGATCGCCGTCGGTTGCGTAATGGGCGTTGGCCTGGCGCGTGGTGTCGGCGCGCTGGATCTGCGGGTGATCGGCGGCATTGTCCTCTCCTGGCTCATCACCCTGCCCGCGGGCGCTTTGCTGGCGGCGATCTTCTTTTTCATCTTCAAGGGGATCTTCAGCTGATCCCGGAAGGTTTCACAGATGCTGGCGCATAACCCATTGATCGCATATCCCCGTGCCGAGGCGCTCGCCAAACTGGCCAACCGCCTCGGCAAGCAGGGCTACAAGCTCAGGGAGGACCGCGAAACGGGGCGCCGGTACTATCTGGATACCTTCGACTGGCGCCTCTATCGCCGCGGTCTGGTGCTGGAGGGCTGGGGCGCGCCCGGCGATTTTGCCTTTCTCCTGCGCGAGTTGCGCAGCGAGCGTCTGATGCCGCCCCATGGCGCCATTCATGTCAAGCAGCCGGATTATGTCCTCTACTTGGCCGGAAAGCGCAACAAGGGTGAAAAACGGTTGCGCCGGCGGTTGGAGAAGATCCTCGACACGCCGCCGCTGGAGCAGGACCCCCTGAGCGAGGCGCTACGCCATCTCGGCAAAGAGCCCCATCGCTACGACGGTCGTCCGTTGTTCGATATCGTCGCGGATGCGCCGGCCCACGGCGTACTGCGGGAGATCCTCGGCGTCTATCTGCAACGGGTTCAGGGTAATGTTGAGGGGGTGTGCGGCAGTCAGGATCCGGAGCTCCTGCGGGAATTCATGGTCGCCTCGCGACGCATCCTGTGCCTGCTCAATCGTCTGCCGGTATTTGACCTCCCCCGCGTCAGGCTGATTCGTCAGGATCTCGCCTGGATCGACGGCATGGCCGCGCCGGTGCGGGACCTGGATATCTATCTGGAGCTGTTCGACGAATTCGCCGCCGCCGTCGAGGGGCGGGATCAGACCCTGTTGCGACCGCTGCTTGCGTTTCATCGGCAGGCTCGGCGCAAGGGCATCCAATCCATGGGCATCGCCTTGCGCAGTCCCCGCTTCAAGCGCACCATCAGCGGCTTGGCCGAGATCCTGGCGGGGCGGGGTGACGCCAACCTCTCGCCCCTGGCCAGACGCCCCATTCGACGGGTCGCCGGGCGGGCGATCGCGGGGCTCCTCGACGAGATCCATGAGCGCGGCGAAAATGTTACCATCGAGAGCCGTCCCGACGAGGTCTTCGCCCTGTTCGAGAGCGCCAAGCGGCTCGGTTACCAACTGGAGCTGTTCGGCCGCCTCTACGACGCCGCTGTGATCTCGCCCCTGCACAAGGAGCACCGAGCCCTGATGAAGTCCCTGATCGAGTTTCGTCTCGCCCACCTCCAGCACGAGGCGCTGCACCACTTCAAGCGACGGATTCGCCGCGAACAGCGGGTCGTGCCCATCGCCTTCGACGACATTCATCGCCTGATCGCCGATCGGGCAATGGCGCGGGAGCGGGCGCGACGCAAGTGCGCGAAACGCTTCATCGCCTTTGACAAGCGGGTCGCCGTCAGCGCCTGCCGGAAGGCCTTCGAGGGTTGACGTGGGTTTTTTCGAGAACGCCATACCCTGCGAATCGCTGCAACAGTTCAAGGGAGTACCCTTCCCCGGGGAGGTCAGCTTCCGCCAGTTGCTGATCACCGGGCCGCCGGGCGCCGGCAAGAGCACCCTGATCCGCAAGCTGGGGGGGTGGTCGGAGGAGGGGTATGTGAACCTTGCCTTCGATCACTGGTGGCGCCAGCAATCCCTCTCCTTTCGGCCGCGGGAGATCCACCTCGGCTTCCCCTTCATCGGGCATCGGCAGGCCTTGTCGGTCTTCGATAGGGCCTATGTCGAGGCCGACCCGCCGCCGGAGATCGAGTTTTCCCGCATTCGCATTCCGCCGCCAAGGCGATTTTTTCTCTCGGTCGACTGGCTGGGTCGCTACGTCTTCGATTTCGTGGTGCCCGAGGCCGAGCGACTCTTTGAACAGCGCAGCGAAAGGGCGCGTCGCGGCACCCACCCGGTGGACGCGGGCATTACCCTGGAACAGGTGAGCCTGGATGTCGCCCTCTATCAGGAAGTCGCCGCCTATTTGAAACTGCGTGGCATGCGGGTCTACTTGCGGCGCGGCTCGGATCTGCCGCCGCTACGGGTGGTTGGCGCGGAAAAGAATACTTGGGAGACCCTTGCCCGCGAGGGTGATCGTCCCTCGTCAGAATAAACGGACGGAAACAGGTTATGGTTAAAGAAGTCCTGCTCAAACCCAAGGTGAGTCTCGTCAAACGGCTGATGGACTCCCTCGCCGATCTGGAACAGTGCGAAGAGGTAGAGCTGGGCGAGGCCTACAAGCTGACCAAAAAGAAGGTCCGCATTCCGGTCAAGGCGTACCCGTTGCAACTCTTCATGGCGCCGGAAGGGCGACCGCTGCATCTCTTTCCGGAACAGTCTCTGGGCGCGCCGAAGAGCGCGACCGGCGACTTCATCCTCTTCGACCCGAGCAATTTTTTCAGCGGCCTCGCCGGGTTTGTCCGCCTGGGTGTGGGCGAGGAGGTGATCCTTGGCGAAGCGGAGGCGCGCCAGCAGGCGCTGTTGGAAGGCGAGACGATCCCGCCCCAATATCGCTTGCGCATTCGCAACAAGGACGGCGCGATGGTCTTCAAGAGCCTTTCGGACAGGCCCGCCGCCTGCATCTATCCGCTGGTCAAGAAGAAAGAGATCAACGAAGTCCTGATCCATCGGCGTCGCCGTCTGCGCCGTCTGCGCAAGTTGCTCGGCGACAAGATCCGCCCGTTGCCTCGGGATGACGCGCTGAAGACGATTCGGGCGGTCAACGCCCTGATGGAGCGGGAGCCGCGTCGCCCCCTCGACGGCAAAGGCCGCCCGGGCGGTGTGGTGGAACTCCCCGCCGACATGGCCGCGGTGGTGCTCGGGGATCTCCATGGCAAGGTCGATAACCTGTTGTCGGTGCTCTCCCACGGCGGCGTACTGGATGCCCTGGAGCAACGCAAGGCCTGCCTGCTGCTGCTGGGGGACGCGGTTCACTGTGAAGAGCCGGGCCGCTACGACAAGATGGGCGGCTCGTTGCTGATCATGGACCTGATCTTTCGTCTCAAACTCGCCTTTCCCGACCAGATCTTCTACCTGCGCGGCAACCACGACGGCTTCTCCGAAGAGATCGCCAAAGGGGGCGTACCCCAGGGCCAGTTGTGGGAAAAGAGGCTGCGCAAGAGCCGGGGCGAGGCCTATCGGGACGAAATGGCCCGCTACTACGCAAACCTGCCCTATATCGCCGTCTCACCCCGCATGGCCGCCTGTCACGCCGCGCCGCCGGTGTCATCCAAGGTCGACCGTCAGGCGCTGATCGATGTGCGCGATAACCGCAAGCTCATCAACGAGCTGAATAACAACCGCCTGTATCGCCCCCACCGTCCCGGCGGTTACAGCAAGGGCGACGTCAAGCGCCTGCGCAAGCTCTTCGGGCTCGAAGAGGGCGCCCCCTTCGTGGTCGGCCATACCCCCATCACCCACGACGAAACCCTGTGGGAGAACGTCGGCCACATCAACCGCCACTTCGTCGTCTACAGCGCCGATCGGGATTATGTGGGAACCCTGATGGAACTCGACGGCAAACTCCACCCGCTGTTGATTCGGGTCGAACCGGTCTCCTCGATCATCAATCACATGCCGCACTGATGAGGTTTTATCGGCGGGATCAACTGGATTGGAAGCAAGTGAATCGGGCTCAGGGGTGCCAGTCCTTCGAGGAATGGCACTCCTCATGGCGATTGCAGAGAAGAATTTTTGACAGGATTAACAGGATTTACAGGATGGACGGGGTGCGGCCTGGAGTTTCGTAGCATCTTGGCCGGGATGGGGTTTGGCGGAATCTGGGCCAGTCGGGAGTTGAACTCCCGGCCGGCCCAGGGTTGTTTCGGTGGAATAAGCGTTAGAACTCACTATGCACAATAGTAAAAATACAAAATAAATCAGGTAAAAGCCTGTTGATCCTGTCCATTAAACGCGTTTCAATAGGGGCTATTTCAACTCCGAACGCAGCTTCTTCAGCAGCTTCAACCCCTTCTGACGCTGCGCCTTGACCACCTCCAGGCGCTTTTCCAGCTCCTCTTCCTTCTTGTCGCTCAGCTGCTTTTTCAGCGCCTTCTGGGACTCCTTGAGTTTCTTCAAGGTGTCTTCCAGGCACTCCACCTTCTCCTGCTTCTTGAAGTATTCGTCGCTCAGGCAGAGCTTGATCTTGCGGATCCGTTTGGCGATTTTTTTTATGGCTTTGAGCTGGGACATGGTCTTGACTCGCTTGGGAGGGGTAGGTCGCCTCTCCGTCGCGCCGCTAGCGGGCGGTGGAGAGGGGTTTGGCGTTCACGGCACTGTAACCATAGGCCAAGCGCGAGGCGGGCGCAAGCCTCCCGACGACGCGGGAGGAACTGGCGGCCGGTGGACGGGATCAGTCGCGGGCGCTGAGCAGCTTCTCGATATCCTCCTCGTCGAGGGCCAGTTCCGATTGTATGCCCCGTTGGGTGGGTGAGATCTCCTGCACCGCGATGCGGGCGATGTTGATCAACTTGCGGCTGATCTCGTAGGCGAAGGCGCTGTCGTTCATCAGCGACGTGGCCATTTCGTTGGAGATCAGGCCGTCCCGGATCAGACGATCGAGGGTGCCGTTGGAGAGGATGTCGCGCTGCTCGATCTTGACCAGAAAGCGATCCATCTCCAGCGCCATATCCTCGGGGTGTTCGTCGAGCTGATGCATGGCGCGCAGGATCTCGGCGATCTGGGCGCGGATGATGTTGTACTCGCGCCGGATATGCGGATTGTCCGATTGCATGAAACGGGTGACATTGACTTGCAGGTCCTGGATGTCCTTGATCGCCTCGACGATATCCCGATTCGCCAGCTTGATCTGGTAGAGGGCGCCGACCTGGTCCGGGTCCATGCGCGCCTGGGCGCGGGTGGCGTAGTCGATGATGGCGCTGTAGACCCCCTTGATGCGACGTTGGTAGAGCGCCCGGATATCCACCTTCAAGTCGGCCCGTGACTTGTCCGCCACCTCTTCCAGATCCCGCTCCGAGAGGATGTCATGGCGGTGCAGGTTGAGGCCGTGGGCGATGATCTCGAAGGCGTTCTGAAACAGGTGATGGGTCTCCAGCATGATCGCCTTCAGCGCGGTGTCGGGGAACTCCAGCGCGGCATCGTTCAGGTAATGGGGCTGGGAGATGTTCTCCGGCTTGGCGTGGATTACCGACTCCAGCAATACCACCAGCTTGCCGATGAAGGGTACCATCACCACCACCCCGACCACGTTGAAGATAGTGTGAAAGACGGCCAGCTTGAGGGTGTAGTCATCGGCGGCGATACCGGTCATCCTGCTGATGCCGTCCACCGCCCAGGTCATTTGATGAATGAAGCCGATGGCGATCAGGCCGGTGATGACGTTGAAGATGAGGTGGGCGGCGGCCAGTCGCTTGCCCTGCTCGTTGGCGCTCAGGGCGCCGAGGATGGCGGTGATGGTGGTGCCGATGTTGGCGCCAATGGCCAGCGCCAGGCCGTTTTCATAGGTGATCTGGCCGGCGGCGAGGGCGGTGATGATCAGCACCAGGGTGGCGTGGCTCGACTGCATCACCACCGTGGCGAAGGTGCCGATGCCCACGAACACGAACAGCCCGGCGTAGCCGGTCATGGCGTACTCGGTCAGGTCGATGGTGTCCTTGAACGACTCGAAGCCCACTTTCATGTGGTGGATGCCGAGAAAGAGAAAGCCCAGCCCCGCCAGGATGTAACCGATCCCCTTCAGGTTCTTGCTCTTCTGGAACAGCAGGATCACCCCGAACACCAGCATCGGCATGGCGTAGGCGGAGATCTTCACCTTCAGCCCCAGCCCGGCCACCAGCCAGGCGCCGGTGGTGGTGCCGATATTGGCGCCGAAGATGATGCCAATGCCCGCCGCCAGGGTAATCAGCCCGGCGCTCAGGAAGGAGATGGTGATCACCGATACCAGCGAACTCGACTGCATCAGGGTGGTGGAGATGATGCCGAAGTTGAGGCTCTTCCACAGGCTGCTGGTGGAGCGCTTGAGGAAACGCTCCAGCACGCCACCGGTAAAGGCGCGAAAACCCTCCTCCAGCGAGAGCATGCCGAACAGGAAGATAGCGACGCCGGCGGAGATCTCCTTGAAGTCCGGACTCAGCCAGAAACCATAGGCGAGAATGGCGAAGATGACGGGAAGCAGTATCTTGCGAAGCATGGTAGATGGCCGGAAATGTTGGTTGCGAGTGTCTCCAAGTGTAACGGATATTGCGCAATGTTACAAAACAATGACAAATCATTTTTGTTTTATAGAATAATTAGATCTTCTGTAAAAATAGTGAGTTACCAGCGGTGCTCTTGGCTCGGCAGGGTGCGGTAGGGGGCGGCGGCAAGATAAATATGACATCCGGATGACGCTGTTTTCATGGTCTTGTGTTGTCGTACGTCAACGAAAACCGAGGCCGGGCATGTTATGGTGACGCCTGTCGAAGGGTATTCCCACCGCCCCAGGGCTGTACTCCAAGCGGGGGCGCATCGCTCATTGACCGGGGGGAGTCACGAATGGAGGAGTGGCGGATGATACTGGAGGGGCTGGCGCCGGCCGCGGAAGAGCTGGAGCTATGGCTGCGCATGCTGTTTCAGGTGGTCCTGCTGGTCGCCTCGGCGGCCTTTTCCGGTTCCGAGACGGCGCTCTTCTCCCTCAGTCGCATCGACCTGCAGAAATTGCGCCACAGCCGCAACCCCCACTCCGAACGCATCCACGCCCTGCTTGACGAGCCGCGGCGGCTGATCATCTCCATCCTGTGCGGCAACGAGCTGGTCAACATCGCCTCCGCCGCCAACATGGCGGCGATCCTGCTGCTGGTGTTCGGCAACGAGAATATCGGCTGGATCAACATCCTCATCATGGTGCCGCTGCTGCTGCTGATCGGCGAGGTGACCCCCAAGACGGTGGCGGTGACCTTCCCCCTCAAGTTCTCCACCGGCATCTCGGCGCGCATCCTGCCGCGCTGGATCGTCCTGATCACGCCGCTGCGAGAGGCGGTGCGGCTGGTCGCCGATCGCATTACCACCTGGGTGGTGGGGGACGTGGTCAATCGCGAGAACATCCTCCAGCCCGACGAGTTGCGCACCCTGCTCGAAGAGGGAGTCGAGGTGGGCGTGGTGGATGCTACTGAACGGGTGCTGATCGATAACGTGCTGGAGGCCTCGGAGACCGAGATCTACCGCATCATGACCCCCGGGCCTCGTGTTCAGTTTCTCGACGCCGACCTGCCGGTGCCCGAGATCATCGAGCGTTTTCGCCAATATCGCCACCCTCGCATCCCGGTCTACCAGGGACATTGGGACAACGTCATCGGCTTCATCCACTCCGAAGATATCCTGCGTCTTGTTCGCGGCGGCGGCGACCTCTCCATGGTCACCCTCGACATGATCATCAAGCCCGCCCATTTCGTGCCGCCGACCAAGAAGGTGGACGAGATGTTCGACTACTTTCAATCCCATAATACAAGAGTGGCCATTGTGCTGGGGGAGTACGGCGAGGTGCTGGGTGTGGTGACGGTCAAGGACGTGCTCAGTTTCATGTTCGGCGAGATCTCCGGCAACCTGGAGGAGTACGACTACGAGGCCGGCGACGGCGGCACCCGTTTCATCGTGCCGGGGGAGATGCGTCTGACCGATTTCTACAACCTGAGCAACTTCGATCTGGAGGACCCGGTGATGAGCACCATCGGCGGCGTCGCCTTCCGTCTCTTCGATGGCCTGCCCAAGGTCGGTGATAAGGTCAGCCACGAAGGCTACCAATTCACCGCGATAGAGGTCGCCGGGCTGCGCATCAGTCGTCTGGAGGTTCGCAAGATCACCGCCGATGACGAACGCAATGAGAGCGAGCCCCAACCATCCCCCCCTGAAGCCCCCGCGCAAGAGGAGGCTGAAGCCAGCGACGAGGGGCGGCAAGATCACGATCGGGATGAAGGCAGTGCGGACACGCCCGCGCCCCTACCTCAAGAGCCCGCCGAAACCAAGGAGAAATCGTAATGGACTGGCCCGCGGCACTTCTGTTGATGCTCTTCTTTCTGGTCTTGAAAGGGTTCTTCTCCGGTTCCGAGATCGCCCTCGTCAACTCCGACAAGCTCAAGCTGCGTCATCGCGCCAAGATGGGCGACAAGGGGGCGAAACAGGTGTTGAACCTGTTCAAGACCCCGGATGTGATTCTCGGCACCACCCTGGTCGGCACCAACATCGCCACCGTCACCATCTCCACCCTGGGGGCGTTGATCTGCATCGACCTGTTCGGCGCCTCCGGCGACTTCATCTCGGTCCTCATCCTCACCCCGATCCTGCTGATCTTCGGCGAGGTGGTGCCCAAGAGCGTCTTCCAGCAGAAGGCCGACGACCTCGCCGGGCGGGTGATCATGGTGCTGCGCATCTTCTCCTGGCTGTTCTACCCGGTAATCTTCATCTTCAGTCGGGTCGCCCGCTTCGCCGCCCGCATCGTCGGCGGCGGCAGTGCGCCCCAGAACATGTTCATCACCCGCGAAGAGCTGCGTACCCTGCTCGATGTTTCGGATACCGCCGCCAACCCCTCGGCGGTGGATCGCAAGCGCATCCATCGCATCATCCGCTTCGCCGACACCACCGCCGGCGAGGCGATGATCCCCCTTGCCGACGTGGTCGGCTTCAATGAGATGCGCAACATGAAGGACGCCGAGCGCGCGGTACTGCAATACGGCTTCAACCGGCTGCCGGTCTATCGCGGCAATATCACCAACGTCAAGGGCATCCTCACCCTCAGCACCTGGGACCTGATGGACCCGGACCTCAGCGAGGCCGCCATCACCGACTTCATTCAACCGGCCCTCTACATCTCCCCCAAACAGACCATCGACGTCGCCCTGCCGCAACTCCAGCAGCGCGAAGACCACATGGCGATCGTGGTCGACGAGTTCGGCTCCGCCATCGGCATCCTCACCATGGAGGACGTGCTGGAAGAGGTGGTGGGCGAGATCGACGTCGGCTACGACTTCGACGAATACCAGCCCAAGCAACACATCTACATCGAACACGAAAGCGAAAGCTCCCACCTCATGAGCGGCCGCATGCCCATCTCCGAGATCAACGACATCCTCCACGTCCGCTTTCCCGTGGAAGAGTCCCACACCATCGGCGGCCTCATCACCAGCCGCCTGCGTCGCATCCCCGTCGCCGACGACGCCATTGAAGAGAGCGGCCACCGCCTCACCGTCATCGACGCCGATGAACGACGGGTGCTCAAGATTCGCATCGAAAGGCTGTGATATCGCCGCCGACCAATTGCCCGCCCAGTATCCAATCCAGGAAAAGCGCTCACAAAGGCACGGAGCAAGGGGAGAAATCCCCCTCCGTGACCTCCGTCTCTCAGTGAGAGATCTTGAGAAAATATTGGCGCCGTTGTACTCGGGCGATTTCCCGGAGAAGACCTAACCTGACAGCCCGAAGCGCCCCTGGCGGTTGCAAGTTTACTTCCAGCATCGACCGAAGGGTTCCCTCCCCCGCCGGGGGAGGGTCAGTGAGGGGTGCTGGCATTGGCAGGATGATTTGAACTTCCCTGCCAATGCCGAAGACCCTCCCCCCAGCCCCTCCCAGCGGGAGGGGGAGTGGTTTTCGTGATTTTGCGTAATACTTAGGGAATCCCATCAATCCTTCCTTTTTTCGGAAGGATTTACCATGCCTTTCAATACGACCGTGGTACATGTTTTCTCGGAAATCGCCTAGGCTTTCCACCATGATTGAACTATTGTTACGTTACCGTTACGTAGCAATCCTGGAGGCCGGAATCATTGCCAGGGCCGATTTGAACACGAAATGGTCGGTGGCCTGGAAGGACAAACAGGGTTCGGCGCTCCTGGGATTGGCGGGATGATGTCGCATTCAGGTAAGATTCCGAGAAGAGCGCGGACGGGTTTCGGACGAAACCCCGTCGTATGCCACTGGCATCCCTGTTTTACCTATCCCCTCGGCCAAACCCAGGAGAATCCATGACGGACAAACCAAAAGACCCCAAACCCCAGATCCTGGTACCCGTCGACTTCTCCGAGTATTCGGAAGAGGCGGTGGTGCAGGCCTGCAAGCTGGCGAGCTGTCTCCACGCCGGCGTCACCGTGCTGCATGTGGTTCATGACCCGGCGGAGATGTCCGGCTACTATGCCATGATGGCGAAAAAGAAACACATGATGCGCATCCAGGACAGCGCCTTCGAGATGCTGAAAGGCTTCATAAAGGCCACCAAGAAGGCCCATCATCAGGTCGCCGACATGAAGGATCTTGAAGCCATGTTGGTGGTGGGGTTGCCGGTGACCCGCATTCTGGAGGTCGCCGAAAAGATCGATGCCCGCATGATCGTCATGGGCAGCAAAGGCGCCACCGGGCTCAAGCACCTGATGATCGGCTCCATGGCGGAGCAAATGATCAGGCTCTCGCCGATCCCGATCACCATCGTCAAATCCAGGGCCGCCATCAAGAAACTGGACGAAAAGAACTGACATCGGAACGGAACCCAAACCCATGTCCCACAACAAAACCCTTTCACGCTTGCTCCCCGGGGCTGGACCGGCCTCCGGCAAACCCGCGCACCACGCCCCATGGTTATCCGCCCCCGTCATCGGCGTTGCGCTAATGGCGCTGCTCTTTCCCTGGGCCATGCCCGCCCTGGCCCAGGACACCTCCGCCCAGCAGATCGACTGGGGGATCATGGCGATGGAGCTGTTCGGCGGTCTCGCCCTGTTCCTGTTCGGCATGGAGCAGATGGCCGAATCCCTTAAGGCGGTGGCCGGCGACCGCATGCGCAACATCCTCGCCCGCCTCACCACCAACCGCTTCATGGGCGCGGCCACCGGCGCCTTCGTTACCGCCGTCATCCAGTCCTCGTCGGTCACCACCGTGCTGGTGGTCGGCTTCATCAGCGCCGGCCTGATGTCCCTCTCTCAATCCGTAGGGGTGATCATGGGCGCCAATATCGGCACCACCATCACCGCCCAGATCGTCGCCTTCAAGATCACCAAGGCCGCGCTGCTGATGATCGGCATCGGTTTCACCATGCTCTTCGCCGCAAAAAAGGAGAGCATCCGCCAGTACGGGACGATGCTGATGGGGCTGGGCATGGTCTTCTTCGGCATGAGCGTCATGAGCGACGCCATGGCGCCGCTGCGCAGCTTCCAACCCTTCCTCGACCTGATGATGCACATGGAAAACCCCCTCATCGGCATCGTCGTCGCCGCCGTCTTCACCGGTCTGGTGCAATCCTCCTCCGCCACCACCGGCATCGTCATCGTCATGGCCAGCCAGGGCTTCATCTCCCTGCCCGCGGGCATCGCCCTGGCCTTCGGCGCCAACGTCGGCACCTGCGTCACCGCCATGCTCGCCAGCATCGGCAAACCCCGTGAGGCGGTGCGCGCTGCGCTGGTGCATGTACTGTTCAATATCGGCGGGGTGTTGTTGTGGCTCGCCTTCATCGACCACCTGGCCGAGTTCGTCGCCTGGTTCTCACCCGCCCATCCCGAACTCGAGGGCACCCAGCGCCTCGCCGCCGAAGCGCCGCGGCAGATCGCCAACGCCCACACCGTCTTCAACATCGCCAACACCTTCATCTTCATCGCCTTCACCACCCAACTCGCGCGGCTGGTGGAGTGGCTGGTCCCCGACCGTCCGCTGGGCGAGGAGGCGTTGATCGTCACCACCCGCTATCTCGATGAAGAGCTCCTCGCCACCCCCGCCCTGGCCCTCGACCGGGTCCGCCTGGAGGTGCTGCACATGGGCGAAAAGGTCGAGGACATGATGGAAAAGGTCCTGCCCGCCATCCTGGAAGGGGACCGCGCCGCCCTCCACGACGTGCGCAAGCAGGACGACCAGGTCGATCTGCTCTATCGGCGCATCATCAGCTACCTGGGCAAGATCAGCCAACAGAAACTCACCGACAAGCAGACCGCCGAACTGCTCAACCTGATGGCCGCGGTCAGCGAACTGGAGAGCGCCGGCGACGTCATCGAAACCAACCTGGTCAGCCTCGGCCTCAACCGTATCCGCGAAGGGGTGGCGATCAGCGAACCCACCCAGCACGTACTGCGGGACTATCACAAGGTGATCTTCAAGGCCCTGCGCGGCGCGGTCCACGCCGTCTCCCAGAACAACGAACTCGCCGCCAGCGCCGTCATCGACATGAAAAAGGACGTCACCCGCCTCACCAGCTCCGCCGCCGTCCACCAGGCCCGCCGCCTCGT
Source organism: Gammaproteobacteria bacterium (assembly GCA_011390365.1). Taxonomy (GTDB): domain Bacteria; phylum Pseudomonadota; class Gammaproteobacteria; order Chromatiales; family Chromatiaceae; genus SLIM01. Next base: position 39,414 of record JAABSM010000003.1, read on the forward strand.
CGCCCAGGAACCCAATCGCATCGCCGCCTACACCATCGAGGTCGACATCGTCGAAAAGCTCAAACGCATCTACTACTTCGCCAAACGCATGGCCAAAAGCGTCACCCCCCAGGAAGGCCTCATCGACCCCGCCGCCGCCGAGAACCGGGAAGAAAAGGCCGGACAAGACCCCCGCGCATGACGCTCAGCGCTGCTGCGCCGTGACGAGGTTGAGGAGGGTTTGGTTGCATGAACAACTACCGATTACAGGTCGACGCCGCACCGGGACCAGGCAAGGTGTCGCTGCGCTGGTTCGGGGCCTCGGCCTTTCGGCCCGAGGGGGAGCTGACCCTGCCCTTGGCGGAGCTGGCGCTGCGCATCGGGGTCTTCATCAAGGCCGGGGGCGTGACCCTTCCGCCGGGGCGCTGGGCCGATCCCGACCGGCGGTTGGTGCGGCTGTGGTATGGCGCCAACCGCAAGCGGGAGATCGCGGTGAACTGGCCCACTGTTACAGCGACAGCGAAACCGCCAACAAGCTGGACTAAGGCGAGTGTCGGGTTTTCGGGCGGCAACGAAGGCTCGCTAAGTTTTCTGATAGGTCAAAACGCTTGCGCAGCTCTTCCGCGTAGAGTCCGGGCGGCAGGCATGCGGCAAACTTCAGCTCGGTGACAAAATCCTCGTCCAAAGGGAGCGGGCACTCACGACCGGACCTCAGAAGCTCGGTCATCGCGCCTTTCAGCGCTTCCGATTCCACGCCGCCGCTAAAGGTGATCGAGAAATCGTCATAGCGGATGCGGGCCGCCTGGTCCGCCAAAGCGGCGGCCAGCGCGGCATTGGTCAGTTTGCCGGCGAGGGTCCATTGAGATTCTCAGCCAGGTTGGCCTCGAACATCTTGATGGACTGACGATCAATCCCAGCGGAGCCCCGGTTACGCCGAATCGAACGGAATCCCTTACGCATCAGCTCAGGGGTAATGCACCCGGTGAGCGGATGCGCGCGTTGGATGTCAAAATCGACCCTGAGCACGACAGAACTTCTGTCTGAACCTCAATCGAAGGCTTGGCCGGAAACGACGTAGAGACTGTTCTTGGCACGCGCAGAGCCTTCCCGGACCAATCCGCCGGGAGCGGATTGGGACAGCCGCAGGCGGGCCTTGATCATCGCGTCGGCCGCCTGGCATCGGATGCTGGCTGCGGCTGTAGGTCGGGCTTCAGCCCGACAGGTCGGCCTGAAGGCGGGCCTACAGAGTTTGGCCGGAACAATGATCCAGGCCGACTCTCTCGCCATAGGGTGGGTCCGACTGGATTCTTGCGTCCGGCAGGCCCTTGCCGACGGTGAAGTGGTAGAGGGGCTGGTAGCCGGATTCGGTGAGCCCCAGCAGGTCGAGCACGGCGTCGTCGAAGAAGCAGCCGATGCCGGTGCCTTGCAGGCCCAGGGCTTCGGCGCCGAGGTAGAGTTGATGGCCGATCAGGCCCGCCTCCCAGTGGAGGCGGCGGTACTCCGCCGGGTGGTCGTTCAGGGCGGCGTCGAACTCCGCCAGCATGGAGGCGGAGAAGCAGCCATGGGCGGCGATGTTCTGGTGGCAGCCGAGGATGCGCGCGACCTGTTGGCTGTCGCCGCTGAGCAGGTGGTAGAGGGGAAAGTCGGGAATCTTGGTTGCGATCGGGTTGCCGTCGAACTCCTCCTTCATCTTCTTGAGTAACGCCTCCCGGGCCGCCGGATGGCGGGCTAGGAGGTAGAGGCCCGGTTCCAGCTCTTCGACGCGGTGGATCATCAGTACCAGATGGATGCGGGGCTGGTGGGGCCAGCCATCCCAGGGCGGGCGATCGGGGCGGGGGAGGAGGGTGTCGAGCAGGGTCAGCAGGTCGTCCCGCGGCATGGCCTGTTGAGGATCCATGGCCTGGGCGCTGCGGCGTTCCCGAATCAGCCGCGGGGCGGGTTTGGGGCAGTCGATGGGGCGCGGCGGGTGGCCGGGGGGGTGGGCCGGGGGGCGCTGGGGCCAGCGCCCCTGGAGACGGGTCGCCTGGGCGACCTGGCCGATCACTGGCCATTTGAAGTGGGGTTCGCCGCCGAGGGGGTTGGCCTTGCCGAACCATTCGCCCTGGCGGGCGAGCTGGGTCAGTTCCGTCGCGGCGGTTGGGGAGGCGGGAGTGAGTTGCAGCAGCAGGTCCGGGTGTTCCCGTTCCGCTCCCTCGAAGTCTACGTCTCGATCCAGCCCCAGCAGGCTCGCCAGGCCGGGGTCGTCGATTTCGACGAACCTGGCCTTCCAGCCGAGCAGGGCGGCGGCGTAGCGCAGCGCCCCCAGGGCGTGGCCTATGTCCAGTTGCACATAGCGAAAGGCCCTTTCGCCATACTTCCAGGCCTCGCGCCAGAAGATGCTGCTGAGGGCGATCCAGATCTCCGGCGTATTTTCAGGGGCTCGCTTCCTCACTCCATCCTCTCTCCCGCGGGGAGAGGGGCTTTCGCTGGTATCCGCCGGGAAGCGGCAGCGCCGTTCCAGGCGGTGTTGCCCTGGCGCGTAGTGGTAGACGCCGTCTCCCAGCTCGGCCAAGCCGCGGCAGATCAGGTAGCCTTCGGTGGGGTGGAGGTTGCCGCTGGAGGGGTTGCAGCGCAGCGCCCAGCGGTTGGGTCCATGGCGTTTCCATACCGCCAGGCCGAGGGAGAGTTGGAGCAGGGCGGCGAGGCTGGCGAGGTCGATGGGCGCGGGCGGGATTGTGCCGTCGAGCAGCTCTTGCCAGGGTCGATCCAGCGACTCGCCACTCTGATCCCCGATCCGATCCGCTATCAGGGGCAGGGTCAGGGATTCCGCGCCGTCGAAGCGGCGAAAGGGATCGGGCTGGTCGTCCCAGTCCAGGTATTCCGGTCCTCTGGCGAGGTGATCGAGGTGGTGCTTGGTGCGTTCGTGGTAGAGGCGGGCGGGTTGGGAGGGGTGCTGTGACATGGCGGTGACTCGCGGTGCTTCTGGATTCAGTCCAGGGCTATGCTATCACATCGCGGTGTTTGGGGCGGGTAATCCTATAAACCGCGGATGAACGCAGATTTGCGCGGATATATGAATGCAGAGCCGGCAGTTGCCTAACCCCCTAGGTACATCTGTATTCCCTTCACCCCTCGCTCAATGTCATTAACTTAAGCCACCATGGCATTTTCCGGGAATGATGCGCCTCATTTCGTGGGTGCGCCGACCGTTTTTGGTTCTTCATAGGATGTGCCGTCGACCGAGCGACAAGGCTTTTTATTCGGCACATCCTATGCCGATCCAGCGATTTCCGGGCTGCCCCGGAGTAAGGCGCATCAAGGGCGGGAACCTGGCGTGGCGCTTAAGTTAATGACATTGACCCCTCGCTCAAGCTCTCCCGCTCTTCGGGGAAGTCGGCGAAGCGCAGCGCGGTCTGGCGGAACTCTTCGTGGATTTCGAGGAAGGCGTCGACGATGTCGGGGTCGAAGTGCTTGCCGCGGCCTTCACGGATGATCTCGACCGCCTTGCGGTGGCTGAAGGGGGGCTTGTAGGCGCGTTTGGAGATGAGGGCGTCGTAGACGTCGGCGAGGGCCATGAGGCGGCCGGAGACGGGGATTTCGTCGCCGCGGATGCCGCGCGGGTAGCCGCTGCCGTCCCAGCGTTCGTGGTGGGTGTAGGCGATCTCGGCGCCGTAGCGCAGGAAGGAGTGTTCGCCGAGGCGCTTGAGCGCCCCTTGCAGGGCGGCGTACCCGTGCACGGGGTGTTGTTGCATCTCGTCGAATTCGGCGTCGGTGAGTTTTCCTGGCTTGGTGAGGACCGCGTCCGGCACGCCGACCTTGCCGATGTCGTGGAGGGGGGCGGACTTGTAGAGCAGGTCGATCGCCTCGTCGTCGAGTTGCTCGGCGAAGCGGGGGTGGTCGCGCAGCCGTTCCGCCAGCAGCTTGATGTAGGTGCGGGTGCGCTGGATGTGGCCGCCGGTCTCCGGGTCGCGGCTCTCGATGAGGTTGGAGAGGGTGAGCAGGGTGGTCTCCTGGGTCAGCGCGAGCTCGGCGGTGCGTGCCTCGACCAGCTCTTCGAGGCGGTCGCGGTAGCGTTTGAGTTCGACGTGATTGGCGACCCGCGCCGCCACCAGCTCCGGGCGAAAGGGCTTGGTCAGGTAGTCGACGGCGCCCAGCGCGAGCCCCTTGCGTTCATCCTCCAGGTCGTCCATGGCGGTGAGAAAGATCACCGGGATGTGGCGCAGCTCGGGATCCGCCTTGAGCCGGCGGCAGGTTTCGTAGCCGTCCAGGTTGGGCATCATGATGTCGAGCAGGATGAGGTCGGGGTGGGGGCGTTTGGCGGCCATCCGCAGGGCCTTGACGCCATCCTTGGCGGCGACCACCGCGTAGTGCTCTTGCAGGGTGTGAAAGAGGACCTCGATGTTGTCGGCGACGTCGTCGACGATCAGGATCTTCGCCCGCTCGCCGGCGGTCACGGGGTTGATGCGCGTTCCAGGGTTCATGCCTGCTCCAGGTTGATCTCCAGCATTGATGCGATTTGGCCCAGGATCCGCTGCGCCTCTTCGGTATCATAATCGAACAGCGCCTGCCCGAGCCGCTGGTAGGCCTTGTGGTGTTCGCCGGGCGGGAACATGCCGTCGAGGCGCTGATACTGCCGCCGCGCCTCGCCCAGGTCATTCTCCAGGCTGATGCCCATGGCGCGCAATATCTCGGCGATCGTCTTCCGCTCCAGGGGCGGCGTCGATGGCGGGCCGGAAGGCGCGGGGACGGTGTTTTCGGGCAGCGCCTCGATGGCCTCCAGCACCTCTTGCAAGGCGGCGGAGAAGCGGTTCAGCGCCGCTTGCGCGGCGGCGACGTCGTCGGGGTTGTCGCGCAGCCGTTGCTCCAGCGCCCTGGCGGATTCGAGTACCGCCTCCGCGCCCAGGTTCCCGGCCACGCCCTTGATGGCGTGGACCTGGTCGCGGGCCTGTGGGTATCGGCCTTGCGCAATCGCCTCGGCGATCGCTTGGGGGGCGTCGCGACGGCGGTCGAGAAAGCGTTTCAGCATCTCGCGATAGAGCTCCCACTTGCCGTTGACCCGCGCCAGGCCGGCCTCCAGGTCGATGCCGGCGATCCGTTCGGGGCGCGGCGGCGCGTTGGTCGCCGGTCGGGCGGCGTTGGGGGCGGGCGCGGGGTCGCCGGGCCTGGCCTTGGCGTTGGCGGGCAGCCAGCGGATCAGCGCGGCGTGCAGTTCCTCAAGCTCGATCGGCTTGGCGATGTGGTCGTTCATGCCGGCGGCGAGACAGCGGTCGCGGTCGCCGCTCATGGCGTGGGCGGTCATGGCGACGATGGGGGTCTGGCTGAACTGGGGGCGGCGGCGTAGCTGGCGGGTCGCCTCGTAGCCGTCCATTTTCGGCATCTCCAGATCCATCAGGATCAGGTCGAAGGCGTGCCCCTTGCTCAGGGAGAGGGCCTCCAGGCCGTTGTCGGCGGTGGTGACCCGCATGCCGACCCCGCTTAGCAGCTCCTGGGCGATCTGCTGATTGATGTCGTTGTCTTCCACCAGCAGGATGTCGGCGCCGGCGACCCGGGCCAGGGCGTCCTGCATCTCGGCGCTCGGCTCGCTCGGCGACAGCGAATGTTGGCCGCGTTTGACCCCGGCCAGGTAGTCGAACAGCCGCGACGGATTGACCGGCTTGTCGAAGACCTCTTCGCAGCCCGACGCCAGCGCCTGCTGGCGCAATTGGTTGTCGCCGTAGGCGGTGATCAGCAGCGAGCGGGGTTTGGGGCGGATGCGCGGGTCGTCGCTGATGCGCTGCTGGAGCTCCAGGCCGGTCATGTGGTCGAGGCGGTAGTCGAGCAGCAGCAGCTCCACCGGCTTGCCGGTTTCGCAGGCGCGACGCAGTTGCTCGATCGCCTGGTCGCCGTCGCCGACGGTGACCACGTCGGCGCCGAATCCGCTCATGATCTCGCGCAGGATATGCCGGGCGGTGGGGTTGTCATCCACCGCCAGCACCCGCATGCCGCTGGCCAGGCGCTGGGGGGCGGCGGCGCGGCGGGCGGCGGCGTCGGCCTTGAGGGTGAGGGTGAAGCTGATGGTGGTGCCGACGCCGGGCTCGCTCTCCAGCTTGAGGTCGGAGTGCATCAGTTGCAGCAGGCGACGGGAGATGGCAAGTCCCAGCCCGGTGCCGCCGTAGCGCCGGCTGATCGAGTCATCGGCCTGGTGGAAGGCCTCGAACAGCCGCGTCACCTGCTCGCGGGTCATGCCGATGCCGGTGTCGCAGATGCTGAATTCGAGCAGGGCGCGTTCGTCTTGCAGCGAGATCAGGTCGACCCCCAGCACCACCTCGCCGCTTTCGGTGAACTTGACGGCGTTGTTCATCAGGTTGTTGAGGACCTGGCGCAGGCGCAGGGGGTCGCCGAGCAGGGTGCGGGGGTGATTGGGGGTGACGTCCACGAGGATCTCCAGGTCCTTCTCTTGGGCGCGGGGCGCGGTGACGGCGAGGACGTCGTCCAGCACCTCGTCGAGGTTGAAGGGGATCTCCTCGATGGCCATCTTGCCCGCCTCGATCTTGGAGAAGTCGAGGATATCGTTGATCACCCCCAGCAGGTGCTGGCCGGCGTGCAGCACCTTGGCGATATAGTCCCGCTGCTTGTCGTCGAGCTGGGTCTTCAGCGCCAGCCGGCTGAGGTTGATGATGGCGTTCATCGGGGTGCGGATCTCGTGGCTCATGTTGGCCAGGAAACGGCTCTTGGCCCGGTCCGCCTGCTCCGCCCGCTCCTTGGCGTCGATCAGCTGCCGCTCCGCCTGCTTGAGGGAGGTGATGTCGAGGGTGGTGCCCAGCACCCGGGTCTCGCCGTCGGCCTCCTCAACGATGCGGCCCTTCTCCATGACGTAGCAGAGCTGGCCGTCGGGGCGCTCGATACGGTGTTCAAGGACGAACTCCGGCTCCTCGTGGCGCGACTCCAGGGCATGGTCCAGGGCCTGTGCCACCTGCTTGCGTTCGTCGCGGGGGATGGCGGCGAGGAAGTAGTGATAGTCGACCTCCACCGACTGGGGTTCCAGGCCGAAGATGCGATAGGTCTCGTCGGACCACAGAAAGTGGTCGTGCTTGAGGTTCCAGGCCCAGTAGCCGAGGCGGGCGATCTCCTGGGCCTGCTCCAGGTATTCGGTGTTCTCTTGCAGATGGCGCAGCGCTACCTCCTGGGCCTTCTTGGCCAGGCTCAGGCTGTGGGTGCGCTCCTGCACCCGCTCCTCCAGGCTCTCCTGCACCCTGAGCAGTTCGCTGGTGCGTTGATCGAAGAGGCGTGCCAGCTCCTCCAGTTCGTCATGGGTCCCCAGCGGCGCGCAGCGCTTTTGCGGGGTTCCGTCGGCCGCCTCCACCCGCTGGCACAGGCGCAGGATGGGACGGGCGATGGAGTCGCCGAGCAGCACCGCGAGGATCAGCGCGGCGACGGTGAGGAGGGTGCCGAGCAGGGCGATGTCGGTGGCGGTGCGGTAGACGGGGCCGAGGGTTTCGGCGCGATCGGCGCCGATGCGCAACTCCAGATCGAGCCCGCGGATCAGCGCCGGCAGGGTCGGGTCGTGGAGGCGGGCGGTGAATTCCTGGTACTCGCCGTCAGCCGGCATCCCATCGCTGTAGATGATCCGTCCCTGATAGAGCAGTTGCTGGTGACCGCTGCCCATGTTGGCCAGGGCGTGTTCCGCCACCGCGGTCAGGTCGAACTCGACCACCAGCGCGCCAAGGGTGGTGTGGTAGTACTCGATGGGGGCGAAGACGATCAGGCGCTGGCCATCGACCTTGGCGTTGGTCACCGCCTCGGCGAGACTCTTGCGAAGCAGCGGTGAACGGTTGAAGTCCGGCGCGGGTTGCAGCGTCGAGTAGACCGGGTTGGCGTCGAAATCCACCAGCCCGAAGGAGAGCACATGGCGGGTCTCGCTGAAGTTCTTCACCAGTTTCGGGATGTAGCTGGTGCGTCCCTCGGGATCGGTGAGGCCGCCGATGATCAGGGGGTTGGAGACCAGGGTGTCCACGCTTTCAAGCAGATACTCCAGCCGCGTCCCCAGCAACAGGGTCTGGTGGTGGGCGTGCTGGCGCAGGTTTTCCGCCAGATTGCGCTGCAGCGCGACGCTCATCAGATAGGCGGTGGCGGCGGTCACCAGCATCATGCTCACCGCCACGAAGCCGGAGAAGGTCCAGCGGATGCGGGTTGCCAGGCTCTTGTACATGGCGCTAGCGGGCCTCCGCCCTGATGATCCCGCCATCCGCAGCGAAGCGGGCCAGCACCAGATCGGTGGCGTCGAGGGCGTCGTGACGCCGCGGCGTGAAAGGTTGCCGGTAGTCCCGCACCACGCCCTGATAGGTCTCGATCCGTTCCAGGGCGTCGCGGATGGCGGCGCGCTCGCCGGTTTGCGCCTGTTCCACGGCGCGCGCCAGCAGGTTGACCAGGTCATGGGCGTGCAGGGTGCCCATGGGGGCGGGGATGGTGCGCGCGGATTCGTCGCCGAAACGCTGTCGATAACGGGCCAGCAGCGGCAGTGCCCGCGCCGGCGCTTGGGGGGCGAGGGTGACGGTTTGCAGGAATTTCAGCTCCACCCGCTTCAGCGCCTCGCCGGCGTGTCGCTGGAAATCGCCGCCGGTGACGCCCAGGTGGGAGTAGATGGGCAAGGGGGTGTCGCGCGCCGCCATCGCCTTGACGATGTGGATGCTCTCGCGGGGGTTGGCGACCATGATCAGGCTGTCCGCGCCCTTGGCGGCGATGGCTTGCAGGTAGGGGGCGAACGCCTCTTCGCCGCGGTTGAACCACGCGATGTCGACGACGCCCTCGCCGCCCGCCGCTTGCCAATCGATCACCGCCTGTTCGCTGGAGCGTCCCCAGATCGAGCGCTCCAGCAGCATGGCGGTGCGTTGGCCGCTCGCCGTCGCCCGCTCCAGCAGGAACGGGGTGGCGATGTCATCGGCCACCGAGCAGCGAAAGATGTAGTTGGGCTGGTGCTGGTGCTGAGTGAGGTGGGTGGCGGCGGCCCAGGGGATGAGGTAGGGGATTTGCAGCCGCTGGATGGTCGCCAGCTCTTCGCCGATGACATAGCTCTGCTTGCCGCCGATGACCGCCAGCAGGTTGGGGATCCGCGCGAACTCCTCCAGGTGGTTGACCGCGCGTGCGGGTATGCCCTGGTGATCCAGGGCGATCAGGCGCAAGGGTTTGCCGAGCAGGCCGCCATCGGCGTTGATCTGGTCGATCGCCAATTGGGCGCCGCGGCGGATCGCCATGCCGGCGACCGCGCTGGCGGATGACAGATCGGCGTCGAGGCCGATGACCCATTCCTGTTGTCGTTGCTGCGCGGGCAGGGCGCGCCAGCGCAGCTCGCGGGTCTTGGCCAGCAGGTCCGGGCCGATCACCGCCTCGAAACGGTCGGGGATGTTGGCCAGTTTGCGCTGAAACGCGGCCCGCTCCCCGTCGTCGAGGCGGTAGATCTCCACCCCGGCCGCTTCGATTTCGTCCAGAAACGTCTGTTCCCTGCGCTGGGTCTCCTCCCGTTGCCAGGCGGAGAGCCCCCGGGCGGTCTCCACCAACAGCTCCCGGATATCCGGCGGCAGGGTCTCGTAGACCTTGCCGCTGATCGAGAAGACGTAGCCGAGAAAGCCGTGACTGCTCAGGGTCAGGTGGGATTGCACCTGGTGAAAACCCATCGCGACGATCGCCACCAGCGGGTTCTCCTGGCCATCCACCGCGCCGTCGGCGAGGGCCTGGCGGGTGGCGTGAAAGTCGATCGGGATGGGGGTCGCCCCCAGGGTTTCGAACTGGGCCGCCAGCATGCGGCTCTTCATGATGCGAAAGCGCTGGCCGGCGAAATCCTCGGCTTGGCGCAGCGGGCGGTTGGCGGTGAAGTGCTTGAAGCCGTTCTCCCAGAAGGCGATGCCGACCAGGTCGATGCGCCCCAGCTTCTTGAGCAGGGCGTCCCCGGGCGGGCCGTCGAGCATGCGATACAGCTCGTCGCGGGAGGAGAAGAAGAAGGGCAGGTCGGCGTACTGCATCTCCGGCACCGCCACGCTCAGCTTGGCGGTGGGGGTGAGCAGCATGTCCAGCTCGCCGCGCCGCGCCATCTCCACCATCGCATGGTCGTTGCCCAGCTCCTGGTTGGGGTGGACGGTCACCTTGACCCGCCCCTCGCTTCGGGCCGCCACCTCCTGCGCGAAGCGCGCCGCCGCCGCGTGCATCGCCGTTTCGACGTTGATGTTGTGCCCCAGGCGGAGCGCCAGCGGCCCCTCGCTCGCCGCCCCCGGTCGTGTCGGCGAGACGGGCATTTGCGGATTGCCGCTATCGTAGAGGCGTACCCCCACGATGACCAAGAGCAGCAGCAACAGCGCCCCCAGCCAGCCTATCGTCTTGTTCATATGCGCTACCTCCCGGGGTTTGTGCCTGCCGCGGCCCCGTAACTCCATTTGCCAAGGTCGAGTATACCTCCTATGCGGGCTTGTGCCGCTAGAGCTGGATCAACGAATGGGTAATTGAATGGATCGAGGGATCGATATCCGATATTCGCTTGACGAATATCCCAATTCTTCGGCGTTCGGCCGCCGGAAAAGTGACGGACGGCGTTTGTCGCCCCGGCGATTGGTGCTATGGTGACATCGAAGGCCCTTGGCCGACCCCTCTACCTCATCCACGGAGAATGCCATGAAGATCTTCCTCATCCTGATTGCGGTCGCGGTCATCGCCCTGGTAACCCTGCCGATCTGGGGTAGTTGCAAGCAAAATCAGGCGGTATGCGATAGCTGGTGCAGCGTCGCCAATTTCAACTCGGAAGTGGGCAAGGCCGGTTGCCGGGCCGAGTGCCTGGGCGAACAGGTCGGCTGTGAAACCAAGGCGGGGGCCGCCAAGATCGAGCGTAGTCTGAAAGAGAGAAGCCAGTAAGCGCACAGAATCAGCTGGTTCTGATGCGCCTTGCTTCGTTGCCGGCCGAAGATTGCCTGGGGTGTGCTGCCACCATGGCTTGACTTGATGACATGGAGTGCGGTCTTGGCCGTGTCGCGGCCACATTCGCGATACCGCTAGTAAAGCTGCGCATCAGTATTCCGTGCATTCTCAAATCAGCAAAAATCTCTCACGGAGGCACGGGGGCACGCGAAGAAATCCCCCTCCGTGATCTCCCCTGTCTCAGTGAAAGATCTTATGAAAACTTCGGCGCGGCCGCATTAGCTATCTATTGCCGAGCGGGAAACCGCACTTCCACGCGCAACCCCCTGCCCGCGATGCCATCTTCCAGGCGAATTTCCGCCTGATGCAGCTCGGCGATGCGTTTGGCGATGGAGAGGCCGAGGCCGCTGCCGGCGATCTGCTGGTTACCCCGCTTGAAGCGCTCGAAGAGCTGGTCCCGTTGCTCCGGCGGGATGCCAGGGCCGTTGTCGGCGACACTCAGTCGCAACCCGTTTACCCCGCCTGCAATGTTGACCTCGATCCTGCCTCCATCATGGGTGTATTTGACGGCGTTGTTGATCAGGTTGCGCAGCAGCACCGCCAGTAGCTTGGGGTCGCCCTCCATGCGGATGTCGTCATCCGCGCGGGAGAGTTCCAGATGCAGGTGCTTGTGCAGCGCCTCGGCGGCCTGCTGGGCCAGTTCATGGCGGGCCAGGGCGGCGAGCTTCAGGGGCTTTTTTTCCAGGGCGTTGGCGCGGCTGGTGTCGGCGCGGGCGAGGGTGAGCAACTGTTCCACCAGGTGGGTGGTGCGGTCGATGCCCTGGGTGATCTGCTCCAGGGCGCGTCCGCGGCGTTGCGGATCCTCGGCGCGCTGGGCTACCTCGGCCTGGATCTTGATGGCGGTGAGGGGGGTGCGCAGCTCGTGGGCGGCGTCGGCGGTAAAGCGGCGTTCGTTCTCCAGGGTGCGGGAGAGGCGGCCGAGCAGGCGGTTGAGGGCGTCGACCAGTGGGCGGATCTCGCGCGGGGCGTGGTCGTCGGGCAGGCGGCGCAGGTCCTCCGCGTCGCGGCGGGTGAGTTCGCCGGCGACCTGATCCAGGGGCGCCAGCCCCTGTCCCACCGCCCACCATACCAGCAGCGCGACGATGATCAGGCTCAGGGGGATCGGCCACAGGCTGTTGAGGAGGATGTGGTTGACCATCTCCTCCCGGGGCTCGATGGGCATGGCGACCACCACGGCGCCCACGTCCGCATGATAGGTGATGCCGCGCCAGCCGCGCCCATCGTACCAGTGGTCTTCGAACTGGTTGTGGATGCCGGGGCGCATCTGCGATGGGGCGTTGGGTGAAGCGAGGAGCAGATGGCCTCTGGCGTCGTAGATGTGGAAGGCGAGGCGATACTCCTGAGTCTCCGGGCTGACGGGGGATTCTTCCAGTTCCTGAAATTCGACGATTTCGTCTGGGTCTTCCAGCGCCTCCTCCAGTTCGTGACGGGTGAGGGTCAGCAGCAGCTCGGCGGAGTTGGCCAGCTTGGTGTCCATCACCTCGTCCACCTCGTGATAGGCGCTGCTCCAGGCGATATAGCCAGCCAGCCCCCAGACCACGGAGATCATCGAGAGCAGCAGCACCAGCAGGCGGCGGCGCAGGGAGACGGTGCGGTGTTTGGGGTTAATGGTCATGGGTCAACATCTTGACTTTGAACGTGAGGCTTGCCGGTCCTGCGCTTTTGCTTCGCTCGGAGTTTGGCGCCGTGAGTCAGCATCAGGACTGCCAGTCCTTCAAGGACTGGCAGTCCTGGGTTCGGTTCATGTTGCGGAGTACAGTTAATACTACCATTCTCGTCAGGCTAGCCATGATCAACGGGTCGTCAGGGCAGGCGCGGAATCATGTAACCTACCCCGCGCAGGGTGCGGATCAGCTCCTTGCCCAGCTTCTTGCGCAGGTGATGAATATAGACCTCCAGGGCGTTGCTCTCGACCCCTTCGTCCCAGCCGTAGAGGGCCTCTTCCAGGCGATCCCGGGAGAAGGCCTCGCCAGGGCGGGAGAGCAGCAGCTCCAGGATCGCGAACTCGCGCGCGGTCAGCTCCACCGCTTCGCCGGCGCGGGTCACCTTGCGCGTCGCGGGATCGAGGCTGATCTCGCCGTGTACCAGTTCCGGCGAGGCGCGCCCGCCCTGGCGGCGTCCGATGGCGCGCAGGCGCGCCGCCAGCTCGTCCAGTGAGAAGGGTTTGACCAGATAGTCGTCGGCGCCGGCGTCGAGCCCGGCGATGCGATCCTCCACCGCGTCGCGGGCGGTAAGGATCAGTACCGGAGAGGTCCCGCCACTGCGTCGAAATTCATCGAGCACGCTCATGCCATCCCGCCCCGGCAGCCCCAGGTCCAGCACCACCAGGTCGAACGAATCGCTGGCCAAGGCCATGGCGGCGCTGGGGCCGTCCTTGAGCCAGTCCACGGTATAGCCGAGCTGGCTCAGCCCCGCTTGCAGGCCGTCGCCGATCAGCGGGTCGTCTTCTACCAGTAGTAGTCGCATTTTGATGCCTTGGGCGCTGTCGTCGGGAATTTTCTGTTCACTACAGAGGGCACAGGGAACACAGAGAATTGGGGTTGATCAATCGTTTTGCAGATGTGTTTGGGATAATCGCTGTGGAATAACATCCACACCACGTTGTGGGAGCGGTCTGAAACCGCGACAACGGATCCCTCATAAAAGATGGGTTGTCGCGGATGCAATCTGCTCCTATAAGGTGGCGTCGTTTTATTTCTGACTGCCGATCTCGTCACGCTGCTCCAGCGGCGTGACGCATCTGGGGGCGCTCCCGCGCCCCGTGCGCCCTTTTCTGCGCGGGAGCGCCGATGGCGGCAGGTGACACCGCCGGAGCGATGTCATCAGTCGAAACAATAATACCCCTCTGTGCTCTCTGTGCGCTCTGTGGTTAATCTTTTCTACCAGCCAAACCCGCCCCCTTCCTTCTTCTCTTTGGCAGTGGAAAGCGCCTGTTCAATCTCCTGCTTGCGCCCTTTGTCGGCTAGCTCCCGGCCGGCTCGGGCGGGGGCCTGGAGGGCCTTTTGCAGGTAGCTGATCGCTTCGTCGTAGTCGCCCTGGTCGAGCAGGAAGTCGCCATAGAAGTAGTTGGGATCGATGCCGTTGGGATTCATCTCCAGCGCCTTGCGCAAATACTCCCGGGCCTTGTCGTCATCGCCGAATCCCACCGGCCAGCCGGGGACCTGGTAATAGAGGCTGCCCAGGCTGGTGTAGACCGAGCCGTTGAGCGCCTGGGGGTCCAGTTTTTCCGCCTCCAGCAGCAGCTCGCGGGCGCGCTTGACCAGGTCGAGGGCGCCAAGCCCCCCCTCTTCTCCGGCCAGGGTGGAGAGAATGATAGCATGCCAGATCTTGCCTTCCGCGGTGGGGTGTTGGGCGACCTGGGATTCGGCCTGGGCGGCCAGCTTCTCCAGCGCTTCGCCCCGCTTATCCTCCGCTACCTGGTACTTGATTTCGGCCCAGTCGTTTTGCAGCCCTCGCACCTCAGGCGAGATGGCGGCGAACAGCGGGGCGGTGAAGGCAAGGCTGGTGATGGCGATCAGCAGCATCCAGCGGGAGGTGTTGTGTCGTTTCATGGGGTTGGTCTCCTCAAGTTGGGTTTTTCGTGGATCGCCGAGCTGCGCTCGGCTTCCGGCGCGTGCGCTAGTGCGAGTAATTGTGAATCAACGGAGGACTGGCAGTCCTGGGCTAGTGCAGCACCCGCTAAATAAGCAATAACACTATTTATAAAAAATCAATACCCTGTGCTTCGCATTATTCATGGTCACTTGGCGGGTGCTAGATTCATGTTCAGGGTGTTATCGCTACTATCATGCTCGTTAGCCGAGCTCAGCTCGGCGCTCCCGGGGACCGCTCATCAGCGGTTAACGATTATCCTTCCCGGGCGAACTTGCCCATCACCCGCATCTGTCCCGCCACGGCGAGGTCGACGAGGCGGGGCAGCAGGGCGTTGATGCGTACGAAGAGGGATTCCGGGAAGCCCAGGTAGACCTCCTTGCGACCCTTTTCGATGGCGGCGACGATCTGGTCGGCGACCCACTCGGGGTCGTCCATGTTCATGCCGGTCGCCTCCGCCATGCGCATCACCCGATCGCCGTTGAGGGGGGTGCGCACCGCGCGCGGGGCGATGTAGCTGACGCCGATGCCGCTTCCCCCCAGCTCCCGGCGCAGGGCTTCCGACAGGCCGCGCAGCCCCGCCTTGCTGGCGGAGTAGGCGGCGAACCAACCGAAGCCGATGGAGCCGAAGGTTGAGCCGATGTTGACGATGCGCCCCTGGCCCTTTTCCAGCATGTCCGGCAGCAGCGCGCGGATGATCAGCATGGGGGTGGCGAGGTTGAGCTGGATCATCCGCTCCAGCAGCACCGGGTCCTCTTCGGCGAAGGGGCGGAAGCTGAGCATGCCGGCGTTGTTGATGACGAGGTCGAAGGTCCCGCAGGCCTGTTGCGCCTGGCGCAGTGCCTCGTCCCGGGATTCCCGGTCGAGCAAGTCGACGGGGAAGGCTCGGGCCTCGCCCGGGGCGTCGGCGAGCTCCAGGCGAATCTTCTCCAGCGCGTCGCCGTTGCGGTCGAGCATCGCCACCTTGGCGCCGGCGCGCACCAGGCGCTGGGTGACGCGCATGCCGATGCCGCCGGCGGCGCCGGTGATGAGGATCGTCTTGTCGTTCAGTTTCATGGCGAATTCCTTGTGTGAGTGATCAGGACTGCCAGTCCTGAGCATTTTTTGGGTCAGCCATCACGCCGTAACAGCGGGCTGGCGATGAGCGCCAACAGCAGGCTGGCCAGGGCCAGATCGACAAGCAGCCCCGGCAGGCCATCGCCTAATGCCTGGCCGAGGTGACGGGCGGGGGCGTCGAGCAGAATCGCGAGCAGTTGGTTGAGCATGATGTCGTTCCTCAATCGGAGTTCAAGAAATCACCACAGAGATCACAGAGGGCACAGAGCATACATGGGCGAACGCCATGTGTGCTCTGTGGTTTATCTCTTCCAGAAAAATCAGCTAAACCCGAACCAAGGGCAGATTGCGAAAGATGTCGCCGTAGAGGCGGTAGAAGGCCTTGGCGGTGTGGATGACGAACTCCTGGTCCTCGTCCCGTTCCAGGCGATTGACCAGCTTGGCGTAGAACTCCATGTGGTCGACATCCAGTGCGCCGTGGCTGCGCAGGTAACTGAAACAGTCGTCGGCGAGGCCCAGGGACTTCTGAATGCGGTCGGCGGCGTCGAGCGCCAGGCGGATGCTGGTCCCCTCCAGCACCAATACCATGCCGAGAAAGCCGACCGGATTGCGGCGCATGATCAGGTCGTAGGCGTAGGCCACCATCAACTCCGCCGGCAGGTCCGGCTGGCCGTTGCGTACCGCCTCGGCGTCGCCGCCGCAGTGGCCGATGTCGTGGAGGATCCACTCCTGATGCCCCAGCTCCTCGTCGATGTAGTGGGCGATGGCGTCGCGCAGCCACTCCATCCGCTGGGGCACGCGGCCGCCGCAGGTCATCAGCAGTGGCGTGGTGTGTTTGACGTGGTGATAGGCCTGGGTGAGAAAGGCGATGTAGCTCTCCAGGGCCAGCTTGCCGGATACGCCGTCGACGATGAAGGGGATCGACAGTAGCGCCTCCCGCTCCGGTTGGGTCTGTTGTTGCAGTCGGCTGAAAAAGTCGCTCATGAGGCGATCTCCTCGCGGTAGAGTGATTCGATACGATCTTGGTAGCGCGTCTCGATGATGGCGCGCCTGGGCTGGCCGTCGGCGGTGGCTTCGCCGTTGGCGAGAGAAAAGGGTTCGTCGGCGATCAGCCAGCGCTTGACGCGGGCGTAGTCGGGGAGATTTCCGTTGACCGCCCGCACCGCCATGGCCAGTTGTTGCGGGCGGGCGCCCGGGACCGGGGTGAGGATCGCCGTGTTGAAGGGGCGCGCCTCGCCGAACAGGGCCGCCTGGGCGATCTCCTTGCGCAGCGTCAGTTCTCCCTCCACCCACTCCGGGTTGATGTTGCGGCCAAAGGCGGTGATGAAGCGATTGCGCCGCCGCCCCCGCAGAAAGAGATGGCCGCTATCGTCGATTCTCCCCAGGTCGCCGCTGCGGTACCAGCCATCACGATCAACGGCGGGGCTGGGGTCGTTCAGGTAGCCCAGAAACAGGTTGCCCTTGATGAGGATCTCGCCGTCGTGATTGACGCGAATCCGGGAGTGATCCAGCGGCCTGCCCACCGAGCCGATACGATTGTCGCCGGGGCGATTCACCGCCACCACCGAGGCGCACTCGGATAGGCCATAGCCCTGGTAGACCGGCAGTTCGAGTTGCTCCGCCCGCTCCAGCAACGCCAGCGGGGTATGGGCGCCGCCCAGGGCGAGAAAGCGCGGATATGGGGATTGCAGGCGGTGGTCGACCAGCGCCGCCAGCATCGCTGGTGAGAGGATGGCGCTGGCGGCATGCTGCTGTTGCAGGATGCCGGCCATGGCGCGACCATCGATGGCGCCGGCGCCGATCAGGCCGGTGCGGCCGGCGGCGGGCATCACGCTGGTTACCCCGGCGAGCAGCGGCACGTAGAGGCCGCCGATGTTTTCCAGCAATACCGCCATTGGCGTCAGGCACAGGTGGCGGTCGCCCGGCGACAGATTGGTGACGCCGTGCAGGGCGATCGCGGTACGCTCCATGTTCTCCCGGCTCAGCAACACCCCCTTGGGCGCCCCGGTGGAGCCGGAGGTGTAGGTGATCTTGGCGGTCTCGGCGGGCAGGCAGGGGAGGGTGTCCGGTTTCAGGGGGAGCAGCAGGCAGGCCTCGCCGGCGATGGTCAATGGGATGGGCTCGCCCTGGCGCAACGACGCGAAACGACTGGCCAGTCGCGGTTGGGTCAGCAGGTATTCGGCGCCGCTGCTGGCCAGGCAGTGGCCAATCTGTCTGGGCGAGAAGAAGGGCGGCAGCGGGATGTGCACGCACCGCGCCGCCAGCATCGCCAGGTCGGCGGCGGCGAACGGGCCGCCGTTGGGGAGGGCGCTGGCGATGCGATGGGTTCCCAGGGTCTCCAGTTTACCGTGCAGGATATTCAACTCCCGCCACAAGCCGGCGTAATCCAGCGCCCCCCCGTCCCACTCGATGATGGCGGGCCAGGTCTCGTTGGCGCGGCTCTCCAGGGTCTCCAGCAACATCGCTCAGAAGCCCCGAAAGTCGCTTTGAGCGGCGGCGCGCCAGAGTAGGCTGAGGGCGCATTCGGCGGCGAGCAGCGCGCTCAACTGGCGGTAGCCGTCGGCGACGCGGCCCGCCATCACCATCGGGCGCTGGGAGTAGTAGCTTCCCCACTTCGCCTCGCCGTCCTTGAGGCGGCCGGGATCCGCCTCGCCCAGCACCAGCAGGGGGATGCCGAGACGGCGGAAGGCGTTACGCAGTACCGGCCCGCCGGTAAAGACCACCCATTCGCGACCGCTGGCGTGGAGGAAGGCGGTAAGGGCGGTGATCAGCCAGCGCGACCCGCCGGCCTGATCCGAGGCCAGATTGCCTACCTCCACCATCCGATCCCGGCTCACCGATTCGCCGCTCAGCTCTCCGACCAGCCGTTCCACCGGTCGGTTGAGATACTGCTCCAGAAACAGCTCGCCGGATTCGACTGGGCGCAACCCCAGCACCCCGTCGAGCATGCCGTCCCGATCCCGCAGCCCTATCAACCAGGGCAGGAAGTCATCGACCCTGGCGCCCCAGGCATCGGCGAAACAGGTTTGCACGTACTCCTGCAACGCCTTCCGAGTCGCCCCGTTACGATCCGCGACATCAATGGAAATCGGTGTCTTCATGATGCTCTCCTCCCGTCGTGGGACCCTTGCGGGTCATGTTGGGGGGAGAGTGTAGCGAGCGTAGCTTAAGGAAACCTTAAGGAGAAACTTTTGTAACTATTCAGATCGCTACGCGAAAATGCGGTCTTCGCTTGCGATATCCTTCCTGGGGTGCGGGTCTGGACAAGGCGGAACCCAGGCGAATCAGGGCGATTTTCACCGACTCGGGGTCTTGTCAATTCGAGATGTGGCTGGGGGGCGTGTCTGGATGGGTTGGGCGCGGCCCGGGTCGAGTGTCGGGGCGGCGACGATTCGTGGGGTGATGGTGCCGAGGAGAGGACTTGAACCTCCACGGGGTTACCCCCACTAGCACCTGAAGCTAGCGCGTCTACCAATTCCGCCACCTCGGCATTTGGGGCGTGTGGTCTTCGTTTGAAGAGCGCGCATTATGCCCTTGCGTTTTCGCCCTGTCAAGGGATTCGGGAGGAAATTTTCAGCGTTGGCGACCGTAGAGGACGGCGTAGAGACCGCCGCATCGCAGGTTAAGGTGTGACTACTCGTCCTCTGCCGGTCTGGGCTTGTTCATGAAGCCGATCCAGGCGTCGTAGTCGGTCTTCTCGCCGTCGTGGATGAGGATGCCGGCCTCGTAACATTGTTCCGGCGCGGGGCGGCACCAGCGTACCTCGCCGGTAAGCAGGAAGATCTTGTGATAGTCCTTGAATTCGACGCAAAAGTCGAAGTAGTGATCCGGCGCGACCTCTTCGTTGATGAGGATGCGCAGGCCCTCGCGGGAGACGTCGAGGGTCTTGCTGCGGATGACCCGGCCCGTGCCGGGGCCGTCCGGGCCGGGCAACAGGATCTGGATGGCGATCTTCTCCGTGCGTGGTGTGCGGGTATCGAGGCGTCGATCCGAGGTGCTGTTCATGTCAGTGGGGGCTCTCTTCAGCAAGCCGGGTCCAGCGCAGATCATCGAGTCGTTTGTCGCCGGTGGCGCCGTAGTCGATGATCTTGGCGGTGCCGTCGTTGATCCTGGCGGCGAACTCTTCGGGCAGATACTCGGCGACCCGGCGGCCGGTGCGATCGGCGAAGACCAGTTTGCCCGTACGTTTGAGTTTCAGGCTGAGAGAGCAGATTCTGCTGTCCCCGTTCTGTTCCGTCAACTCTACCATGCCTCCGGGTTCCAGCATGCCCACCTCTTCCACGATCCGGTTGAAGGCCTCTTCACGGGCGCGGCGAGCCTCTTCCGCCTTGCGCTCGGCCTCGCGCCGGGCCTCCTCTTCCTGACGGCGGGTCTCCTCTTCCAGCTGGCGCTTGAGCTCCTGCTCCTGACGGATCCGCTCCTGGCGCTCCCGCTCCGCCTGCTCTTCCCGCTCCTTGCGCTCCCGGGCCTCCTGCTCTTCCCGCTTCTTGCGCTCCATCTTCTCCAGTTCAAGCTTACGCTGGCGGGCCTGTTCGGCCTCCCGCTTGCGGCGATTCTCCAGCTCCTTCTCCTTGAGGGTGATCTGATCCTGGATCTTGCCGATGTACTTGTCCAGGCGCGCCAGGGCGTGTTCGAATGCCGCCGGAAAGGCCGGCGAAAGGTCGAGGGGCTGGATGGCGCCACGTCTCACCTGGTTGGTGAACTCATCGAAGTTGAACTTGGCCACCAGTACCCCGGACTGGTCGGCGAGCAGCAGGTAGCCCTTCTCCTCCTCCTTGTGGATCAGCTTGACCCGGGAGATACGCCCCCGTTGATCGAGCTTGAACCAGTGCCCTTTTTCGGTGGCATGCACCTCGGGGGTCTGGGCGGGGATGTCATTGACCTTCCGCTCCTCCGCTTCGGTGTCGCCGACGACCTTGTCCGCCCCTTCGAAGATGATCGGATCGATGGGTTTGTCGTCGAGGATCCTGGCGTGAACCTCGGCCAGGGAGTTGAAGAAGCGTTCGATCTCCATGGCGTGGTGGACACTAGCGGTCTCCTTGCGGATCCGGCGCAGGGATTCGGAGAGGCGTCCCGCCATGCGCCGGTTGAGCTCGTCCTTGTCGCGGGTGACCAGGCTCCAGATGAGCTGGTACATGTCGCTGATCCCCTCCCGCCATTGCGGGCTCTCGACGCCCATGCGCAGATAGGAGATGTAGAGATATTTGCTCCATACCTCGTGCAGGAAGTGGAGGGCGAAGGTGGGCAGGCGCTTGCCTTCGGTGGCGCGGGAGATGACGTCATGGACGGTGTGGCGAACGTCGTAGAGTTTGCGCTGATTCTGCTCCTTGGCGACGACCTGGTCTTCGAGGTGGGAGACCCGCTCATCGCGCTCGCGCAGGTGCCGCTCGAGGGTCTCGTTGGCGGCGACAAAGGATTGCGCCGGCGGCTCAGGCGAGGCGATGGCGTCGAGGATGCAGTCGCGCAGCGTCTTCATGGTATCCATGGCGCGCGGACAGGAGGCGTCGTCGCACATCCGTCCCAGGGTGACCGCGCGTTCGAAAAAGCCGCGGGTGGGGTGTTCCGGTTGCAGCAGGTTGGCGGGCTCGTGCAATAGCCCGCGGGCAAAGGCGAACTGCAATAGCTGCAACAGGTTGTAGGACTGGGGGTAGAGATCCAGCCGGTTCTCTACGTGACTGAAGGTGAATTCGACCAGTTTGAGTTGGCAGATGTGGTAGATGGAGAGGGTGGCGTCGTCGGCGAACCGCGCCCCGTCGGCGATGGCCCGGTTGACCACCAGCAACGGGTTGTAACGCGTGTCATCATAGAGGAAGGCATCGTTCGGCGCTTCCCGCAGCTGCCGGGCGAAACCGATGAGTACATCGCGAACGGCCGCCGCGTCCAGGGTGTTGAGGGGCTGGGCGGCCAGCTTCTGGATGCGCCGTTCGAGCTCGGCGGCCGCATCCATGTGAGAGGAGAACTGTTTTCCGAAGGCTTCCATCTTCTTCTCGGGGCATGGTTGGAAGTGGCGAAGAGCGGCGCCTGAGTGCGCTGGCGGTCCGTCTCAGGCGACATCCATGTCGAACGGAACCGGCCGGCATAAGCGGCACGAACATTATGATAAATAGTATAGGGGAACGTCAAGGTGTGGACAACAGCGATATCATGATGTTTTGCTCCGGCGTGCGGTTCTGTGATCCAGGTAGCGGTGGTTTGCCAGGCCGGTAAAAAGGGTGGACAATTGCTCCCAGCCTGTCCGTCGCGACTACGCGGGTAGACCTGCGCGCCCCCGAATCGTTCAGAACCCTCTCCCGATGGGAGAGGGGCGCGCTCGTCAGGGGCGTCAACGCCTGCCCGCGCCGCGCTTCTCCCGAAACCTGCGAGGACTTCCCATGGCCCAAGGCGAGATGGTTCTGGTGGTCGATGACAATTCGTTCAATATCGCCGTCATCGAGGCGGTGCTGGTGAATGAATATCAGGTCAAGGTCGCTTGCGACCGCGGCGCCGCCCTGGCGGCGGCGCGGGGAGACAACCCGCCGGACCTGATCCTGATCGATGCCTCCAATCCGCTGCTGCGGGGATACGATATCTGCCGCGCCCTGCAAGGGGATGAGAAGACCCGGGAGATTCCCATCGTCTTCATCACCAAGCGCGGCGAGGGGGCTGGCGAGGGGCTGGGGTTGCGGCTCGGCGCGGTGGATTACATGACCCTGGCGATCTCGCCGGTGGTGATGCGGGCGCGGATTCGCAATCACATCCTGATGCGTCAGCGAACCCGTCGCCTGCAAGAGCTCAATCAACTCAAGAACGGTATGATCAGCATGGTCGCCCATGACCTGCGCAATCCGCTGTCGGCGATTCAGGGATTCGCCGGCCTGGCGCGGCGAAGCAGCGGCGATGAGGCCAGGCAACGGGAGTATATCGGCATCATTGAGCAGGGCGCGTCGCAACTGTTGCGCATGGTCGGCGATCTGCTCGACTACTCGGTGATCGAGCACGGCGGCATGGAGCTTAACCGCAAGGCGGGCGACCTGGCGCGGCTGGCGCGGGAACGCTGCCGACTCTTCGCCGGTAATGAGCGGGCGTCGGAGGTGCAGTTGCTGGTGGGCGGGGCGGAGCAGGCCCCGGCGACCTTCGACGAGGATCGCATGCGCCAGGTGGTGGACAATCTGATCGGTAACGCGCTGAAGTTTTCACCCGCCAACACCGTGGTGTCGGTGGCGGTGGAGGCTGTCGAGGGTGGCGTGTGTCTGGTGGTGGAAGATCAGGGGCCCGGCATGCCGCCGGAGGATCTGGACAGGATCTTTCAACCCTTCACCCGCAGCAAGGCGCGCCCGCTGGGCAAGGAGAAGGGCATTGGGCTGGGTCTCTCGATCGTGCGCAACATCGTGGTCGCCCATGGCGGCACTATCCGCGTGGAGAGTGAGGAGGGAAGAGGGGCGAAGTTCTCGGTCTGGTTGCCGGGGTCGCGGACGATGGCGGATGGTGAGTCGTCAATTCATTGATCGAGGTCATGAATTGGCGGTGGCTCCTGAGCGCGGTTTGCTATATGATTACTTGATGATATATCTGGTATGAATGCGGATGCGTAGGAGGGGCGATGTTCGGAATATTCTCCGGCGGCAAGGTGGTAAAGGATCGTCGGGATGAGCGAGCCGCTCACGAGAAAGATCGCGAAACCGCGTTTATTGAACGACTGCGTAATGAACATCACGAGATTCTGGCCTTGTGTGAGGAGCTGGAGCTGGCCTTGGTCAAGGGCAAGGGCGGGCGGCTGAGTGAGCGTTTCGCGCTGCTGGAGGGGATGATCCGCCGCCATCGCATGGACGAAGATGGCAAATTGCTGCTCTACATCGACAAGCGTTTCGGTGCGGATCACGAAGTCTCAAGCAAGGTCGCGGAGATCCGCAAGCAGCGGGACCGGCTGCGTCGGCGTCTCGTCGCCTTCGCCGACAAGCTCGAGTGCCTGGAGGTCAGCGTCGATATCACCCTTGCCGAATTGCAGGTGGATCTGGAACGAATCGGCGCGAACCTGGTGCATCTGATCGAGGATGAAGAGCGGTATCTGTTCCCCCTCTATGGCCAGTCACCGGCCCGTTACCCGTTATCAGGCGACCTGGAGGCGGCCACCGCCAGCTGAGCCGGTTTCTCGCCCCCGGTTTCTCTCTACCCATGGCTCCCCGGAACAGCTTCCCAAGATTGCGGCAATGCCTGTCCTTGAAGGGCCGGCGCGCTCACATGCGTCTTGATCGAAGCTGCCTGGGGCCGCCTGTGCGGCCCCGATGCCTTCAGCTCCTGGAGCGTTTGAGCATGGTCACCAGGCTGCGGCGCATCAGCTCGAAGGAGTGGGCGAGGGAGCCGATCTCATCGTTTCTGTCCATCTGCATCTTGATGTCCAGATCCCCCTTGCTGACCGCGCGCGCGGTGGCGGTGATCTCCATCAGCGGCTTGATCACGCTCTTGCGCATCATGATGTTGACGAAGATGATGAGCACCGTGAATAGCGCGGTGATGATGCCGATGGTCGCCAGACTGCGGTTGATGGCGACGCTCT
This sequence comes from Gammaproteobacteria bacterium, assembly GCA_011390365.1. GTDB lineage: Bacteria > Pseudomonadota > Gammaproteobacteria > Chromatiales > Chromatiaceae > SLIM01. The sequence continues at coordinate 63,490 of JAABSM010000003.1, forward strand.
CCACATGGCCGATGGGTACGCCCACCACCGCCACGCCGACCACCTCCTTTTCCATCGGGTACCCAAAACCGGTTTCGGTGCCGTAGACGCTGGTGATCTCGTCCGGAACCAGGGTCGGGTCGCCGTGACAACCCTGGCAGGATGGATTGCTTTTAGTCGGACGGCTCGAGACAAGAAACGGTTTTCCCCGGATTTCACCTTTTTCGACGAAAGTTTTCAGGGAGGGATCCGCGCGATAGCGCTCCAGCAGTTTCTGCTCCAGGAGTTCGGGTTTGTTGGCCGGGTTGAGGGGGTTATCCGACGCCACCTTGATATAGTATTCGGGCTGGAGTTCGACGAAGTAGCGGGCAATCAGGCTGGTTGCCACGATGCCGGAGACGGCCGGGGCATGGAAGACGTCCTTTTCCAGCAATTGCGGACGCACATGGCCGGAGATGTAGCTGCGCAGGGATGTCATTACGTCTACCAGGATCTGCAACTCCTTGTGCGCGGACTGATAGGTCTGGTCGCGTGCTACCCAGTAGGCGACGGGCGTCGCGATCATCAGGCTGCACAGGTAGAAGACGATGAGCAGGATATTGAAGCGGGTCAGCAGGCTTTTGGTTTGTTTCTCTTCGCGTGGCATGGGCTGGGATCTCCCCTGGATTGGTGGCTGGAGTGGCGGTTGGTGATGCCGCGATCGTCAGCCGGAGCTGAGTTGGTGAAGGTCTTCGCGCACCCGATCGATGAACTCCCGGGATTCCTGCTCATCGCCGATCTCGTTGGCGAGCATGGCAATCAGCCTTTCGAGTTGGTGGGGACTGCGGATGTGCCCGCCCAGCTTGAGGATATTATCGCCGCAGACGTTGGCGGCGGCGGGACCCACATATTCGAGCAGCTCGCCGGTAATCATCTCGCACGCCTTCTTGGTGAACATGCCGTCGATGCGGGAACGAACCCGGGGCGCGAAGCGGGATTGCTCTTCTGGGGTGTCGAGATCGTCGGAAAGGATTTTGAGGATCTTCTCGATCTGCTCGCTGCGAGATATGCCGCCGGCGGCGCGCTCCGCGTCCTCCAGCATCACCGGGGCGGCGGGTCCGACGATGCCGGCGAGCTGTTCGACGATGAGTTGGCGGATGACGTCATCGATCCCCAGGTTCAGGTCAGGGGTGTCATCGGGCGCCGCCGTCCCCGCCCCGGCGGGGAGGTCGTCGATGAGGGCCGGGGCCTCTTCCATGATCGGTTCATGAACGCCGATGCCCAGTGCGCGCAAGGTCTCCTCCGGCGAGGTCAGGTCCTGGCGGGTGGGCGGCGGTTTGCCCTCGGCGAAACGAAACGAAAACTGGTTGACCTGTCGCAGCAGCGTGATGGCCTTGCGACCGCGGGCCAGGCCGCAGGTCACGCCGGTCACGATCCCCGCCGTGAACATGATCATGGAGGAGTGATTGTCGTCGGTACGCAGGAAGAGCGTACCGGAGCGCTTTTTCTGGTTGAGCTGCTCGATAAGGCGGGTCAGCTCGGTGTAGGAGATCCCGTCAGCCAAGGCCCTTCTCCTCCTGGTTGTTTTATAGTGGTTATCGGGGGGCGGGCTGGATATGGGAGGTTACTCGCCTCTCTTGCCTTCCGGTATGGCGCTCACGCCCTGTCATCCTGAGTTAAAGATTATCCGGCGGATACCAGAAAAGCAAGGCCGCGTGTGTATGTTAGTTTCTGATTATGTTGTAGTTTTAGTTTTTTATAATATTGTATGCGAGTGATCCTGCCGTTGGGCTTCACGGCTTGGGTCGATTTGCGCCGGTGGCGATGTAGCCGCGCCGCGCTTGCAGCGCCATTCCCATCGCCGCCTGATGGTGCGCGGTGTCGACAAGGGGGACGCCAAGCAGGCGCTGGCGGATTTGCCGCCACCCGGGGTTGATCGCCCCGCCGCCGGTGGTGCGCACGTTGACAAGAGTCGGTGCGCCAAGCTGTCGCAATCGCTCATAGCCCTGTTTCTCGATTCGGGCGATACCCTCCAGCAGGCCCTGCAGAAAAAGCCGATCCTCGTCGGGGCGGGGCGCGAGGCGTGGTCGCCAATCGGGATCGTTGATCGGAAATCGCTCTCCCGGGGTGTTCAGCGGGTAGTAGTCGAGGCCGCTGGGCCGCGCTGGATCGATGCGCTCGGAGAGGCTGGCGAGCTGCCCTGAAGTGAAGTAACGGGCCAGAACGCCGCCGCCGCTGTTGGAGCTGCCGCCAACCAGCCAGCGTCCCGCGAAGGGCTGGCTGTAAACGCCGTACCGCGGCGCGCTGATGGGGTGATCGCAGATGATCTTGACCACCAGTGTGGTGCCTAACGCGGTTATACCCTCTCCCGGCGCGGTCGCGCCGGTGGCCATGATCGCCGCGGTGCTGTCGGTGGAGCCGGCGACCAGCAGCAGTCGCGGCGGCAGTCGACAGGCCTTGGCCAAGTGGGGAGAGATCCTTCCCAGGGGGGTGCCCGGCGCTAGCGGCCGCGGCAAGCGGTCGCGGGGGATGCCCGCGGCGTCAAGCCATGCCGGCCAGCACCCCGCGACCGGATCGTAGCCGAGTTTCAAGGCGTTGTTGTGATCGCTATGGCAATACTCCCCCAATAGCTGTCCCAGCAGCCAGTCCGCCTGATGCAGGAGGTATCGGGCGCGCGGATAGCGGCGTAGCAGTTCGAGGGCGCGGGCGGCGGTGGAACAGGGGCCGCGCGTCGGGCTGTCATGGGGGGCGTGTTGGTCGATGCGCGCGCCGATGGCGGCGGAGCGGCAATCGTTGTACATCAGCGCCGGCCCCAGGGGCGCGCCGCTTGCGTCGGCGGCGAGCAGGGTGCCGGAGGTGCCGTCGATAGCCAGCGCGGCGGGTCGGTGGTCCGCCAGTTCCGCGTCGAGACGCCGCAATAGCCCGAAGGCCGCCTCCCGCCAGATCCCGGGATCCTGGCTAATGCCGTGGGGCTGGCTGGCGGGGGGCGGTAGCGGTGCGGTGAGCTCCAGCAGCGCCTCGCCGTCGAGATCCGCGGCGATGGCGCGAACCCCGCTGGTACCCAGGTCGAGGCCGATAAAGCAGGGAGGCGCCGCTTGCTTCGCTTCGGCGTCGCTGTACATGATGTTGTGCGGGGCGCGGGATCAGTCGACCCAGCGCTTGGCGGCGGCCTGATCGCCATCTCGCGCTTCTACCCAGCGCGGGCCGTCGGGGGTCTGCTCCTTCTTCCAGAAGGGGGCGCGGGTCTTGAGGTAGTCCATGATGAACTCGCAGGCGGCGAACGATTCGCCGCGATGGACGGCGCTGACCGCCACCATCACGATGCGATCGCCGGGGGCGAGCGGGCCGACGCGGTGAACGACGAGCGCCCCCTGGATTGGCCAGCGCTGGCGCGCCTCGTCGACAATCGCGTTGACCGCCTTTTCGGTCATGCCCGGGTAGTGCTGGAGGGTCAGCCCCTGGACCCGGTCGCCCAGGTTGAGGTCGCGCACCAGGCCGATGAAGGTGGCAATGCCCCCCGCGCCGAGATCGCCGCGATGGAGTCGCTCCAGCTCGGCGCCGGGGTCGAAATCGTCTTGCTGGATGCGTACCGTGAACACCGCGGAGTCGCGTCAGCCGCCGGTTACCGGCGGGAACAGGGCGACCTCGTCGCCGTCGCCAATGGGGGTCGTTGCGTCCGCCATCTGCTGATTGACCGCGGTCATGAGGCGCGGGTTGGCCGCTCCGCAGATACCCTCCCACGCCGCGTCCCTGGCGCTGAGCCACTCCCTCAGTCTGGCGACATCGGTCACCCGGTCGGGCAATTCCAGCTCCGCCTGGGCGAGGTCGAGATCGTCCTGATAGCGGCCGAACAGCAGCAGGCGGATGCGCGCCATGGGTCAGCCTCCCAGCGCCGACATCGGGCGCAAGATGCGCTCCGGGGTCTCATTGAAATCGTGGCGCATGGGTTTCCTTTGCAACGCATCGGCGATCAGCGCGGTCAACTGCTCGATGCTCACCCCGGCGCGCAACGGGGTTCTCAGGTCGAGATCCTCCTCCTCGCCGAGACACAGGTGGAGGCGCCCGTCGGCGGAGAGCCGAACCCGGTTGCAGGTATCGCAGAAGTGCTGGGAGAGGGGGGTGATGAACCCGACCACCAGCGCGCTCTCCGCGACCCGAAAATAGCGTGCCGGTCCGCTGCCGCGCATCGCCGCCGGCGCCAGACCGAAGCGCCGATCGAGTCGCTGGCGGATCTCCTCCAGCGGCAGGTAATGATCCGCCGCGTCGCGACCGCCGTCGCCCACCGGCATGGTCTCGATGAAGCGCAGGGTAAAACCGTTCTCCATGCAGAACTCGGCCATCCCTTCCGCTTCGTCGTCATTGATCCCGCGCATCATCACCATGTTGACCTTGATCGGTGCATAACCCGCCTCCCGGGCCGCGCCCAGTCCGGCCAGCACCCCCGAAAGGTCGCCGCCGGTAACCCGGCGGAAGGTCTCCGGGCGCAGGCTGTCGAGGCTGACGTTGACGCGCGAGACGCCGCGCTGGCGGAGCGACTCGGCGTGATCGGCGAGGCGCAGGGCGTTGGTGCTGAGCGAGATCTCCTCGATGCCATCGGTGGCGTTGAGGGCCTCGACGATCGACCCAAGCTCCTTGCGCACCAGCGGCTCGCCGCCGGTAAGACGCACATGGCGCACGCCGATCTCGGCGAAGGCCAGGGCGATGCGACCGATCTCCCCGGGCGTCAGCCAGTTCGCGGGGGTCTGAAAATCCCGGTAGCTCCGTGGCAGACAGTAGAAACAGCGCAGGTCGCAGCGATCCGTGACCGACAGGCGCAGATAGGTGATGGAACGACCGAAGCCGTCAGTAGTCGACATGGGGCACTCCTGAATCACGCAAGCGGGACCGAGATTGTGACGGAGGATAACATCCGTCGAGATCCCAGTCCCATGATCTTAGTCAAAAAAGGGGCGGGGGAGCAAACTTGGCGGAATTTTTGAAATTATCGTCACACTCAGTTTATAATGGTGGATTAACTTGGCTCGCGGCGAGGGGAGTGGAACGGCCCCCACGGGCGGGTCGCAAGTTGGAGCGTGATGCCGCCGTAAGCGGACCGGCGGCGAGCGGGTGCAATGACCGGCGCTACGCGATCGCCTTTGAGATCTGAATCCTTTTCACAAATCCTAGAGACTACGACATGGCAGACCTTTCCAAATACCGAAATATCGGCATCTTCGCGCATGTGGACGCGGGCAAGACCACCACCACCGAGCGCATCCTCAAGCTGACCGGCAAGATTCACAAGCTCGGCGAGGTGCATGACGGCGAGTCCACCATGGACTTCATGGATCAGGAGGCCGAGCGCGGCATCACCATCCAGTCCGCCGCCACGACTGCCTTCTGGAAGGATCACCGCTTCAACATCATCGATACCCCGGGACACGTCGACTTCACCATCGAGGTCTACCGCTCCCTCAAGGTGCTCGACGGCGGCATCGGCGTCTTCTGCGGCTCCGGCGGCGTCGAACCCCAGTCCGAGACCAACTGGCGCTACGCCAACGAATCCGAGGTCGCGCGCATCATCTTTGTCAACAAGCTCGATCGCATGGGCGCGGATTTCTACCGCGTGGTCAAGCAGGTGGAGGACGTGCTGGGCGCCCACCCATTGGTGATGGTGCTGCCGATCGGCATCGAGGAGAACTTCAAGGGCGTGGTCGATCTGCTCACCCGCAAGGCGTGGATCTGGGACGACTCCGGCGACCCCATGAACTACGAGATCGTCGATCCGCCCGCGGATATGGCGGACCAGATCGAAGAGTGGCGCGAGAAGCTGATCGAGACCGCCGTCGAGCAGGACGACGACCTCATGGAGCAGTACCTGGAAGGGGAAGAGCCCGCCATCGACGACATCAAGCGTTGCATCCGCAAGGGCGCCATCAACCTGGACTTCTTCCCCACCTACACCGGCTCCGCCTTCAAGAACAAAGGCGTGCAACTGGTGCTGGATGCGGTGGTTGACTACCTGCCTTGCCCCACCGAGGTCAAGCCCCAGCCGGAGGTGGACGAGGAAGGCAACGAGACCGGCGCCTTCGCCGAAGTCGACCCCAGCAAGCCCCTTCGCGCGCTGGCCTTCAAGATCATGGATGACCGTTATGGTGCGCTGACCTTTACCCGTATCTATTCGGGTAAGCTCAAGAAGGGCGACACGGTGCTCAATACCTTTACCGGCAAGACCGAGCGTATCGGCCGCATCGTCGAGATGCACGCCGATGAGCGTATCGAATATGACCAGGCCTCCGCCGGCGATATCGTCGCCCTGATCGGCCTCAAGAACACCCAGACCGGGCACACCCTGTGCGATCCCAAATTCCCGGCCACCCTGGAACCGATGGTCTTCCCGGATCCCGTCATCTCCATCGCCATCGCACCCAAGGACAAGGCCAGCGTCGACAAGCTGGGCATGGCGCTGAACAAGATGATCTCCGAGGATCCCTCGTTCCGCGTCGAGACCGACCAGGACAGCGGCGAGACCATCCTCAAGGGCATGGGCGAGTTGCACCTCGACATCAAGATCGACATCCTCAAGCGTACCCACGGCATCGACGTGGTGGTGGGCAAGCCCCAGGTCTCCTACCGTGAGACCATCACCAGCCGGGTCGAAGATGGCTACACCCACAAGAAGCAGACCGGCGGCTCCGGTCAGTTCGCCAAGATCGAATACGTCATCGAGCCGGGCGAGCCCAACAGCGGTTTCGTGTTCGAATCCCAGGTGGTGGGCGGCAACGTGCCGCGCGAATTCTGGCCCGCCGTTGAAAAGGGCTTCAAGAGCATGATGAATCAGGGCGTGCTCGCCGGGTTCCCGGTTCTCGACGTCAGGGTGATTCTGACCGATGGTGGATTCCATGCGGTCGACTCCTCCGCCGTGGCCTATGAAATCGCATCCAGGGCCGCCTTCCGTCAGTCGATCCCCAAGGCCAAGCCGCAACTGCTGGAGCCGATCATGAAGGTGGACGTCTTCACCCCCGAAGATCACGTCGGCGACGTGATCGGCGACCTCAATCGTCGCCGCGGCATGATCAAGTCCCAGGAGCCCGGCCCCACCGGCGTGCGCATCAAGGCGGACGCGCCGCTGGCGGAGATGTTCGGTTACATCGGCGACCTGCGCACCATGACCTCGGGGCGCGGTCAGTTCTCCATGGAATTCTCCCACTTCGCCCCCTGCCCGAACAATGTGGCCGAGGTGGTGATCAAGGAGGCCAAAGAGCGCAAGGAGGCCTGATGAGGCGGGCGGCGCGGCGCTATCGGCGTCCGTCGCCCTCAATCGCAAGCGTTCACACCCCGCCCAACCCCCCCTCCCATTGGGCCAGGGGGTCAGGGTTCAGGACAAGCCTGGTGTGAACGCCCACCTCGAATTCCCATAACGGCCTGACTGAGGCCCGCGAAACAACACCGAAAAGGAGGAGAGAGCCATGCTTTCCGAACATCACGACATTGATCACGAGTTCCCCGAATACCACGAGCGCCTGCTCGCCCTGCGTGAAAAGGACGCCGACTTCGCCGCGTTGGTGGATCGTCACGACAAGCTGGACGACGAGATCCGCGAACTGGAAGAGAAGCAGACCCCAGTCGCCGACGAAACCATCGAAAAGATGAAGTTCGAACGCGCCGCCATGAAGGACGAGATCTACCAGCGTCTGCGCAAGGAGCACAGCTGAGCGGCGTTGCGGAATGAGCCATCGAGCGCACGCCTCCGCGTCGCTTCGCAAGTTGGTAGAGAAAAGGGCGCTCCGCGAAGAGACGCCCTTTTTTGTTTGTTCCCCTGGAGCGCCGAGCTGAGCTCCGCCAAACCCGCATGGGCCTGTCCAGAGAATCCCGCGATGCCGGCTTCACCTTCGCAAATAAAATATTCCTCAAAACCCATCTCCCCCTTTGCAACAGGGGGGGTAGGGGGGGGGCGAACGAGGCAGGGAGTAATCGTTCACCTCCCCAATGCCGAACGAATGGCTCCCTCCACCATCGGGGGAGGGGGAGGGACAGGGAGGGGGCGCCTCGAAAGTTCAACAATTTATCAATCTACCAGCACCGCCCCTCCCCCTAACGGACATGGAGTCTTTTCAGTACCCCGGAGGATGAAACTAGCACAGGAGTGGCAGTCCTTGAAGGACTGCCACTCCTCGGTGTTGTCTCACGCTACCGCCTTCCTGCTCCCCGAGCGAAGGGCGGAGAGACGATGATCGCCTTCGCCTCAATCCTCGCCTTCCTCATCGCCTGCTGGATGGCGCTGCGCTTGCAGGATCCCGCCTCCCGGCTGCATATCCTCGATCACCCCAACGAGCGCTCCCTCCACGACGTCCCCACGCCGCGGAGCGGTGGGGTGGCGGTGATCGTCGCCACGCTGATCGGTTGGGCCCTGTTTGGCGGCTATCTCCTGCCCGGCTTTGCGTGGCTGCTGGCGGCGGTGCTGCTGCTGTGGGGCGTAGGGTTATGGGATGACCTGGGCCACCTTGCCGCCCGCTATCGCCTCACCGCCCACCTGATCGCCGGCCTGCTGGTGATCGGCGGCGGTTACCAAAGCGTGCTTTTCCCACTGCCTTTCAGTGACCCCCTGACCCTGCCCAGAGTCGCCGCCATCGGCTTCACCTTGCTGTTTCTGGTATGGATGATCAATCTCTACAACTTCATGGACGGCATGGACGGCCTTGCCGGCGGCATGGGGGTGTTCGGCTTCGGCGGGCTGGCGCTGGCGGGGGCGATGGTCGGCGACGGCCTCTTCGTCGGCCTCAACCTGATGGTCGTGGTCGGGTTGCTGGGGTTTCTGGTGTGGAACCTGCCCAAGGCCTCCATCTTTCTCGGCGACGCCGGCTCATCGGTATTGGGCCTGCTGGCGGGGGCGTTCAGCGTGATCGGCGAGGTCCGCGGCGCGGCGCCCCTGTGGGCGGGAGTCCTGCTTTTTTCTCCCTTCATCTTCGACGCCACCCTGACCCTGCTCCATCGCGCCCTGCGCAAGGAGAAGGTGTGGGAGGCGCACCGTGATCATCTGTTTCAGCGTCTGGTCACCGCCGGGTGGACTACCCGGCGCACCCTGGGCTGGGCCTATGGGATCATGGCGGTGGCTTTGCTAGCGACGCTGGCGGCGGTGCGGGATCCCGCCTTGGCCTGGTGGATGATCGCGGGGCTGGGATCGCTGTATGGCGGGGTCGCCCTAGCGGTGCATCAACGCCTCTCCTTGATCTCAATCCCCAGCGAGCGCAGCTTGCGGTAGAGGTGGGTGCGTTCCATGCCGACCTCGGCGGCCATGCGGCTGACGTTGCCTTGGTGCTTTTCCAGTTGGTATTCGAGATAGGCCCGTTCGAACTGTTCGCGGGCCTGACGCAGGGGTTGGTCGAAGCCGATGGGGTTGGCGACGCTGCGTTCGCGGGGGGCGTCGGCGGTGCCAATGGCGGCCTCTACCTCGTTCATGGCGATGTCGTTGCCGGTGCCGAGGATCAATAATCGCTGCACCAGGTTGCGCAGTTCCCGCACGTTGCCGGGCCAGGCGTAGTTGCGCAGGAAGTTCTGGGCGGCGACGTTGAAGTGGCGGTAGGGGAGTTTCTCCTGGGCGACGAACTGGTCGACGTAGAAGCTGAGCAGGTCGGGGACGTCCTCGCGGTGATCCCGCAGCGGCGGCACGTTGAGGGGGACCACGTTGAGGTGGAAGAAGAGGTCTTCCCGGAAGCGGCCGGCCTGGACCTCGTCGTCCAGGTTGCGCTGGGTGGCGGCGATGATGCGCACGTCCAGTTCGACCGGGTCGGTGCCGCCGACGCGCAGGAAGGCGCCGGTATCGAGGGCGCCGAGCAGTTGCGCCTGCACCTCCAGGTCCATCTCCGCCACTTCGCTGAGAAACAGGGTGCCGCCGCCCGCCTGTTCCAGGGCGCCGTAGTGGGTGATGCCGCTCTCCTCGCTGCCGAAGAGTTCCCGGGGGGCGTTGCCGCGGGTGATGGAGGAGACGCCGACGTCGACGAATGGCCCCTCCTTGCGGCTGCTCTGGGTGTGCAGGTAGCGGGCGAAGGTCTCGCGGCCGCTGCCGGATTCGCCGGTAATCAGCACCCAGGTGTCGTGCTGGGCAATGCGTTTGACCTGCTCCCGCAGGCGTTGCAGCAGCGGGCTGCGTCCCACCGGCTCCTGCACCAGCGGCGCGTGACGGCGCAGGCCGCGATTCTCCTCGCGCAGCTTGTTGGCCTCCAGGGCGCGCTGGACCGTAAGCAGGAGCTTTGCCAAAGAGAGGGGTTTTTCGAGGAAGTCATAGGCGCCCAGGCGGGTCGCCTCCACCGCCGTCTCGACGGTACCGTGACCGGACATCATGATCACCGGGCAGGGCAGTTCCTCGCTCTGCATCCACTCCTTGAGCAGGCTGATGCCGTCGATGTCGGGCATCCAGATATCCAGCAGTACCAGGTTGGGGCGGCGGTCGCGCAGGGCGCGGCGCGCCGACTCGCCGTTTTCGGCAACCCAGACATGGTAGTGTTCATCCTCCAGGATCTCCTTGACCAGGTTGCGAATGTCGGGTTCGTCATCGATTACGAGGATATGGGGGGAACTCATGCTGCATCTCTTGACGTTTCGGCCAGTTATAAGGTGAATGGAGGGGGAGGCGAATCAGAAGGTCTTGCCGTTCCATCCCCACATATGGCGCGGGGCGTCGGAAAATTCGATGTAGATGCGTTCGCGGGGGATCGCCAGATCCTCGCCGATCCGCTCGCAGAGTTGTCTTGAGAACTCCCGGGTGCGCTCTTCCGGCAGGCCGATGCTCTTGAATTCGCAGTAGGCCGCCGGATCGCCGCTGCCGCCGAAGAGCATGGCGCGCTCGTCTTCGAGGATCACCATCACGTATCCTTCGGGTTTGCCGAGCATGGCGGCGGTGCGGGCGGAGAGTCCAGCGAGCAACGGCGCGGTGTTGGCGACCGGGATGTTGGTCATGATCTTCAGCAGTGGCATGGGGGCTCCTTGGATCTGTCGGTTGCGGGCCTGGTCCAGTCGGTACCAGGCGCCATTCTACACTGAACGGTTGTGGTTCGATAGGCGTCAGGCAAAATGCCAATAATTCTAGTTAGTTCTCAAGAAGTTCTCGCATCACTCTTTTTTTATTGGATTTTTTCTCTTTGTTGGGGTATCGTTTGATGATCGTGAACGGTGCCGCGGGTCGCCCCGGGGAGGGGCGCGCCAGGCGCGATATAAGGAAGATCGAAACACGTGAAAATCCTCTTGAGCAACGATGACGGCTATCAGGCGCCGGGATTGCGGGCGCTGATGGGGGCGCTGGAGGGCCTGGCCGAGCTGACCGTGGTGGCGCCGGATCGCAACCGCAGCGGCGCCAGCAATTCGCTGACCCTGGAGAGCCCGATTCGCGCCCACCGCGAGCCGGACGGGGTGATTCGGGTGGACGGTACGCCCACCGACTGTGTCCATCTGGCGATCACCGGGCTTCTCGACGAAGAGCCGGACATGGTTATCGCCGGCATCAATGCCGGGGCCAACATGGGCGATGATGTGCTCTACTCCGGTACCGTCGCGGCGGCTACCGAAGGGCGCTTCCTGGGGCTGCCCGCCATCGCCATCTCGCTGGCATCGTTCGAGTCGGACGACTACTCGGGCGCGGCGCGGGTGGCGGCGGAGCTGATCGAACATCTGGTTGAACGGCCATTGCCGGCGGATACCATCCTCAACGTCAATGTTCCCGCCCTGGCCTATGACGAGATCAAGGGCTACAAGGTATGTCGGCTCGGTGCGCGCCACAAATCGGAGCCGATGATTCGCGCCACCGATCCGCGCGGGCGTCCCATCTACTGGATCGGCCCGGCGGGGGGGGAGCAGGACGCGGGGCCCGGCACCGATTTTCATGCGGTACGCAATGGCTATGTAGCGGTGACGCCGCTGCAGATCGATCTCACTCGACACTCATCACTGGATTTTATCGAGAAATGGCTGCAAGATCGGCATTCGTAACCTCCAATCACTGGTATGGCAGGGGCATGATTTCACAGCGTGCACGGGATCGCCTGCTACAGCGTCTGCGGGACGAGGGCATCACGGACGAGCGGGTGCTGGCGGCGATGCGCGAGGTGCCCCGGCACCTGTTCGTCGATGAGGCGCTGGCGAGCCGCGCCTACGAGAACACCGCGCTGCCGATCGGCTATAGTCAGACCATCTCCCAACCCTATATCGTCGCGCGCATGAGCGAGGCGCTGCTGGAGCAGGGGCCGCTCGACACGGTGCTCGAAGTGGGTACCGGATCCGGCTACCAGACCGCCGTGCTCGCGCAGCTGGTGGAGCGGCTCTACAGCGTCGAACGCATCAGCGCGCTGCTGGAGGTGGCCAAGCGGCGCATCCGCGGCCTGAAGATGCGTAACGTTCGCTTCAAGCACACCGACGGCGGCATGGGGCTGCCGGAGTACGGTCCCTTCGACGGCATCCTGGTCACCGCCGCGCCGGAGGGTATCCCCCGCGCCCTGGTCTATCAGTTGCGGGTCGGCGGGCGCATGATCATCCCGGTGGGCGCCCGGCGCATGCAGGTGCTGGTGCGGGTGACCCGCACGCCGGAAGGATACGACAAGGAGATCCTGGAGCGGGTCGCCTTCGTGCCGTTGCTAGGAGGTACCGCCTGATGCGCATCTTCTCCCCCCTTTACGACAAGGTGCTGAAACTCTCCCGTCACCGCCATGCGCCCTACTATCTGGGCGGGCTCAGTTTCGCCGAATCCTCCTTCTTCCCCATCCCGCCGGACGTCGTTCTTGCGCCCATGGCCCTGGCCCATCCGGAGAAGGCCTTGAACTACGCCCTGTTGACCACCCTGGCGTCGGTGGCGGGTGGGCTGCTGGGCTACCTGATCGGTTATTTCGCCTTCGAGATGATCCAGCCCTGGCTGGTTGAAAGTCGTTACCACGAGGCCTATCTAAAGTCCAAGGAGTGGTTCGCTGCCTGGGGTTTTTGGGCCATCTTCATCGCAGGATTCTCACCGATCCCCTATAAGGTCTTCACCATTACCGCGGGTGTGATCGGTATGGCGCTGCTGCCGTTTTTGTTCGCCTCCCTGATCGGTCGCGGCGCCCGCTTCTACCTGGTCGCGCTGCTGATGAGCTACGGCGGGCCGCAGATGCAGCATCAGCTGCGCAAGTACGTGGACGGCATCGGCTGGGCGACGGTCGCAATTCTGATCGTCGGCGTGGTGACCTGGAAACTGGTTTGACGCGTGGCTATGGGCCGATTCACGGGGCTATGGCGTATCCTGATCATCGGCGCGCTGATAGCGACCAGTTTCGGTTGCATGAACCGCCCCCACTCCACGCCGGCGCCGGTGCTGGGAGCGGATGAGCCCAGCGGCGTCTATCGGGTAAAGCCCGGCGATACCCTCTACTCCATCGCCTGGGGGCTGGAGCTGGACTACCTCGCCCTGGCGCGCTGGAACGGACTGGAAAAGCCCTACACCATCAAGCCGGGCCAGATGCTGGCGGTAAGGCCAATGCCCGGCGGCTCGGCGGCGGCCACGCTGCGCAGGCGCAGCGAAAACGGCGAGATCACCCGCAAGATCGCGCCCCAGTTTCTCGACTGGCGGGTCGACTCCTGGGAGATTCCACCCCCGCGCAGCGATCTGCGCTGGGTCTGGCCGGCCGCGGGGACGGTGACCGAGGAGCGTTCCGGGATCGCCATCGCGGGCTTCGTCGGCGCGCCGGTGAGGGCGGCGGAGATGGGGCGGGTGGTCTACAGCGGCGATGGGTTGAAGGGATACGGAAATCTGGTCATCATCAAGCACCGGCACGACTACCTCAGCGCCTATGCGAACAATCGCGGCGTGCGGGTCGCGGAGGGTGACGAGGTGGCTCGCGGCGAGACGATCGCCGAGATGGGGGAGGTCAGAGGCGGCGCCAGGCTCTACTTCGAGATCCGCCGTAATACGGTGCCGGAGAATCCCATGCGGTTGCTCCCCCCGATTGGTTGACCATGTGAGGCGATAATGGCGAAACGGCGACATCACAACGCAGGAGCGGAGATGGGCGAGGGCAAGGAGGGGTTAGGCGGCGGCGAGGAGGAGGCCGGGCAAGATCCCGCATCGGTGCTGGGGGGGGGTAACCATGAGGAGATCGCCCTCGACGACGACATTGAGGATGAAGGCGACGACGAGGTCGACCTGAGCGTGGACGACCCCCACGCCAAACTCGACGCCACCCGCCTCTATCTCAACGAAATCGGCGGCGCGGCGCTGCTTACCGCCGAGGAGGAGGTGACCCTGGCGCGAGCGGCGCAAAAGGGGGACGCGGCGGCGCGGGCGCGCATGATCGAGAGCAACCTGCGGCTGGTGGTCAAGATCGCGCGGCGCTATCTCAACCGCGGCATGGCGCTGCTGGACCTGGTGGAGGAGGGCAATCTCGGCCTGATTCGCGCGGTGGAGAAGTTCGACCCCGAGCGCGGCTTCCGCTTCTCCACCTACGCCACCTGGTGGATTCGCCAGACCATCGAGCGGGCGATCATGAACCAGACCCGCACCATTCGCCTGCCCATTCATGTGGTCAAGGAGATCAACGTCTACCTCAAGGCGGCGCGCCAGCTCTCCCACCGCGTCGATCACGAACCCACCGCCGACGAGATCGCCCACCTCCTCGACCGCCCCCTGAGCGAAGTGGAGCGGATGCTCGGGCTCAACGAGCGCATCGCCTCGATGGACGTGCCCTGCGGCAGGGAAGGCGACAAGCTGCTGCTCGACACCATCGAGGACAAGCGCAGCGAAGACCCCACCGGCGCCCTGCAACAGCAGACCCTGGCGCGAAATATCGATCATTGGCTGGAGAAGCTCAACCCCAAGCAGCGCGAAGTGGTGGAGCGTCGTTTCGGCCTCCACGGCTATGAGAACTCGACCCTGGAGCAGGTCGCCGCGGAGATCGGCGTGACCCGGGAGCGGGTGCGCCAGATCCAGATGGACGCCCTGCGACGGCTGCGGGTCATCCTCGAGCGGGACGGCTTCTCCATCGACGCCATCTTCGAGGAGCTGTAGGCTTGCGATGAAGTTTCCACGCCTGCCGATCGGCGCCAAGTTCAGCTGGCGCGGCGAAGCGTTCCAGAAGAACGCCCCCCTCTCCGCGCGCTCCCTCAAGGATGGCGCGACGCGCATGATTCCCCGCTCCGCCGACGTCCAGCCGCTAGAGGATTCCGGTGCCAGTGTCGACGGCGACAAGCCGCTCTCACCCGCGGACGGGCAGCGGCTGGTGGAGGCGCTGTGGCGGGTGGTGGAGCGGGAGACGACACGCCAGGCGACGCCAGAAGCGCTGCGTGAGGCCTTCTTCGGCTGCTGGGAAGGCTTTCGAAGGCGTTAACGGTGGGTCGCTCGCACTTCGGGGTTGAAGGCGATGACGTTGTTGCGGGGCTGAGGCGTCGCCGGGTCGTCGCAACTGCTCATGATCGCCGAGTTGACCTGGTTGCGACCCTTGTGCTTTGCGCCGTAAAGGGCGCGGTCGGCGCATTGCACGATACAGTCCGCCTCGATCTGGGCCATCGGCTGACAGGTGGAGACGCCGATGCTCAGGGTGACGTGGTTGGCCACTTCCGAATCGGCGTGGGGCATCGCCAGCTCCTCGACGCGGCGGGCGAGGCGTTGGCCCAACTTGAGCGCCCCCTTGTGGTTGGTGGCGGGGAGAATGACGGCGAACTCCTCGCCGCCGTAACGCGCCGACAGGTCCGACGAACGGGTCGCCGCCTGGCCCACCACCTTCGCCACTTTCGCCAGGCAGTGATCCCCCTGCTGATGGCCATAGGTGTCGTTGTAGCGCTTGAAGTAGTCGATGTCGATCAGTAACAGGGAGATGGGCGTCTGTTCCCGAATCGCCCGTTGCCACTCGCGATTGAGGGTAAGGTCGAAGGCGCGCCGGTTGGCGAGATTGGTGAGGGCGTCGACCATCGACATCTGGCGCAGGGTCTCCTTCTGGGCGTCCACCTCGTTCATCAGGCGATTGAAGGAGCTGGCGAGATCCGAAAACTCGCGCAGGCCCCTGGCGTCCACCGAGACCTGGGTCGACTCCTTGAGGGCGAAACGGATATCCCGGCTCATCTTCTTCAGCGGCAGGATCAGGTAGCGCAGCAACAGCAGATAGCCGAAAAAGAGGGCGATGGCGGTGACCGCCAGGTGCATGGCCGCCAGATAGACGCTGTTGGTGCGGATATCCTGATCGAAATCCTCCCGCGGAATGAAGCCGAAGAGAAAGAAGGCGGGCTCCCGGGCCGGGGTTGTCAGCAGATAGTCGACGCGCTTGCGTTGCCCCTCCGCCGGCTCCGGCGGAAACTCGGCCTGGTCGGTGGGCTCCATGCGCACCGGCAGGTGCATGATCTGTTCGACCTTGAGCAGATTGTAGGCCGGGTCGACGACCACCTCCAGATACCCCTTGATGCGCAGGCCGCCGACCGGCACCACCGTGGAGTAGTAGGCCTGGCGCGGCGTTCTCCAGAGCCCCTCGGCGGTTTGCAGTCGCTCCGACCCGTCCCGGGAGAGCAGCAGCATCGCCAGCTCCCCATCCATGCCGCCTGGCAGATGCTCGTTGCCAAGGCTGCTCTCGGCGATGAGCATCCCCTCCAGGTCGTAGAGCCTGAGCTTCTCCAGGGAGAACAGGTTGGCCAGCGCGTGGCCGCGTCGAAAGGGCTCATCCAGGGTCTTGACCAGCGGCCTGGGGTCGTCGTAGATCGACCAGTGGCGAAGGGCGTCGCGCAGCCCGCTCTCCTGCTCGAAGGCGCCGCCGAAGCGGGCCGCGTCCTTGCTCAGCTCCTCCAGCTCGTCGCGCGCGGCCACCCCGATCATGCGCGCGATGGTCTCGGCCTTGGAGTCGGCGGAGGCCTGATGGAAAAGCTGGGAGGTATACAGGGTCAGGACCACCGCGATCAACCCCAGCAGGGCGAAGACCACCAGGGTTACCGAGAGGACGGAGAGGCGATCGACGCGAAACATGGCTACCAGGCGACCGGATAGCGCTTCGCGGTCCACTCCACCCAGCCGCCGCGAAACCAGTAGACGTTGCGATAGCCCCAGGAGATCGCCTTGTTGCTGGCGTTGCTGCTGCGCAGACAGCGTTCGCCGTTGCAGTAGAAGGCGATGGGGGTGTCGAGGGAGGCGGCGTGCGCGCCAAGCTTCTCCTGGGTCAGATTGTTGTCGGTGATGTTGATGGCGCCCTCGATGTGGCCGTTGCGGTACTCCTGGGGCAGGCGCGCGTCGATCAGCAGTGGCGGGTCTCTGCCCACCAGCATCTCGATCAGGGTTTCGGCGGATAGCAATGTGGCGCCGGGGATGCGCTCTGGCGCCACCGGGCGATCCGCGCCGGCCGTCGATATCCAGCAGGCGCATAGCAACGTGACAAGCTGACGTAACCGAGCTGCGCGAAAATCTCTCATGATGTCAACCGAAGCGGCGAAGCGATCGGGATGCCCTGCTTGGGTCCGACGCTGCAATGTTCGGGGCGAGTGGTTCCTTCACCACCCCTTGTTATACTCCTCCGCCTTAAAATTAATCCAAAAGAGGCGTGGTACGCAAGGGGTATTGACGGGGTTCACGGAAAACCGTTTCCTTTACTGCGCTGGATCAATGAACGGTGGAATCGATGGGCGCCAGGAGGCGGAGCGCAGCCGGCCGCCGCGGCCTCGCGAGGGTAGAGGGTGAATGGGGGTTACTGGCAGGCCCTTTTTTGCGGACGCTGCCTGTCGAAGAGGGACGGATGGGCGACGTCGATGGCGCGGGCGATTTCATACAGCTCCGGCTGGGCGTTGCTGAACAGCACGCCGAACCCTTTCGCGCTGGTATGCACCACCAGCGCGGAGATATGCCACTGGCGACCGGCGAAGTTGAACTCCAGGTCGATCACCGTGCTCTTGCAGATCTGCAACGTGGTGGCGCGCAGGAACATGCCGTCCAGACCGAGATCGACGGCTTCGGCGGAAAAGGCGCGGTTGTCCCGGTAGCGCACCTGTACGCGGTTATGGAAATCGACGCGCTTGCTGCTGCGCTTTTCGATGGTCATGGGCTTCTCCTTTGGTTTTTATCTTGATGAAGAGCAGCCTAACAACAATACGTTGCAATAGGGTTTCCGGCGAGTGACGGAAATTTGACAAATCTCGCCCATGGCATGCTTCGGCGCTGAGGCGGATGGCATTCGGCCTGGCGCCGTGCAATGCCCTCTCACGCCGAGACGGGTACCCGGCTCCCGCGGAAAGTCGATCCCGCCAGCGGCCATTTTCACCCAAGGTGCTGCGTTGTCGGCGTCTCGGGTGTATCATGCGCCCCACAAAAAACGGGACTAGCGTCGGCGTTTGTCGAGTCGGCGCGCGAATGAGGAAAAAACTGGAATGTGGTTCAAGAATTTGCAGATCTATCGCCTGAGTGAGCCGTTTCAACTGGACGGCGACGCCCTGAATGAGAAACTGGCGGAGCATCCGGCGCGGGAGTGCGGCGCCCTGGAGACCTACAGCTATGGCTGGGAGCGCCCCCTGGGCCGCAAGGGGGACCAGCGTATCCACCAGGCCGGCGGCTGCCTGATGGTGAGCGCGCGCAAGGTGGACAAGGTGTTGCCGGCGGGGGTAATCAACGACTTTGTCAGGCAGCGCGCCGAGGAGATCGAGGATAACGAAGGGCGGCCGGTGCGTCGTCGCGAGCGGCTGGAGATCAAGGAGCAGGTGATCGCCGAGCTGTTGCCCCAGGCCTTTACCCAGTCCCACCAGACCTATGCCTATATCGATACCCGCGGCGGCTGGCTGGTGGTCGACGCCGCCAGTGAAAAGAAGGCGGAGGAGCTGGTCGAGAAGCTGCGCGAAAGCCTGGGCAGTCTGCCGCTGAAGCCATTGACCACCCGCGAGTCGCCGGTATCGGTGCTCACCTCATGGCTCAACGGTGGGCAGCCCGCCGCCGGTTTCACCCTGCTCGATGAGTGTGAGCTGCGAGACCTCTCCGATGAAGGGGGCATTGTGCGTTGTCGCCGTCAGGATCTCGCCAGTGACGAGATTCGCGCCCATCTGGATGCCGGCAAGCAGGCGGTCAAGCTGGGGCTGGCCTGGAATGATCGCCTCGAATTCCTGTTGGCGGAGGATCTCTCGATCAAGCGTCTGCGCTTCTCCGACGAGCTACTGGAAGAGGCGGCGGATCAGCAGGCAGAGGACGAACAGGCCAGATTCGACGCCGATTTCGTCCTCATGAGCGGCGAACTGGCCGGCTTTCTGCCCGCGTTGGTGGAGGCCTTTGGCGGTCTGGAGGGGGACGAGTCGCCCTGATCCACGATGCATCCGCTGGATTGGCGGGGCTTCCGGTTGGAGTAAATACCCTTGGGAAAGCGAGTGCATGGCACCCGCCAAGGCGGGGACTCCACTCCCTCCTGGATAAACTAACGGATTGTGTAGAGTATGGTCCAACTACTGAGAGCCTACATCCGGATCTGCCTGTTGCGCCTGGGGCCCCAGGATCTGCCGGCATCCCCGTTCCTGTTGCAACTGGCGGCGGTCGCCATGCTGCTCAGCGGGACCCTGATGCTCGGCCTCGATCTTGGGGCGTTCACCCCGGCGCTGCTTGGGGTGCTGGTGGACATGGTGGCGAGCGCCGTCCTGATCTATCTTGGGCTGCGACTCGCGGGGAAGGCGAACCGTCTGGTGCAGGCGCTCTCCGCCATCTACGGTACCGCCGCCATCTTCCAGCTCATCGCCATCCCGATCCTGCTGGTAATCGGCGACGACCCCACCCAATCCCCCGTCGGCCAATTGGCGGTACTGCTCTATCTGGGGTTGCTGATGTTGTCGCTTACGGTGCTCGGCCACATCTTGCGCCATGCCCTCGATACTCCCCTGTGGTCGGGGGTAATGCTGGCGATTTTCTACTGGTTGCTGTTCAATAGTCTGTTGAGCGGGTTGGGTATCGTCTCCTCATCATGAGTTGACCAAGCGGCGTAGCGCCGTCGTGGACGGCGACGGCAATCCTGTTGCAGGGTGGTTTACGGAAAAGCATATGGCCGAGGAAGAGCAAAAAGGCGTTCAATGGCGTATCAACGGCGGCGAGATAGCGCCCGGCGCCTGGATTTGCACCGTCTATTCCGGTCGCGGCGACCTCACTCAGCTCGACCTGGATAACTTTCGCCTGGTGTTGTGGGAGGCGTTGATCCCCCTGGAGACGTTCATCGCCCTCTACCATGGCGCCTACATGGAGCTGATCGAAGAGGAGCGGGAGCAGTCTCCCTACGAATGGGGGGTGGTGCAGGAGTACGATCAACTCCGCCACGCCGGTTACCCCGGCCTGCGGCAACTGATCGACGAACACGCAAGGGTCTTTCACGACCTGCTGCTCAACGATGAAGAGGCGCTGATGGAGATGCTCTACATCGACGAACCGCGCCACTACCGGATCGGCTACGCCATCCACTCCCTCAACGAGGTGCTGGTGCTGGGGGATCAGGTCATGCTCGCCGGCTTGGCGGTGGAGCAGGAGGAGATCTGAAGCGCCGCGCCAATGGTGGCACGGGCGCGTCAAGCCGCGCGCTCCGCACTCCCCCTCACCCCTCCGAAGCATTATTGATGATCTCGAACACCGCATCCAGGTACCGGCCCTCCGTCGCTTCGCTGGCCTGGCGGATGTAGGCGGGGATGAGTTCGAGGAATTCGGCGTGGCTGGTGGGTTGGTACTCCAGCAGCGCCTCGATCATGGCGGGGCGTAGCAGGCGTTGGTGGTCGGGGGTGTTTGGGTGGGCCGGGCGTATGACCTTCTGGTCGAAGCGGCGGAGTTTGTCGCGCAGGTCGCCGCCGCCGCGGATGGCCTCCTGCTCCTGGGCCTCCTCGATCTCGGTCTGGTCGATGATCGCCTCGATCTCGGCACTTTCACTTTCCGTCTCTGCCTCGCTGATCTCCGCGCCTTCCGGCGGCAGCGGCGTCTTGAGGGCGTGGAGTTCGCGCAGGATCGGGATGAGTTCGCCCTGGGGGTTCTTGAACCAGTCGGTGGACCAGATGCGGCGGATGCGCCAGCCGAGGCGTTCGAGCACCGCCTGACGCAGGCGGTCCCGGTCCCGCGCCGACTTGCCGGAGTGATAAGTCGCGCCGTCGCACTCGATCCCCATCAGGTAACGGCCCGGATTGCCGGGGTCGAGCACCGCCACGTCGATGAAGAAGCCGGCCACGCCGACTTGCGGGATGCATTCGAACCCCTCCTTGCCCAGCGCCCGCATCACGGCGATCTCGAAGTCGCTGTCGGGGCGCTTGCCGGTATGGCGCTCGTGGGCGTGGAGGATGCCGGTCTCGCAGTAGCTGAGGAAGCCGCGCAGCGCCTTGACGCCCCGCTTGCTGCTGGGTGAAATGAGGATGTCCTCCGAGTCCATGGAGCTGAAGATGTGCATGCGCTGGCGGGAGCGGGTGAAGAGGACATTCAAGCGACGGTGGCCGACGTCGGAGTTGATCGGGCCGAAGCGCTGGTAGACCCGGCCGCCCGGCTCTTGCGGACCGTAGGTCATGGAGATGAAGATCACGTCCCGCTCGTCGCCCTGGACGTTCTCCAGGTTTTTCACGAAAAGGGATTCATAACGCTGGCCGTCCCGCTCCAGCTGTTCCTGGAAGGCGGGATCCTCCTTGGCCAGGGCCTCGATGGCCCGTTCCAGCTGCAAGCGCTGTTCGGCGCTCATGGCGACCACGCCCAGGGTCTCTTCGGGGCGATGGCGAAAGTGTTCCCGCACCGCTTCGGAGATGACCCTGGCCTCCTCCATGTTGCGGCGATTGACAAAGCAGCCGCGGGGGATGCGGGAGTATTGCACGCCATGGTCGGCGGTGGCCTTCCAGGGCGAGGGGAAGAGCACCAGATTGCCGTCGTAGAAGCTGTGATTGGAGAAGGCGATCAGGCTCTGGTGGCGGGAGCGGTAGTGCCATCTCAACCGGCGCAGGTCGAACATCGGCAGGGTGGCGTCAAGGATGCTTTCCGACTCCTCGATGGCGGTGGCCTCGTCGTCATCCTGTTCCACCACCCGATCGAAGAAGCTGGTGGGCGGCAGCTGCTTGGGGTCGCCCACTACCACCAGTTGCGCGCCGCGGGCGATGGCGCCGAGGGCATCCTGGGGCTTGATCTGGGAGGCCTCGTCCATCACCACCAGGTCGAATTCGATCTGGCCCGGGGCGAGGTATTGGGCCACCGACATGGGACCCATCATGAAGCAGGGCTTGAGGGCGACCAGGGCGTTGCTGGCCCGCTCTAACAGCTGGCGGATGGGGATGTGGCGGGTGCGCTTGGAGGCCTCGTGCTCCAGCAGGTAGCGCTCGCTGAGGTCGCGCACCCGCCCGCCGCGCACGCCGGCGGGGATGGGGTGCTGGTCGATCTTCCAGGCGATCCGTTCGCATTGCAGCCGCTTGAGGGTGTTGTCGTAGCCGGCGAACTGCTCTTGCAGCGCCTCCTGGGCGTGGCCGGAGAAGCGTTCCAGCTGCGCCTCCTGGCGCAGGATCTCCCGCGCCAGCAGGTCGTGGATGCCGGCCTGATAGGCCGGTTCCAGTTGCGCCAGCGGCAGTTCACCCTGTTCGAGGGCGCGGATCAGGGCGGCCAGCCCCAGCCCCGCGCAACGCTCGCGCATGCGCACATAGTCGAGCCAGCCTTGCAGGGTGTGGCCCCGCTCCAGCGCCCGCTGGTTGCGGGCGATCAGGGGCGCGAAGGTGTCGCCGGATCGGGCGATCCACTGATCCCAGTCGATGCGCAGGCGCTCGGCGAAGGTCTGGTAGCGTTGGTGATGGTCGGCGAAGGCCTGGCCCAGTTCCCGGTGGCGACCCTTGAGGGCCTCGAAGCTGGCGGCTTGCGGATGGTCGAGGAGGTAGCGGACCAACGGCGGGTGGTGAAGGTCGTTGTCGATGACCTGCGCCAGTTTCAGGGTATTGGCCAGACGCGAAAGGCCTGCCTGGTTGTCTTTACCCAGCCCGAGTTGCAGCCCCAGGCGACCGTCGAACAGCCTGCCGTCGTAGTCCGCCTCGCGCCAGATCTCGCTGCGTTGCTGGAGCCGGCCGAGCTGCTCGATGCGATCGGCGAGGCCCGCCAGTGATAGATTGTGATCCTCCACCAGCGGGCCGCAGGCGCGGATCGCCGCTTGAACGGATTGGTTGAGGTTGGGGATCAGCCCCTGTTCGCCGAACAGGAGGGTCTCGGGATTCCGCAGTTCCGCCACCGGGGCGAAGACCTCCTTGAGGCTGGCCAAGTCGTCGAGGATGTCGTCGAGGCGTCGCGCCACGCCCCGCTCGCTCAGGGAGCGCACCGCCTTGCCGGCGGAGGGGGGCAGTGCAAGCAGGGCGTCGCCCATCGCCACCTTGGCCCCGAAACCTATGCCATAGTGACCGCGGATCTCCCGATACCAGCCGCGCAGCCCTTCCAGTCGCTCCAGGTCGCTGTCCAGGCCCTGGAAGTGTTCGCCAAGGGTGCGGCGGTAGTCGCCATTCTCCGCCAGCTCCCGTTGGCCGGCATCGAAGCGGATCAGCGCCGGCAGCTGCTCGGTCAATGCATCAAGGGAGGCCTTGGGGCGGCTGGAGAGACCAAGCAGGCGCTTGCGGGCGTCCCGCCAATCCCCCTTGAACCACTTGAACAGGCCGCCGCTGGCCAGGGTGCGGCGGATCTCCTCCAGCTCGCCGGCGGCGTCGAGGCGATCGAGCAGGAAGGTGGGGGCGAGACCGTCCCGCTGCCGCCGCAGCTCCTCCACCCGTTGGCGCAGTGGCGGCAGCAGGCTGTCCAGTTCATCGTTATCGAAGCGATCATCCCGGTGTTGCCAGTAGCCGGGGTCGAGGGCGGCGATGAGCTGGATCGCCTGGCGGAACTCGCCCAGCCCCTGCTCGCTGAGGGCGAGGTGTTCACTGGCCTGGGGTCCCAAGGCCTGGCTCAACCCCTCCAGCGCCTCGTGCAGCTCGTCGATCTGGTCGGCGAGGGCGGAGAGGCGGTTGAGGGCCTCCGCCAACCGGCCCAGTTCGACCTGCTCCCCCACCAGTTCTTGCAGCCGTGCCGAGGCCTGGATCAGCTGATCCACCGCCGACAGGTCTTCCAGTAGCTGGTGGTCCACCTGTTCGCCAAGGGCCGCGAAGAGGGACTGGATCTCCAGGAACAGCTCCAGATAGCGCTGCGTCTTCTCCAGCACCTCGCCGCGCAGCAGCGGCAGGCGGTCGAGCAGTTCGTCGCCGGCCAGCGGCGGGAGCCTCTCCAGATCCGTCAGCAGGCGGGCGAAGGCCGGGGCGGTGTCGCCCAGCTCATCGGGTTCGCAGGCGAGATCCGCCGCCAGCTCTTCGCGCAGGCTCGCCAGCCTTTGCAACGCCCCTTGCCAGTCGCTCAACAGCGTCTTGATCGGGTCGAGGTCGAAGGTCTGGAGTTCACCGTTGCCCACCCCGCACCAGGGATGGTCGGTGAGGGCGGCGCCCCCTTCGGGCTGGTTTTCGAGTTGCTCCAGTACCGCTTGGTAGACCTTGGCGAAGGCGGCGACCTGATCCCGGTTGCGGCGCTGGGCCTCGGGGTCGTAATTTTCGCCGTTCCAGCCTTCCGGATGGAGCGCTTGCGGGGCGATGTCGATCTCGTGGCGATAGCGGGTGGCGGCCATGAAGATCTCGTGGAGGGTCTTGCCGGTCGCCTTCCAGGGGCGGTTGATCCGCTCCGCATGGGCCTTGAGCTGCTCCTTCAGGTTTTCGTAGCGTTCGATCTCCAGCGCTATCTGGTCCGGGGTGCGGTAGTTACCCTGGCTGTGCAGGCGCGCGCGGATCTCCTCCAATACCCGCTGCTTGCGGGACTTGTGGCTGTGCAGCTCCAGGCAGAACTCCCCCAGGCCGACCCGATCGAGGCGGCTGCGTACCACCTCCAGCGCCGCCAGCTTCTCGGCCACGAACAGCACCTTCTTGCCCTGGGCCATGGCCGCCGCGATCAGGTTGGTGATGGTCTGGGACTTGCCGGTGCCCGGCGGCCCCTCGATCACCAGGTTCCTGCCGTCCACCGCGTCGATCAGGGCGCTGTGCTGAGAGCTGTCGGCGTCATCGATCAGCGGGTAGCGTTCGTGGACCCCCTCCAGTTCGTCGATGGGGTGCTCTTCGCCGAAGCCGAGGTTGTCGCCGACCGCTTGCGGTTCCTCTTCGTAGCCCTCCAGAAAGCGGGAGACCACCGCATGGCCGGCGATGCTCGCCCCCTCCGGCCAGCGCGCCGGGTCCAGGTCGAGATACATCAACAGCTTGCTGAAGTTGAGCAGGGTCAGGGAGATGTAACGCCGCACCCGCCAGCGGGGCTGGGTCTCTTCGATCAGCGCTTGTACCCGCGCCAGATAGGCCTCGGGCGTGGTCTCCTCGTCCAGCTCCGGCAGCGCCATGCCGAAATCCACATGCAGCTTCTCCCGCAGCGACAGGTTGGGGATGATCTCCTCGCCGGAGTAGCTCAGGGTGTATTCATAGGTGTGGGTCTTGGGGTTGAGACGCCCCTTGTGCAGCCGCGCCGGCAGCAGAAACAGGGGCGCGCGGCGCGCGGCATCGCTGCTCGGCGACTCATACCACTCCAGGAAGCCGAAGGTGAGATAGAGGATATTCGCCCCCATCTCCTCAATCGCCGACTCCGCCGCCTGGTACAGCCCCTTGAGTCGCGCCTCCAGTTCATGGGGATAGAGCAGGGTCTGAATCGCCTTGTCCGCGTGCTTGCGCCCATCCCCCTCGACGGACTCGCTCGGCACCTCATAACTGGTCGCCAACCCCAGATGGCGCGCCCACTCCTCCGCGTTCGGCTCATTACGCAGGCGCTCCAGCTCCCCCGTCTCCGGGTCCTGGCCCAGATAACCCGCCTCGATCAACCCCTCCTGCGACGGCTCGGGGACGGCGAGAAAGCGCATCTCCGCATCCTTCAACAGCGTCTCCGCCAACTGATCCGGCAACTCATCGATCACCCGCAGACTCGAACCTTTGGTATGGCGAAAGTTGATCAGCCGATTGCGCGCGGTCAGATCCAGCAGACGCATGCGCAGGCTCTCCAGCGCCTTCAGGGCCTGGGGGCTGGCGGGGGAGGTTTGGGCGGGGGTTTCGCTATTGTTGTCCATTTTGCACTGCTATATCATGTTGTTTTTCGGTATAATTAGAGATTGATGCGCAACACGCAGATGAGGCTGAAGAGATGTCCGTCGCATTAAAGCAGATCGTCGAGAACATCGCCAAATTGTCTTCGGATGAAAAGGCCTTGGTAGCGCATTGCCTTACCTCCTCTTTGGATGATCAACAGGACGAAAACGTCGATCAAGCCTGGGCTGAGCTGGTCCAAACAAGAATTACCGAGATTCAGTCTGGAGAGGTTCAAGGGGTTTCCTGGGGCGAAATAAAGAACCGGGTTACTGGATAAAGAGAACTTGACGAAATGGGGGCAGGTGCTCACGCTCCAGCCTCCAGCCTGGATTTACTTCTTCCGCTTGCCCCGCCGTGCCACCTCCAACGCCTTGTTCGCCCACTCCCCATGCGGATCGTGCCCAGGCCGCCGAGCAGCTCCTGGATGTAATCGATGTAGGGATTGCTGACGGGCATGGCGTGCTCCTTTGTTCATATCGCGATCAGGACTGCCAGTCCTTCGAGGCTGGCAGTCCTCCCGCAATTTACAGGATTTTTGGCGCCCCCCAGGTTTAGCTTGTGGCGTTGCACGAGCAGCGGAGTGACCGTAATCCACGGCGTGCAAGTGGTCAAGCGTCGTGCCTTGGCGCTCGGTGTATCATAGGCCAATTTTCCCAACACTTCAGTCTTCCCCATGAGCGAACCCCGATCGCCCTACGCAGGCAATACCAGCCCCCTGGAGCATCTCGCCGGCTCCGTCGAGCGGGTGACATTCCACAGTCCGGAGAGCGGTTTTTGCGTGCTGCGGGTGAGGGTCAAGGGCCAGCGGGATCCGATCACGGTGGTGGGCAGCGCGGCGACGGTGACCGCGGGGGAGTTCGTGGAGTGCGAGGGGGCGTGGGTGACGGATCGCACCCATGGGCTGCAATTCAAGGCGCGGGAGTTGCGGGTGGTGCCGCCCTCGACGCTGGAGGGGATCGAGAAGTATCTCGGCTCGGGGATGGTGAAGGGGATTGGTCCCCACTTCGCGAAAAAGCTGGTGGGGGCCTTCGGCGAGCGGGTCTTCGATGTGATCGAGGAGGAGCCGGAGCGGATGCTGGAGCTGGATGGCATCGGCCCCAAGCGCAAGGCGCGGGTGACCTCGGCCTGGGCGGAGCAGAAGGTGATACGGGAGATCATGGTCTTTCTCCAGTCCCACGGCGTGGGCACGGCGCGGGCGGTGCGCATCTTCAAGACCTATGGCGAGCAGGCGGTGGAGCGGGTGCGGGAGAACCCCTATCGCCTGGCCCTCGACATCCACGGCGTCGGCTTCAAGACCGCCGACACCATCGCCCACAAGCTGGGCATCCCCCACGACTCGCCGATGCGCGCCCAAGCCGGGGTGCGGCATGTGTTGCAGGAGCTATCCGGCAAGGGCCATTGCGCCGCCTTTCACGCGCAACTGGTGGAACAGGCCAACGAGCTGCTGGAGATCCCGGTGCCGATTCTGGAGCAGGCGATCATCGCCGAGATCGACGAAGGCAACCTGACCCCGGAGCGGATCAACGACACCCCGGCCCTCTATCTTACCCCTTTGTATCGGGCGGAGTTGGGGGTGGTGGAGCATCTCGAACGGCTGCGGGGCGGGCCGCTGCCCTGGGGCGAGATCGACGCCGGCAAGGCGATCCCCTGGGTGGAGCAGCGTACCGGATTGCAGCTATCGCCCTCCCAGCGCGAGGCGATTGCTACAGTGATTCACAGCAAGGTCGCCATCATCACCGGCGGCCCGGGGGTGGGCAAGACCACCGTCGTCAATAGCATCCTCAAGATCATTCGCGCCAAGGGGACCCAGGTGCGGCTGTGCGCCCCCACCGGGCGCGCCGCCAAACGTCTCTCCGAATCCACCGGCCTGGAGGCCACCACCGTTCATCGTCTGCTGGAGTTCGACCCCCAGAGCATGGGCTTCAAGAAGAACCAGGAGGCGCCGCTGGAGCTGGAGCTGCTGGTGATGGACGAAAGCTCGATGATGGATACGGTGCTGATGAACCAGGTGCTGCGCGCCATCCCCAGCCACGCCGCGCTGCTGCTGGTGGGGGACGTGGACCAGCTCCCCTCGGTGGGACCCGGCAGGGTGCTGGCGGACCTGATCGCCTCCGAACGCATCACTACCGTGCGCCTGACCGAGATCTTCCGCCAGGCCGCCAGCTCCCGGATCATCGTCAACGCCCACCGCATCAACCAGGGCAGGATGCCGGAGCGCCCGCGAGAGGGCGAAGAGAGCGACTTCTACTTCGTCGAGGCGGAGACCCCGGAGAGCATCTTCGCCAAGCTGCTGAAGGTGGTTACCGAACGCATCCCGCAACGCTTCGGCCTGCATCCCGTGGATGACGTGCAGGTGCTCACCCCCATGAATCGCACCGGCCTGGGCGCGCGCACCCTCAACGTCGAGCTGCAAAAGGTCCTCAACCCCAACGGCCACCCCCAGCTCACCCGCTTCGGCTGGACCTACGCCCCCGGCGACAAGGTGATCCAGACCGCCAACGACTACGACAAGGAGGTCTTCAACGGCGACATCGGCCGCATCGCCGAGATCGACGAGGCGGATGGGCTGCTGCAGATCGATTTTGATGGTCGCCGGGTGGAGTACGACTCCGGCGAACTCGATCAGGTTTCCCTCGCCTACGCCACCACCATCCACAAGAGCCAGGGCTCGGAATACCCGGCGGTGGTCATCCCCCTCTCCACCCAGCACTTCAACCTGCTCGAACGCAACCTGCTCTACACCGCCGTCACCCGCGGCAAGCAGCTGGTAGTCGTCATCGGCCAGCCCAGGGCGCTGGCCATCGCCGTCAATCGGCTGGAGGCGGGCAAGCGGTTGACTAATCTGGAATACCGGTTGCGAAGCTACCGGTAACTGAGGGGGACGGCGGCTGTAAAAAACAGTTCATCCGCGTTGAGTTTGCCGAATAGAGGGATTCTTCGCCTTGAACCCGGTACACCCCATGCTGGGACGGCAGAAGTTGGCGTTCCCGTGAACCGAGGCGCATCATCGGTCGGGGATGGAGCACACCTTGCCGGACGGGGCTTGCAGCCGTCCGCACCGTTATCCGCGGGCAATGCGGTTGCAGTGGGCCAGATAGGTAAAGGTGGGGACGGGTGTACAACACCCGTCCGGCGCAGCGGTAGCCGGTGAAATTTTGAATTGACCACCCGGCGGCTGGCAAGTAGAATGCCCGCTCTTTCCAAAAAGAACCCCCTATCGGGCGGCTAGCTCAGCGGGAGAGCACTGCCTTCACACGGCAGGGGTCACTGGTTCGATCCCAGTGCCGCCCACCAGATAACATGCTTGAATAGTGCAAAAAAGCCTGGGAAACCAATGATGGTTCCCGGGCTTTTTTGTGTCTGTAGATTGCTGAAACATGGTCGCGGAGTAAAGGCCGAATGGGGATGCGCCGGGGACGGTTTCGTAGTGGGAGGTACAGGGGGGAGTCGCTGAGCCGGTCGCAGGTGCAACCCGGGACCGGCGACGAGGCCCACACATCTTGATCGTTTATCCCCTTGCACCTTTCTAGCGTCTTTTGAGATGCTACCCCATAAAGCAGCGAAAAAGATCCCACATGGTGACAAGAAATAATAAAAATAGGGCAGAACTTGGCTGGCGCGCCACGCGCCTGCTGGAAGCGTTCTTCCGCGACCATCCCGGCCTGCAACGCATCGCACTGGACAGCGCCTTCAACGGCCACGCCAAGGACCCGCGCGGATTGCTGCAAAGCGATGCCCCGCCGGCGGAATTCGCCGTTGACTGCGTGACCGTGCTCATGAGCTATGGCTGCACCGATGGTCGCCAGCACAGCCTGGGGCGCCTGCTGGCGGTGATTCGCGAGCAATTTCTCGGCGCCAACCCGCCAACCGATTTCGTCGAACTCCCGCCCCTGCTGAACCAACCCTGCCGCCTGCCCAACCGGGAGGAGGAGCGGGCCTATCTGCAACGGCTGCTGGCCGATATCGAGCACAAGGCGGCCCTCTATGCCCCGTTGCGCGGCATCGCCCGCATCACCGCCAAGGCCGATCCACTGCTCGAAGCCTGGGAAGATCTGGCGATGCTGCGCCACGTCCGGCGCAATGGGTCAACCCGCCAACAACAGGAGCCGCGGGACTATGCCAATATCCTCAATGCCTTCCCGCGCATTCGCCGCGCCGCCCTGCTAGGCCGGCCCGGGGCCGGCAAGAGCACCACCCTGCGCCGGCTGGCCGCCGATCTGGCGGAGCGCGCCCTGAGCGATCCGCAACCCCCGCTCCCTGATTCGCCTCGCCGCCAATCCCTTCATGCTCACCATGCTCTTCATGGTCTGGGTCGATCTGGGCGGCGAATTGCCGCGCAACCGGGGTGATCTGTTCGCCCGATTCGTGGATGCGCTGCTGGATCGGGAGCATCTGCTGGTCGATGATGAGACCTCCAGCGAACCCCGCTACACCCCGCAAGGCGAGAGGCTCCTGACGGGACTGACCGTGATTGCCTGGCGGATGCAGGTCGAGCGACTGGCAAGCGGCCAAGAGGCGCAAGACATGGGTGTACTCACCGTCCTCCCGCGTCGTGATGCGCTGAAGTCGCTGGGGGAAGCATCCCTGCTCAAAAAGGCCGAAGACGCCACGCTGCTGGAGGGGAGCGACGAGATTCGCTTCCGCCACCAACTGCTGCAAGAGTACTTCACCGCCCTCGCGCTGCGCTCCCGCATCCATGATGCTGCGGCACTCTGGCCTAGCGAAAACTGGTGGGAGCGCAGCGGCTGGGAGGAATCCGCGGTGCGGTTGAGCGGACTCTACGCCGAAGACTGCGCCCCCAATGTCATTAATTTAAGCGCCACGCCAGGTTCCCGCCCTTGATGCGCCTGACTCCGGGGCAGGCCGGAAATCGCCGGACCGGCATAGGATGTGCCGAA
>JAABSM010000040.1 GCA_011390365.1 Gammaproteobacteria bacterium
GGAGCAGGCTGTTGGCACCACGTTCGGTATAGCGCACACCCCAGCGACTATAGATAAACTCGATGATTTCGGTGGTTGTGGAGTACAGCTCTTGGTCAAGCTCTCGGGCCAGTTCCAATTGCTGGATATCGTTCAGGTAACTTTGACTGCCTTGGTGATCCATGTGCAGCAGTTTCCCAAGACCACCTTTCTCATAGCGGCGGAAATAGCCTCGGGTGGTACCCCGATCCAACAACAATGCCTCAGCGACATCACTTGGTGACCACCCCTTGCCTAGTAAAATGACCGCCTTGATTCGATCCGCCATGCGGCGATCCGAGCATTCGCAGTGAGCCTGCTCCAGTTCGGTCAGCTGGTCGTCGGTGAGAGTGCGCGTGGTCATGAGTCGATTTTATCGCTTTTCAGGATGTTATGCGATAGTCTTGTGATGGATTCTCATTCACGACGACTATATCTTGCTAATCAAGTTAATGTATGCATAGTCGTAAGCGGCGCATAACGAGTAAGGACAACTCGTGTGAGCCGCGGGCGAACCACGAGTTGCCCTTCTTGTTGGACGAGCCCGGCAAGTTGGCACGGAGGCCGCTATAGGAAATATCTTTTGGCCGACGCCCCTTCAAAAGGGAGTTTCGGAGGGGCGTGGAAAGGTGCGCTGCGCGATTGGCGTGTTTTTCGGATTCGAAGCCCTGACAAGGGGGCAAATTCCGTCGAATGGGCCGTTTTCAACGCGAGCGCACCCATCGGGCGTAGAAATTCCGATCGAATGAGGGTATAGAGCGAGACGGTTGCCCGCAAGAAAATCCTGTCAATCCTGAGAAATTCGGTTAATCCTGGCCATTAATCCCCTGGGGAGCCCTCAGTCCAATCCAGGGTTTCCCACCCCGCCCTGCCCCGCCATTTGCATAAATCCCCCTGACCCGGGAAAATGTCGTGCTTCGAGCCGTCTGCCACATGACGGTGTTTCGCGCCCAAGGTATCGCGTCGACCCCTGGACCCTCCCCATCACCCAAACTGGCCTGGGGCGAACCGGTGCGCTGGGGGGCATTTCGGGGTCGGGGAGGAGGCATGGCTTATTACCCGCACCCGCGGCGGGCGATCAAGGGGGGAGCGGGTCACGTTGATCCGCGAGCACTTTCCGTTTGGGTTCTTTTTCTCATGATGAGGTGGTAACGCTTATGCAAGGCTCTGGCCCCACGCCCCATGAACGAGTGATTCGTTTCGTGGCGCTCCATGGCGCCGCGCGCCTCGATCGGTTGCCAGTCGGCGCGCCGGAGCGAGGCGGTTTGATGGTCTTACCGGGTAAACCCCGCCGGCCGATGCCATGACCTCCATCATCGATCGCTACATCCTGCGGGAGACCTTGAAGTCCTTCTTCGCCATCATCAGCGTGCTGATGCTGATCCTGATCAGCCATGCGATCATGAAGCTGTTGCAGCGCATCGCTTCGGGGCGTTACAGCAGCGAGATCCTGGCGCAGATGATCGGGCTGGAGTCGCTGACGGTGCTCGGGACCATCGCGCCTCCGGCCTTCTTTTTCGCGATCCTCTACTCGCTGGGGCGGATGTACCGGGATAGCGAGATGACGGCGCTGTTCGCGGGGGGCGTGGGGATCGGGCGGATCTATCGCTCCTATCTGATCCTGGCCATTCCGCTGTCGCTGGTGGTGGCGGTCTTTACGCTTTACATCACCCCGGAGGTAAACCGGATCAAGGAGGAGGTGAAGCAGCAGCGGATGGAGGACGCGGATCTCTCCCAGTTGCCGCCGGGGCGCTTCCACGAGACCAATGGCGGCAAGCTGACCTACTATTTCGAGCGCCTGAGCGACGACAAGTCGAGCCTGGAGAATATCTTCGTACAGCATGAGCAGCACGATGAGCTGGGGCTGATCACCGCCCACAAGGGGACCCAGTTCACGGCTCCGGGTAGCGGCGATCGCTTCATCATCCTGCATCAGGGCAAGCGCTATGCCGGCAAGCCCGGCGAGGCCGGTTTTTCGGTGGGGGAGTTTCGCGAGTACGGGCTGCGTATCGAGCGGGAGGAGAATACGCCGTTGCATCTGCCGGAGCGGGCGGTTCCGACCCGACTGCTGCTTGAGAGCGACCATCTCCAGCTCCGGGCGGAGTTGCAGGGGCGGATCATGATGCCGCTGGCGATCCTGGTCTTCACCCTGGTCAGCATCCCCATGAGCCGATCCCTGCCGCGGGAGGGGATTTACGGGCGACTGGTGCTGGCGGTGCTCTTCTACTTTCTGTTCATCAATCTCATGGCGTTGTCCGAGGATTGGATGCGCAGCGGCGCGACGCCGGTATGGCTGGGGCGCTGGTGGGTGCATCCGTTTATTCTCGCCGTTACCGCGATGTTGCTCTCCGCGCCGCGTCTGCCGGCGGCATGGCGGGCGCGGCGCAGGAGGAGACGATGAGGATCATCGATCGCTATGTGGGGCGCAGCATTGCCGTCTCGTTTGTCGCGACCACGGCGATACTGGTGATTCTGGTCGCCTTTCTGGAGGTGGTGGATGAGATGGGGGACGTGGGCAAGGGGGCCTATACCACTCGGGACGTGTTTATCTATGTCGTACTCAACATCCCGCAAATGCTTTATGAGATATTTCCCATGGCGGTGTTACTGGGGAGCCTGATCGGCCTGGGCGGCATGGCGGCGGGGTCGGAGCTGACGGCGATGCGCGCGGCCGGCGTTTCGGTGCGGCGCATCACCTATTCGGCGCTCAAGACCGGCGCCCTGCTGGTCGCCATCGCGACCCTGATTGGGGAGTTCATCGCGCCGCCGGCCCAGCGCTTCGCGGATACCTTTCGCGCCGAACGCATCGCCGCCCATATCACCCTCAAGAGCGAGTCCGGGTTCTGGGCGCGGGATGGCGATGCCTATATCAATATTCGCCATATCCTGCCCAATGGCGATCTGCGCGGGGTCTCCATCTACCGTTACCGGGACGATGGTGCGCTGCGCAGCGCGACGGTGGCCGGCTCCGCCATCCATCGTAACGATACCTGGGAGCTGTTCGATGTCAATGAGTCCCTGTTCGGGGAGGATGGCATTCGCCATCGCCACCTGGCGAGTCGGGAGTGGCAGTCGGCGCTGCGTCCCAACATGCTGGATGTGATCGTGGTACGCCCGCGCATGCTCTCCACCTGGGGGTTGTACCGTTACATCGGCTTCATGCGCGGCAACGGCCAGGACGCCAGCCACTATGAGGTGGCGCTGTGGAGCAAGATCTTTACGCCGCTGACCATCGTTGCGATGATCCTGCTGACCATCCCGGCGGTGTTCGGGATGATGCGCAGCAGCGGTATTGGTCAGCGTATCTTTATTGGCGTGATGGTCGGTATCGCCTTCTTCCTGGTCAATCGCATGTTCAACAACATGGCGGTGGTTTATGGGGTGCCGCCCCTCGCCGCCGCCTCCCTGCCCTCGCTGCTGGTGCTTGGGGCGAGTTTATTGCTCTCGCGGCGGCTGCATTGATCTGAGCCTGGGCGTGGCGTTTTCATTGGGCTTTCCCGGAGGCACGGAGCACACGGAGAAGCCCCCTCCGGGATCGCTGCGTCTCCGTGAAAGATCTTGGAAAGCGTTGGCGCGGCTGTCCTAGTGCAGCACCCGCCAAGTGACCATGAATAATGCGAGGAATAGGGTATTGATTTTTATATAAATAGTGTTATTGCTTATTTAGCGGGTGCTGCACTAGCCATACACGATTCAGCCTGACGCGCCGGTAGGCGCGCCGGAATTTTGATTGGGGACGCTATGCTCGATCCCGCGGCAGCACTACCAGCCGCGTGGCGGACCAGCGATCGTGCCAGGCCTGATGCAGGGGGGGCAGCAGCGCCCACCAGTAGCCCAATCCCGCCGGCAGCCAGGAGACGAAGGCGTAGAAGAACCGGATCAGGGCGTCGGGCCAGGTCAGGGCGTAGCCATCTTCGCGGATCACCCGCAGGCGCCAGGCGCGCATGCCCAGGGTCTGGCCGCCGCGAACCCAGAAGTAGCAGAAGAAGAGCACGGTGACCACGAACAGGTAGGCGCGATAGCCGGCGTGGGCGGGGTTGAGTTGGCCGCCGGCCATGCTCGCGACGCCCATGGCGAGGGCCACGGCGACCGCGAGAACTCCGAGTAGCAGCATGGTGTCATAGAGGATGGCCCCCATGCGCCGGGCGAGTCCTGCATCTTGGTAAGATACAGGGTATTTTTCCAAGGTTTCGTTGGGCATAATATCCTGCCGTCAGTGAGACGATGGGGCGATTATACTGAAATCTCATGGAACTCGGCCACCGGCTTCCCGTCACGGAAAACAGCTCGACAAAACGGATTACCCCAACATGAACCTTTACGAAGCCATTGACGCACATGTTGCATGGAAGCAGCGACTTATCGCACTGATTGACGGGGGCTCCGTCAAGGGACTGCGGAACGTGGGTGACGACACCGCTTGTGCGCTGGGCCACTGGATCCAGACGAATGGCGAAAAGCATGGCGATATCGAGGAGTTTCAACGACTGCAGGATGAGCATGTGGCGTTTCACCGCTACGCCGAGGCGGTGGTGGAGGCGGTGCAGCAGGGGGATAACGAGCGCGCCTACGAGATCCTGCATGGCGAGTACTCCACCATGTCCATGCATATCATGCGCACCATGGCCAGGCTTCGCCGCAAGCTGGATGGTGACTGAGGCGAAACCCGGGATTTATGGATGCGGCATCTGTTTGGAGTACAGCCCTGGGGCTGCACGATAACCCTTTACACGCCAAGACGTATACCCTGTCATTCCGTTAGCGGCACGCCAGCTTCCCGCCCTTGATGCGCCTGACTCCGGTGCAGGCCGGAAATCATCGGATCGGCATAGGATGTGCCGAATCAAAAGCCTTGCCGCTCGGTCGACGGCACATCCTATGCGGAACCAAAACCGGTCGACGTACCCACGAAATGAGGCGCATCATTCCCGGGAAATGCAGCGATGGCTTATTATACCCTGGCCATCACCCAGGCGCGGCGATCACCCCAGCCATCGCCATAGGCCAAACCCGACCGAGGCGATCACCAGCCCCCATCCGATGGGGGGCAGTATTCGGACCATGAGGGCAAAGAGCGGCGGCGGGGTGCGGCCGCGAAAGTTTTTCTCGACGCTGCGCGGGTAGATCAGGGCGAAGTAGAGCCCCACCAGGATGTTGATGAACAGGGATAAGGCGATGCCCTGGGTCATGGGATGCCTCCTTGGGCGATTGGAAAAATAACCACAGAGCGCACCGAGAAGACAGAGGTGGAAAGCGAAAGGGCTATACTCGAACCTCGCCGCGCGCCCTGTGCTCAGCGTGGTTTATATCTTCTCCAAGAATAGCTCAAACTCGAAATAGCTCATCCATAGCGCGCACCAGTTCTGGCGCATCCAGCGCCTTGCGCCGCCCGATCATCACCAGTCGCGACACCGGCGGCCCCTGCCAGGGCTCGCCGGGCAACAGCTCGGAGCGCTCGCCGACCCGTTGCAGGATCCAGCGGCGGGGATCCGCTTCATCGGCGAGTATGCCCTTGGCGCG
Source organism: Gammaproteobacteria bacterium (assembly GCA_011390365.1). Taxonomy (GTDB): domain Bacteria; phylum Pseudomonadota; class Gammaproteobacteria; order Chromatiales; family Chromatiaceae; genus SLIM01. The sequence goes on from JAABSM010000040.1 coordinate 5,539, forward strand.
ATAGATCTCCGTCGGCCACTCCTCCATAAGTTGTCGCAAGCGTTCAAGGGATATCGCCCCCTCTACCTGCCAGTGACGGCGGGCGAACTCGGATTCGTGATCATGCCCCACCGGGGCCGGCATCAGCCTGACCAGGTTGCCTTGTCTCCCTTCCGCGAAGCGTTCTTCCGGAAAGTGGGAAAGTATGACCTCCAGCGGCACGTCGCAGTGGTCGCACTCCAGCAGGCGCGGGCGGTCGATGTAGTTGGCGAGTCGATCTCGAATCCCGTCGAGTCTTTCCGCCCCGGCCACTGAGCGCTTGTTGAGCAGGATCAGGTCGGAGAAGAGGGCCTGGCGGATCTTCAGCCCCAACTGGTCCGGATTCAGAAAGCGTTCGCCATCCGCCACGCAGATCACGCCGTCCAGGGAGAAGTCGCGGGCGAGGCGATCATTGGTGAGGGTGGCGGCGATGGCCCCGGGGTCGGCGACGCCGCTGGCCTCCAGCAACACCTTGCGCGGCCTGGGGGAGGCCTGGGCCAGCCGCTCCAGGGCCGTTAGCAGCTCCCCCTGAATCGAGCAGCAGACGCAGCCGTTGGCGAGGCTGACCGTCTCCGCCTCGACGCCGACGATCAGGTCGCTGTCGATATTGATCTCGCCAAAGTCATTGACCAGCACCGCCATCCCCTCCCCGTCCTCGGCGGTGAGCAGGCGGTTGATCAAGGTCGTCTTGCCCGCCCCGAGAAAGCCGGTCAACAGGGTCAAGGGGATGCGCGCGTCTCCGGTGGTCTCCACGCTAGTACAGCCGCGCATGCTTTCCCCTCTGATTATCAAAGCCTTGAAATCCTCTCACGGAGGCACTGGGTACACGGAGAAAACTTCCTCCGTGATCCCTGTGCCTCTGTGAGAGACCTTATGAACAATCGGCTCGTTCCCAAGGTCCCCCGTGAGAACGCACGTCTTGCAAGCTCTGGCTTGCCGGTCCGCCGGGCAGCTTGAGCTGCCAAGACCTGGGTTCCCAAGCTGGAGCTTGGGAACCAGCGGAAACACAACGAAAACAGAGGTATTGGAGTCGGTTTGCTCGTATTTCTCTGTGTGCTCTGTGTTCTCTGTGGTGTATTCTTTTTTGGTTCCTTCCCAATACCCCCGCGCGGCTGTGCTAGCCGCCCCCGACGCTCTTGGAGGCGACCTCGAACAGGTCGCGGGAGATGCTTTCGGCGGCGAGGATGCGCGCCAGCTCTTCGCGCATCAGCTTCTGGCGGTGGCCGTCGTAGCGCCGCCAGCGGGTCAGGGCGCGCAGCAGTCGCGCCGCCACCTGGGGGTTGAGGGGATCCAGCTCCAGGATGTTATCGACGAGGAAGCGGTATCCCTCCCCGTCCTTGCGGTGAAAGCGTACCGGATTGGCGGTGCTGAAGGCCCCGATCAGGGAGCGCACGCGATTGGGGTTGCGAATGCTGAAGGCGGGGTGTTGGCGCAATCCGCCCACCACCTCCAGGGTGTCGGTCCGCTGGGAGAGCGCCTGCACCGTGAACCACTTGTCCAGTACCAGCGGGTCGTTTTGCCAGCGCTGGTAAAAATCCTCCAGCAGTTCGCCGCGCCTGGGGTGGTCGCCGTGCGCGATCAGTTGCAGCGCCGCCATCACGTCGGTCATGTTGCTACCCGCCTGGTACTGGGCGATACAGGTCCGCTCGATCTCTTCATCCGGGCTGGCCATGAGGTAGGCGAGACAGCGATTCTTCAGGCTGCGCCTGGCGATGGAAGAGGAAGATACATCATAGGGGCCGCGATCGGTGTTGCGCTGGTAGGCCCGCAGCAGCGCCCCGCGTAGTCTGCCGCCAAGCTCCGCCATCAACCACTGGCGGGCCTGGTGGATGCCGTCCACGTCGACCTCGTCCATCAGGTCTCCCAGCCACGCCTCGGAGGGGAGTTCCAGCACCTCCGCCAGCAGGGCCTGGTCGCTGCGCTTGTCCTCCAGCACCCGCGCAAAGGCCTGGAGCAGGCCTTCCGGGAGGGCGTAGCGCGGCTCCTCCAGGCGCGCCAGCAGCACCCGCTGCCAGAGTATCTGGGCGGCATCCCAGCGACTGAAGGGGTCGCTGTCGTGGGCCATGAGGAACATCAGGTCGTCATCGCCATAGGCGTACTCAAGGTTGACCGGCGCGGAGAAGCCGCGCAGCAGGGAGGGCACGGGGCGTTGGTCAAGGCCGGTAAAACGGAACTCGGTGACCGGTTCGGTGATCTCCAGCACGCGACTGCCGGCCCGGCGCTCCTGCTGTTCGCCTTCAAGGATCGGCGGCAGCTCCTCGCCGCTGGGGTCGAGCAGGGCGATCACCAGCGGGATGTGAAAGGCGGGTTTCCGCGGTTGCCCGGGGGTGGGCGGGCAATTCTGTTCGACCCGCAGCCGGTAGCTCTTTTGCGCCTCGTCCCACTGCTCGCTGATCTTCAGGCGCGGCGTGCCGGCCTGGTCATACCAGTGGCGAAACTGGCTCAGGTCCCGGCCCGAGGCATCCGCCATGCAGGCGACGAAATCCTCGGTGGTCACCGCCTCGCCGTCATGCCGCTCAAAGTAGAGATCCGTGCCGCGCCGAAAGCCCTCCGCCCCCAGCAGGGTGAAGAGCATGCGGATCACCTCCGCGCCCTTCTCATACACGGTGACGGTGTAGAAGTTGTTGATCTCGATGTAGGCATCCGGGCGAATGGGGTGGGCCATGGGGCCGGAATCCTCGGCGAACTGGTGTTGCCGCAACAGGCGCACGCCTTCGATCCGCTTGACGCCGGCGGAGCCCATCTCGGCGGAGAATTGCTGATCCCGAAAGACGGTCAGCCCCTCCTTGAGACTCAGCTGAAACCAGTCGCGACAGGTGATGCGGTTGCCGGTCCAGTTGTGGAAGTATTCGTGGGCGATGACCCCCTCGATACCCTGAAAGTCCCGGTCGGTGGCGGTATCCGAGCGCGCCAGCACGAACTTGGAGTTGAAGATGTTGAGCCCCTTGTTCTCCATCGCCCCCATGTTGAAGTCGTTGACCGCGACGATCATGTAGATGTCCAGGTCGTACTCCCGGCCATAGCGAACCTCGTCCCAGGCCATCGCCTTCTTGAGGGACTCCATGGCGTGTTCGCACTTGTCGATGTTCTCCTCTTCGACATAGATGCGCAGCGCCACCTCCCGCTCGGAGGCGGTGACGAAGCGATCCTCCCGCACCGAGAGCGCCCCCGCCACCAGCGCGAAGAGGTAGGAGGGTTTGGGGTGAGGGTCTTCCCAAACGACCTCCCTGCGACCATCGCCAAGGGTCTCGTCCGACACCGGGTTGCCGTTGGAGAGCATGACCGGGTAGCGCTCGGGGTCGGCGACGATGGCGGTGGTGAAGCGGGCCATGACGTCGGGGCGATCGAGGTACCAGGTGATCTTGCGAAACCCCTCCGCCTCGCACTGGGTGCAGAAGATGCCGCCGGATTGGTAGAGGCCCTCCAGGGCGGTGTTGCTCTCCGGGTGGATGCGCACTCGGCTCTTCAGCTCGAATCGGTCCGGCACGCCATACAGCCATAGCCCGTCGTCATCGATGCAAAAGTCCCCCTCCCCGAGGGCGCGGCCATCGAGCCACAGTCCCAGGTTCTCCAGCCCCTCGCCATCCAGACGCAGGTCCGCGGCAGCGGATCGGCTCGCCGGGTTGCGCTGAAAGACGATCTTCGACGCCACCAGCGTGCCCTCCTCGCCCAGTTCGAAACGCAGATCAATGCGCTCCACGAGGAAGGCCGGCGGCTGGTAATCCTTGAGATAGATGGTTTGGGGGGACGCCTGGGTCATGGTCGCGTATCCTGAAAGGGCCAACGAAAGGGCCTAGAATAACCGACAAGACTTGTTTTGTCAGATGGCGACAACATCTTTGCGAACTGAAGCATTCACAGGGGGCCTCGCACCATGCATGACTCGACGGACCGGGCGCCGCACGCGGACCGGCTTGTCGCCGACAAACTCGCGGCGGCAAGGACCCGACTGATCCTCGATCACCCGTTCCTCGGCGCGCTGGCCCTGCGCCTGCCGTTGAAGACGGTGGATAACCCGGAGTGGTGCAAGACCACCGGTACCGATGCCCGCCATCTCTACTACAACCCCGCCTACATCGAGACCCTGTCGCCCCAGCAGACCCAGTTCATGGTCGCCCACGAGGCGCTGCACTGCGCCCTCTCCCACTTCGCCCGTCGTCATCACCGCAACAAGGTGCGCTGGGATCTCGCCTGCGACCTGGCCATCAACCCCCTGCTCAAGGAGGAAGGGCTGCATCCGCCTCCCGGCTATCTGATCATCGACGACTACAAGGGCCTGACCGCGGAAGAGATCTACCCGTTGCTGGACGAAAACCCGGAGAGCGAACAGCCGGATGAACACCTCTACGACAACAGCGAATCCGAGGGCGGCAGCCGCGGGGGCGGAGGCGGCGAGCCGGATCAGGGAAAGGGCGGACAAGGCGGCCAGAATGACCGGCAACCGCGGCAACCGCCCCGCCCCAGCGGCCAGGGCGAAGAAGAGGAAGCCCCGCCCCCGCCCCTGACCCCGGATGAGCAGGAGACCCTTAAGGTTCAGTGGCAACAGCGCATGGCGGGGGCGGCCCAGCAGGCGATGCAGATGGGGCGGCTGGGCGGGACCCTGGCGCGCATGATCGACCACCTGCTGCAACCGCAACTGCCCTGGCGCATGGTGCTGGCCCGCTATCTCTCCAACACCGCCCGCGACGACTACACCTATACGCGCCCCTCCCGGCGCGAGGGCGACTTCATCCTGCCGAGTCTGCGCAGCCAGGAGATCGATCTGGTGGTCGCGCTGGACACCAGCGCCTCGATCCGAGAGCAGGAGTTCGCCGAATTCATCGCCGAGATCAACGCCATCAAGGGGCAACTGCGCGCCCGCGTCCACCTGGTCGCCTGCGACACGGAGCTTTCGGTGGATGGCCCCTGGCTGTTCGAGCCGTGGGAGGAGTTCAAGCTGCCGCAACAGCTGACCGGCGGCGGCGGGACCTGGTTCAAACCGGTCTTCGACTGGGTCGAGGCGCGGGATGTGGATCCGCAAGCGTTGATCTACTTCACGGATGCCGAGGGCGACTTCCCCGAAAGCCCGCCCAACTACCCGGTACTCTGGCTAGTGAAGGGCAAGCTGCCGGTGCCCTGGGGGGAGAGGATTCAGCTGAACTAGTGCAGCACCCGCCAAGTGAGCATGAATAATGCGGAGCGCAGGGCATCGATTTTTATATAAATAGTGTTATTGCTTATTTAGCGGATGCTGCACTAGCGACTTTACCGCCGCACGCCGCCAGGGATCGGCCCGACCAACGGTCATGGAGCGGTTCGCCTCCTCGAAAAATGAATCAACCCCAATGAATCAGCCCTAAGGAGTGGCGGTCCTTCGAGGAGTGCCACTCCGCGATAGGCCCCCAAAGCCTCGACCTCCCAAGCGGTTGTGTCCGGGATTCGCGCGCGGCGTCAGGCCCCGCCAGCCCCAAGGGCGGCGCGCACTCGCTGGCACAGGGAATCCGCCTCTTGCGGCGGATAAGGTCTCCCCTCCCCGCAGCCCCATACCGGACCGGGCCAGCAGGGGTCATCCCGGAATCTCGCCACATGGTGCAGGTGCAGCTGGGGAACGAGATTCCCCAGCGACGCGACATTGAGCTTGTCCGGCTGGAAGATCCCCTCCATGACCCGGGCGAGGCGGCAGGACTCCTCGCCGAGTTGCCTGACCTGGGCGCTTGAGAGTTGATGGATCTCCGAGATTCCGACGACCCCCGGCACCAGTATCAGCCAGGGAAAGCGGGAATCATCCATCAACCTGACTTGGCAGAGATCAAGCGACGTCACCGCCAGGGTATCGCTCGCCAGTCGCTCATGCAGCGAGTAGCTCAAGGATTTTCCGCCTCTTGTGGGGTCTTGGCGCGGATGCTGAGGGCATGGATCGCGCCGCCCATGGCATCCCCCATGGCATCATAGACCATGCGGTGGCGCTGAATCAGGGTCTTCCCCTGGAACGCCTCGGAAACGATATCCACATTATAATGCCCTCCCCCTTTTGCCGATGCGTGCCCGGCATGCCGGTGGCTGTCATCGACGATGTCGAGCCGGATCGGGGCCAGGCTCTCGGTAATCCGTTCTCGGATATATTCCACTCTCTCGTTCTGATTCATGATGCTCTTCCTGTTTGGCGACAAAGAGGCGTCCCTGATGCCGTGCCGGCACCCTCCCCAGATGTTTGCCCGCCTGGATATTTCAACCCAAAGCAGGAATAGGGAAAGGCAAAAGGGAGAGACCCCTGAAATAGCCGGATGATATACCGACCCCCCCCACGGTCATCACCAGAAGGAATATCCCCGCCGCCGACATGGCCGGAGGGAAGGGAAGAGTTGCAGAAATCATTGCTCATGGCCTCCGGATTCGGCCCCGTATGCAAGGCGCGACAACCCGCGCGTAGCTGCGCGACCTAAGGGTTGGCGGACGGGGCGAAAGAGAGTATGCGGGTAGGAAAATTGACGGAAATCGCCTAAGCTTCCTCTTGCCGGGATCCACCGGCATCAACCCCACCGGGCAGGAGTGGGCGATGTCCGTTTTCCGAACCTTCACCACCCGGGGTCGCTTGGGCTGGCTACTGCTGTTGCTCCTCGTGGCGGCTTGGTTTTATCCGCGGCAACCCGACCTTCTGCGGGTAGCGCCGGCGCAGTTCGAATGTTGGCACAACGGCCTGCGCGCGCAGGCGGGCCTGTACGCCGACCAGCCCGAGCTGTCGCGCTTCGCGGAGCGACCCTTGACCGCCTTCGTCAGCTACCTCAGCTCGGAGCGAACCCGCGAGGTGTCCGGCGCGGAGTGGTCCGCCCTCCACGGCGATGTTCAAACCGCCTTCGGTCGCGATCGTCCCAACTTGCCGCGGCGCTTGCGCTGGCGCGCCGCGGACGGGGAGACCGACTACACCAACGCGCTCTATTTTCGCCCAACCGAAGCCCCCTTCGACACCCTTCCCGAGCTTCCCGCCCCCGGAGACTATGCCTATCTGCGCCTGGCCGGGGAGGCGGAGCCGTTACAGGTCTTTCGCGTTCCCAAGGGGGCGACCAGCGGCCCGCTGCCCAATTGCCGGTGGTATTACGACCACTGGCGGATTCCGGACAGCATGCACTATCCGCTGCGCTTTCTGGCCCCCTGGCTAGGGGGCGTGCTGGCGCTGTTGCTGTTCGCCCCCATGCTGGCCAGGCCCTTGCGGTCGCTACTGGCCGGTCGCGCCGGGGGCAATCCACGCCTGGGTCAGGCGCGCAACGCGCTGCTGGTCACGCTGCCGTGCGCCGCCGGCCTGGGTTTCTCGATTCTCGATGAACCGGGCTGGTACACCGTCGTCAGCGGCATCGTCGGATTCTTTTCGGTGATCACGCTGGTGCTGCTCTGGCGTAGCGGGCTGCGCCTGCAACGGATCGTCGAAGGCGATGGGCAATTGTTGCTATGGAACTACTCCCCCCAGGAGTGGCGGTCCTTCGTCAACGACACTTGCGGGGGCATGGCGGCGGCCAGTCGCGGCGGTCTGATCCTGGTGGGCGGCATGCTGCTGGTCGCCGCGGTGGTGGTGCTAATCGCCTCGCCGGACGAGGCGGGGGTCATCACCGCCGCGGTGCTCGCGGGGGTGTTGGTGATTATCGCCGCCGTCGCCCTGGTAATGCCCAGGCTCCGCCGGCGTTGGCTGGAACATGCCCCGCCGCGAGTCATCATCGCCCGGGGCGGGGTGTTGGCGGGCAATGAGTTTCACGATTTCCGGGTGTTGGGCTCCCGTTTTGACGGGGCTAGCGTAGGCGGCACGGCGACGGCCCCGAAGCTGGTCGTGAGTTACTCCTACAGCGCCCGCCACGGTCGCCAATCCGTCACCCTGGAATTACCCGTGCCAGCCTCGAATGACCAGGATCTTAGCGGGGTGGTCGGGGCGATGAACCGTAGCTTGGGCGGCTAAGGCGGCAATTCGCGGCATTGGCGGATAGGGCCTTATACTGGGCGAATCCGAGAACACGGCCATCGAACTCACCTACAACTGGGGCATCAAAGAGTACGATTTGGCGCCGGCTATGGCCATATCGCCCTGGAGATCGATGACGTCCACCAGGCCGCGGATGAGATCAAGGCCTGAGGCGGCAAGATCCTGCGCGAAGCGGGACCGATGAACGCCGGCGCCAGGATCATCGCATTCGTGGAAGACCCGGATGGCTATCCCATCAAGTTGATCGGGGCGAAGTGATTTCCACGCCTGTTATGTGGTGTTGTAAAGGTTGATATCGGCGCGGTGGGCAATTCTAGCGGATCTGTATTTTATCGTTTCCATGCTCCAGCGTGGGAATGTATCCACGGACGCTCCAGCGTCCCGTGCCAGCAAGTTGTCCAGGGGGCAACCCAAGCGTTGAGCTAGCGCCGGTCGGGAGTGCAACTCCCGACCGTCTCGGAGGCATGGGCGCGTCGAGCCGCGCGCTCCGCACTTTGTCGGCACTCACCACTAAAACTAACACTCGCCCCACTGGCAACAAACTCAGCGCTTGGGATGAAACAAGATATACACCGCCGGAATCAGCACCAGGGTGATCAGGGTGGAGCCGATGAGTCCGCCGATCACCGCCCGGGCGAGGGGGGCTTGGGCGTCGGCCCCTTCACCTATGCCCAGCGCCAGTGGGGCGAGGGCGAGGATGGTGGTGAGGGTGGTCATGAGGATGGGGCGCAGGCGTCGCCGGCCTGCTTCCAGGGCTGCGTCGAAGGCGGAGAGGCCATCCCGTTGCAGGCGGGATGCCTGGTCCACCAGCAGGATGGCGTTGTTGACGACGATGCCGCCGAGCATGATGCAGCCGATGTAGGATTGCAGGTTGAAGGTGGTGTCGGTGATGAAGAGGGTCACCAGCACGCCGATGGCGGCCATGGGCACCGAGAACATGACGACCAGGGGATCGCGCAGGGATTCGTACTGGGAGGCGAGGACCATGTAGACCAGCGCCAACGCCAGCAGCAGCGAGGTGACCAGTTCCCGGGTCGCCTTCTGCTGCTCTTCGTAACTGCCGGTGACCAGTAGCGCGTAGCCCTGAGGACGGGGGATCTCCGCCAGTCGCTGGCGCACCTCCTCCGCCACCGAGCCCTGATCGCGGCCGGCGATGTTGACGTCGATGGTGACCAGGCGTTGCTGGTCCTTGCGGTCGATCACGGTGGGGCCGCGCCCCTCGACGCTGGTCACCAGATTTCGCAGCGCCACCTGACGGCCCGAGTCGGCGGCGAGGGTGAGGTCGAGCACCTCATCGATGCTGCGCCGTTCGGCGTCGGCCATCTGTACCAGGATACGGTAGGAGTCGCCTTCGACGCGAAACTCTCCGGCCTTGGAACCGGCGATGGCGATGCTGATGGCTTCGGTGACGTCACGCACGCTGATGCCCAGATCCGCCGCCTTGTCGCGATCGATGAGGATCTGGCGCTGGGGCACGCCCACCTCGCGGGTGAGCTTGAGGTCGGCGACGCCCTCTACGTCTTCAATGGCATCCGCCGCGCGTTGGGCGAGCAGGCCCAGGGCTTCGAGATCATGGCCCCGCACCTCGATGGTGATGCCCTCATCGGTGCGCAGCAGCCGCTCCAACAGGAACTGGCCCTGGGGGGCGCGGGTACGGATCTCCATCCCGGGGATCGCGCCTTCGAGACGTTTGCGCAGGTCGGCGGCGATCTCGGTGTTGGAGCGCTCCCGCGCGGCGGCGGGGACCAGGGAGAGACGAATCTCGCCCCGCGCCGCGCCGCCGGGACGATACCCGGAGGCGCCGATGGAGACCACCGACGACTCCGCCTCGGGTACCGCCGCGTAGACGATCGCCTCCATCTTGCGGGTCTGCTGGTCCACCAGATCGAGGCGGGAACCCACCTCCATCTCGCCGGTGACCCGCACCTCGCCCTCGTCGCTGGGGGGGATGAACTCGCTGCCGATCAGGGGGTAGAGCTGCAATGAGGCGGCAAACAGTCCGGCGGAGGCGAGCACCACCAGCCAGCGGAAGCGTAACGCGCCCTGGAGCAGGTCGCGGTAGGCCTCGGCCAGCGGGCGCTCTTCCACTCCCCCTCCCCGCGGGAGGGGGCCGGGGGGAGGGTCTTCGGCGGCCAGGTCAATGTTTGGTTGCATCCCCCGCGCGCCCCCTGCCTGTCCCTCCCCCGAGGGGGGAGGGGAAGAAGCATGGGGAACAGGTTCCAGCACCTGTGTACCATCAGCGTCCAGAGCCCTCACCCCAACCCCTCTCCCTCGGGGAGAGGGGCTTTTTGCCTTGTCGAGGAATCGGGAGGCGAGCATCGGCAGCAGACTCAGGGAGACCAGCAGCGAGCAGATCAGGGAGAAGATGATCACCAGCGCCAGTTCGGTAAAGAGCAGGCCGGTAAGGCCTTGCACGAAAACCAGGGGCAAAAAGACCACCAGCGTGGTCAATGTGCCGGCGATGATCGCGGCGCTGACTTCATTAGTCCCGCGAATCGCCGCCTCGCGGGCGCTTTCGCCGTTTTCGCGCTGGCGGCGGAAGATGTTCTCCAGCACTACCACCGAGCTGTCCACCATCATCCCCACCCCGAGGGCGAGGCCGCCGAGGGTCATGAGATTAAGCGTAAAGCCGCCGAAGTAGATCAGCGCGAAGGTGGCGATCACCGAGATGGGGATGGCCATGGCGATGACGGCGGTACTGCGCAGGCTGCGCAGAAACAGCAGCAGTACCAGCACCGCCAGCGCCCCGCCATAGAGCACCGAGCGGGAGACGTTGGCGATGGAGCGTTCGATGAAATTGCCCTGATCGATCACCGGGATGACGTTGATCGCCGGCAGCGCGCGATTGACCGCCTCCACCTCTTCGAGCACCGCCCGCGCCACCTCCACGGTGTTGGCCTCGGGCTGCTTACGGATCGCCACCCGCAGCCCCTGTTCGCCGTTGACGCGAATGATGCGGGTGAGCTTGCGGTAGGTGTCCTTTACCTCCGCCACCTGGCCGAGGCGGATCATCGCCCCGTCCCGTTCGCCGATCACGGTCTGGCGGATCTCGTCGAGGCGGGCGAACTCCGCCGGCGCGCGCAGGGTTACCTCGTAGCGACCCTTTTCGATCTTGCCCGCCGGAAGGTCGAGATTGGCGTCGCGAATGGCATCGATGATGCGATCCAGCCCCAGCCCCAGGGAGTTGATGCGCTGGGGGTCCAGTTCGATGCGCATCTCCCGCTCGAAACCGCCCCACAGGTCGACCTGGGCCACCCCCGGCACCCGCGCGAAGCGAAAGCGGATCTGATCCTCGATGACCCGGGTCAGCTCCACCGGGTCGAGGTTGCTGGAGATGCCGAGCAGCACCACCGGGAAGCTGTCGATATCGAACTTGGAAACCCGGGGCCGCCCAACGTCGTCCGGCAGTTCGTTGATCTCATCCTCGATGGTGGCGCGCACGTCGGTGGCGGCGGTGTCGATGCTGGTGCCCCAGGCAAAGGTGACTCGAATGCGGCTGTTGCCGTCATAGGATTGGGAGGAGATCTCCTCGACCCCCGGCACGGTGGCGACGATCTCCTCCAGGATCTGGGTCACCAGCCGCTCCATCACCAGCGGGTCGGCCCCTTGGTAGTTGGTGCGCACCGAGATGGTGGGCAGTTCGATGCTGGGCAGCAGGTCGGTGCGCAGGCGGGTCATGGAGACGATGCCCAGCACCACCACGATGAGGGTCACCATCACCGTCAGCACGGGACGGCGAATGCTGAAGGCGGCCAGGCTCATGGTTTGGTCCCGTCCGCCGTTGCCGCTTCAGTCTCGGAGGGCAGGATCACCGCCGAGCCATCCTCCAGTAGTTGCTGGCCCAAAATCACCACCGGGCCGTTGAGCCCCTCGCCGGCGATCTCCAGCCGATCGCCGTCCTGGATGCCGAGCGCCACCTCCCGCCAGTGGGCAATGGCATTCGCCTGATCCACCACGAACACCCCGTCGCGCTCCTCGCGGCGGCTGAGGGCCTGTTGCGGTATGATCAGGGTCTCTTCCTTGCGCGCCAGCACCGCGCTGACCCGAATGAACATGCCAGGCTTGAGCTTGTCTTCGTCGTTGGGCACCGCCAGTTCCACCCGCGCCTGACGACTCCCTTCGTCGAAGATCGGCGCGATGCGGGCGACCTCGCCGGCAAAGGCGCGATCCGGCCAGGCGTCGGTGCGCAGGGTCACCGATTGACCCACGGCAAGGCCGCGGTAGTCCCGCTCGGTGACCTGCACCACCCCCACCAGAGGGTCGATCTCGACGATCGACAGCATCGGCGTATGGGCGGTCAGGTTCTCGCCCTCGTCGACGTAGCGACTGGCGACGATGCGCCGCCGCGCGCCGCCGCTCCAGCCGGCGCGAATATCGGTATAACTCAAACGAATACGCGCCGTCTCCAGCTCCGCCCGCGCCTTCTCCCGCTCGGCCCGCGCCACCTCCAGCGCCGCCTGCTTGGCCAGTTCGTCGGCCATCGCCTGATCATACTGGGACTCCGACGACACCCCCCTGCCCTGTAGTCGCTCGATCCGGTTCAGCTCTCGTCGGGCGATCTCCAGGCCGCTGCGCGCCTCGGCCAGATTGGCCTCCGCCACCGCCAGCTCCGCCTGATACTGGCGCACCGCCTGCTCATACTCGGCGCTATCCAGCACCGCGACCGGGGCGTCCCGCTCCACCCAATCCCCCAGGTCCACATGGATGCGCTCCAGTCGTCCGCTCACCTTGGGCGCGACCACGAACTCCGCCCCCGCCTCCAGGGTGCCGCTGAACTCCCGCCGCAGTTCGATGGGGCCGCGTTCGATGGGCGCGACCTCGACGGGGATCGGCCGCGACGACTTCGCCTTCCTTTCACGCCCCGCCGTCTCGTCCACCCCCAGTCGCGAGTAGATCTCCCAGGCGATGTAGGCGCCGCCGGCCAGCAGTGTCAACAGCATCAGCGTCTTTATCAGGTTCTTCATGGCGGTTATCTTTTGCTTGGGTCTTGTCGCGGCAAGAGAGGGATAAGGCGAATTCCGTCCGTCGCGTACGACGAATCGGTAGCGATCTGGATCCATGATAAACTAAGATCAAGCCTCAGGGAGCGAATCAATCCAAAAAGGGAGAACCATTAGCCATCGTAACGGGTCATTGGATCCAGCGTAAGGAAATAGAGTAGAATCGATGAAGGATAACGACTTTTTCGAGCGAACCGCGATCGGCGACGCCGACTTCCTCAACGACCCCCTGGGGGACGCGGCGGATGACGCCTTTCGACTCATGGTGCATGTCTCCAAGTATCTTGATACCGAGTTCGGCAGGGGCTTCTCTTCGAAGCACCCGGAGATCGTCGCCTCGGTAACCCAGAGCGCCTCCATGTTCCACCTTGCCGAGCGCATCGAGAAGATGATGAAAATGGAACACTTCTGATGGGTGATGGACCGCCCCAACTCCCCCCCTGGCACACCCTGAAAGACGCGGACGAGGTAGCCGCCAAGGCCCGGGATGAGATCCTCGCCGGCGCCGAACGGGCGATCGCCGAACGGGGCCGCTTCACGCTGGTGCTGGCCGGCGGCGGCACCCCGGAACGCTGCTACCGCCTGCTCGCCCAGGCCAACGCCGACTGGTCCCACTGGCACATTTACTTTGGCGATGAACGCTGCCTGCCGCCGAATCACCCTGAGCGTAACAGCCGCATGGCCCATCTCGCCTTCACCGGCCAGGTCGCCATCCCTGAAGCGCAGATCCACCCCATCCCCGCCGAACGGGGCAACCGCCAAGGCGCACAGGCCTATCAGAACCTGATTCGCGCGGCCCTGCCCTTCGACATGGTGCTGCTGGGCATCGGCGAGGATGGCCACACCGCCAGCCTCTTTCCCGGCCACTCCCACCCGCCGCAAGCCCTGGTGACGGCGGTGGAGGACGCCCCCAAGCCCCCGCCGCAACGGGTCAGCCTCAACTACAGCGCCTTGCGCCGAAGTCGGCGGCTGATCTTCCTGATCACCGGCGAAGGCAAGAGGGAGGCGGTGGAGCGCTGGCAACAGGGCGAGCCCATCCCCGCGGCTTGCGTCGCCAGCGAGGGGCGGTTGGAGGTTTTCAGCGACCTGGCGATCTGACGCGTCCAGCCATTGATGCGCCTGCCCCTGTCGCGGCCGGCAAATCCCCGCTTCGCGTGCCCCGCGTCTCCGCGAGAGGCTTTCCCCTATTGACGAATCGTCCAATAGGGACAATCATAGGAACCATGAGACCGCGAAGAAACATTTGGCACACCCTGCTTGCCTGCCTGTTGCTGCTGCAACTGCCGCTGGGTAATGGCGTCTTCGCGGATACCCCCCCCATGTCGCACCCATCCGCCATGGCCATGGATGGATCGATGGGCCACCCGTGCCACGCCACGGCGTCGAGCGCCGTCGACTGTGAAGACATGGGCTGCGTCTTTTGCGGGCTCGCCAATCTGGGCGAGCATGCCCCGATCAACACCTACCTCGCCTACCTGCTGTTTCTGATGGACGACGCCGCACCGGCGACCCCCCGCTTCGAGCAGCCGGTGGAGCTGCGTCCGCCCAAACACTCCGGTTACGCCTGATTACCGCGCCGGTCGCTGACCGGTTCTGGTCGGCCGTGGTCTTTCGGCCGACGGGTTGTCGAGTGGGAGTCTCTCCATGTCTCTTTTCCTTACGGCCTTTCGGCCGTGTCCCCGCCTGCGTCTGGCCGGCGGTCTCGCGCTGTGGTTGGGTCTGTCCGGCCCGGTCCAGGCCATTGATGATGCGGGTTACGCGCAGCTGCGCGAGCCGTTGTCGCGGCACCCCTCGCTCCAGGTCAGCGATGCGGGGGCCGAGGGCTATCGGCGCAATGCCGAGGGGGCCATGGGCCTACCCAATCCCAACTTCACCCTGGGGCTCAACAACCTGCCCCTGAGCGATCCCGCCAGCTTCGACCGCTACCTGCCCTCCAGCAAGAGCCTGGAGGTGATGCAGCGCATCCCCAGCCTGGCCGGGCGGGAGGCGCAGCGGGAGACCCTGCTGCGGCGGGCCGAGCTGACGCAACTGGAGCGACGCCAGACCCTGGCCCAATTGGAGCAGCGCCTGATCACCGCCCTGGCCGAGCGCCAACGCATCCGAGAGACCCTGACGGCGCTGGGGCAACAACTGGAGCTGCTGAACGAACTGGAGCGCTGGCTGCGCGGCGAGATGGCCGGCGGCGGCGCGGTCTATGGCCGCTTCGATGAGCTGGATGTGCAGCGCGCCCGCATCCGCGAGCGGCAGGTGGCGCTAGGCGGCAAGGACCGCCGCCAGCAGGCCGAGCTGCAAGCGCTGGTGGCGAGCGTCCCCGACATCCCGCCGCCGACTCTCGAACCCCGGACCTGGGACGGCGACCCCGAGGCGCTGATCGCGGTGCGCATCGCCGCCCGCAAGGCGGAGATCGCCCGTGCCCAGGTCGAGGAGAAGCGCGCCGCCTTCGCACCCGACTACACCCTCGCGGCCGCCTACCAGCAGCGGGAGTCCGGCCGCAATTTCGACGGCGACGATTGGTTCACCCTCAAGGCCAGCGTCAGCCTGCCGCTGTGGTCCGGCAGCAACCAAAAACCCAAACTCGCCGCCGCCGAGGCCGCCCTCACCGCCGCCCTGGCGGAGCGGCAGCGGGTGCTGCGCGAGGCGCGCTTCGAGTACGAGAACGCCCGCGCCGACCACCGCACCGCCGACGAGCTGCTGGAGGCCCTGACTCATCGCGCCGCCAAGCTCGCCGACCTGGAGGCCGCCAACCGCCGCCGTTACGAATCCGGCGAAAGCTCCCTGGAAAGCGTCATCCGCCCCGCCCAGCAGCGGGTGGAGGTGACCATCGAAGAGGCCAAACAGCGGGCCCGACGCACCATCGCCGCCGCCCGCATGCATGCCCTGCTGGTGGAGGATGTGCGATGAATCTTCCGAATATCGTAGGTTGGGTTGGCGGCGCAATGCACGGACCTTTCCGTCTTTCGCCTTACTTTGTGCGCCGCGTAACCCAACAACCCGCCTCGCCAAAGCCTCACCACTCAGGATCAAGCTTGATGGTGGGTTCAATCGGTAAAGCAAGACATGCCCCCGAACCAATCCCCCCCTTTCGCAAAGGGGGGTTAGGGGGGATTTTTCGAATTCGGCACGGAAATAGATGCGGCGGTTTACCCCATAAAAAATCCCCCCCGGCCCCCCTTTGCAAAAGGGGGGGGCGTTCTTGGCCGCTTTACGCCTTGTTGCTGTTCTTGATCTCCGCAATGGCCCAGGCCGCCGACACCCAATACACCTGCCCCATGCACCCCCACTACATCGCCGACGAGATGGGGACCTGTCCCATCTGCGGCATGGATCTGGTGGCGATGGCGTCGGGGCCCGCCCCGGCGACCGAGGGCGGCGAGGAACCGGGGCGGGCGGCGGTGACCATCGCCCCCGAGACCATTCAGAACATGGGCGTGCGCTATGGTCGCCCCGAGCAGACCCTGTTCGGCCGCCGCATCCGCGCCTACGGCATGGTGGCGGCCAACGAGCGCACCCGCACCGAGGTCTCCAGCCGGGTCGCCGGCTGGATCGAGGAGCTGGGCATCACCGCGGTGGGCGATGCGGTGAAGCCGGGCCAGCTGCTCTATCGCCTCTTCAGCCCCGACCTGGTGGCCGCCGAGCGGGACTACCTGAGTGCCCTGGAACGAGGGCAGGACGAGCGCATCCGCTCCGCCGCCGGGCGGCTGGAGGCCCTCGGCGTCTCCCAGGGGATGCTGGCGCAACTGCGCAAGGGGCGGAAGGTGATCGAACGCATGCCCTTTTACGCCGACGCCGTGGGCACCGTGGCGGAACTACGGGTCAGCGAGGGGAGCTACGTGAAGCCGGGCGAGACCCTGGCGGTGGTGCAGGACTACGCCACGGTCTGGATCAACGCCGCGGTGGCGGAGAAGGACCTGGCCGCCATCGCCCCCGACACCCCGGTGCGGGTGATCCTGCCCAACCTGCCCGGGCGGGTAATCGAGACCCGGGTGGACTACATCCACCCCACCGTCGACCCGGCCAGCCGCACCGGCACCGTGCGCCTGCTGCTGGACAACCCCGACGGCCTGCTGCGCCCCGGGGCCTATGCCGACGTGCTGTTCGAGGTGGGCGCCGACCGCCGCCTGGCGGTGCCCGACCACGCCCTGCTGATCGGCGGCGACGGCCCCTACCTGATCCTGGCCCTGGGCGAGGGGCGCTTTCAGCCCAAGGCGGTGCTCACCGGGCTATCGAGCGGCGGCTTTACCGAGATCGTCGATGGCCTGGAGGGGGACGAGCGCATCGTCACCTCCGGTCAGTTCCTGATCGACTCCGAAAGCGCCCTGCGGGAATCCTTCCAGAAGCTGCAACGACTCAAGGCGCCGTTGATTGATCTACCGCTCAGCGACGCCCAACTCGCCATGGTCGACCATCTGATCGACGCCGCCCTCTACCTCCACGAGGCGCTGGCGGACGGCTACGAGGTCTCCCCGCAACAGCTGCAACCGGCGCGGGAGATCCGCGACCTGCTCTGGCCCGCCTTCGGCCGCACCCGCCTCGGGCCCATCCTTGAGGATGCCGAACAGGCCATCGCCGACGCCCAGCAGGCGCGCACCCCAAGCGCCATGCTCGACGCCCTGCATCATCTGAGCGAGGCCTTGCAGCCCTGGGTACTGGAGGGACGGCCCGAACACTACGCCGAGCAGGGGGTGAGGCTCTACCGCGACACCGACGACGGCGGGCTGTGGCTGCAACAGGGGGGCAGTCCCTACAGCCCCTATGGCGGCGATGCCGAGGTGGTGAGCGGAGGCGGCGATGAATAGGGCTGCCACGGAGACACAGAGGGCACGGAGACCCTACTCGTCCCGCTCGTTCCCACGCGCCGCGTGGGAATGCCTGCCGCGACGCGCCGCGTCGCGAATGCGGATACCTGTAGCACGGGCTACCCGCTCCCCGGGTGCGTGGACTCCCAGCGTCCGGCTGCGCGGTCCTAACCACCCCTGGAAGACACCCCACCCTAAGTGGGGGGCGCAGCGCGCCCCGGCATCGGTTCCTGCCCGCAGGCGCGTGGGAACCAGCATGATACCAGGCTCCGTGCTCTCTGTGCCTCTGTGGCAAATACAAACGGGGGTGAACCATGTCTGACCCCCAAAACCTCACCGGCCACGACCCCACCCAATCCTTCATCGCCAAGGTCATCGCCTGGTCGGCCCATAATCAGCTGATCGTGCTGGTCCTGACCCTGGCCCTCGCGGTGGCGGGGGTGCTGGCCATCGACCGCACGCCGCTGGACGCAATCCCGGATCTGTCGGATACCCAGGTGATCATTCGCACCGACTTCCCGGGCCAGGCGCCGCAGATCGTCGAGGATTTGGTCACCTATCCCCTCTCCACCACCCTGCTCGGTCTGCCCAAGACCGAGGCGGTGCGCGGCTTTTCCATGTTCGGCGCCAGCTTCGTCTATGTGATCTTCCAGGACGGGGTGGACCAGTACTGGGCGCGCAGCCGGGTGGCGGAGGCGCTGGCGACGGTGCAGCAGAGCCTGCCGCGGAACGCCACGCCACGGCTGGGGCCGGACGCCACCGGCGTGGGCTGGGTCTACCAGTACGCCCTGCTGGATCGCGGCGGCAACCACGACCTGGCGGATCTGCGCGCGTTGCAGGACTGGTTCCTGCGCTTCGAGCTGGCCACCGTGCCCGGCGTCTCCGAGGTGGCCTCGGTGGGCGGCTTCGTGCGCGAGTATCAGGTGCTGATCGACCCCAATCGCCTGCGCGCCTACGACATCCCCCTGGTGCGGGTGCGCCAGGCGGTGCAGGCGGCGAGCATGGAGGTGGGCGGGCGCGTGATCGAACGCGCCGAGATGGAGCTGATGATCCGCTCCAAGGGCTATGTCACCAGCCTCGAAGACCTGCAACAGGTGGTGGTGCAGGCGCGGGGCGGCACGCCGGTGCTGCTGACCGATGTGGCGCGGGTGATCGAGGGGCCGGAGCTGCGCCGGGGCGTGGTGGAGCTGGACGGCGAGGGCGAGGTGGTGGGCGGCATCGTGGTGATGCGCTCGGGGGAGAACGCCCTGACCGTAATCGAGGCGGTGGAGGACAAGCTCGACGCCCTGCGCAACGGCCTGCCCGAGGGGGTGGAGATCGTCACCGTCTACGACCGCGGCCCGCTGATCCGGGGCGCGGTGAATTACCTCAACCACAAACTGCTGGAAGAGGGGCTGGTGGTGGCGCTGGTGTGCCTGATCTTCCTGCTGCACGTCCGCTCAGCCTTCGTCGCCATCATCACCCTGCCGTTGGGGGTGCTCGGGGCCTTCACCATCATGGCCTGGCAGGGCATCACCGCCAACATCATGTCCCTGGGCGGCATCGCTATCGCCATCGGGGCGATGGTGGACGCCTCCATCGTGATGGTGGAGAACGCCCATCGCAAGCTCAGCGACATGCCCGCCGAGACCGGCCAGCGGGTGCGCAATGCGGCGATCCTGCAATCGGCGAAAGAAGTAGGACCCGGGCTCTTCTTCAGCCTGCTAATTATTACCGTCTCCTTCCTGCCGGTGTTCGCCCTGACCGGGGAGAGCTATCGCCTCTTCTCGCCCCTGGCCTATACCAAGACCTACGCCATGGCCTTCGCCTCCCTGCTGTCGGTGACCATCGTGCCGATCCTGATGCTATGGCTGATTCGGGGCAAGATCCGCCGCGAGGAGGCGAACCCCCTGAATCGTTTCTTCGTCGCCCTCTACAAGCCGATCCTGCGCATCTCCATGCGGCTAAGCGGGCTGACGCTGTTGATCGCCGTGGCCGCGGTGGCCAGTCTCTGGTACCCGGCGAGCAAGCTGGGCTCGGAGTTCATGCCGGCGCTCTACGAGGGCGAGCTGCTCTACATGCCCACCACATTGCCCGGCGTCTCGGTGGGCAAGGCCAAGGAGGTGCTGGCCCAGACCAATCGCCTGATTCGCACCATTCCCGAGGTGGAGCAGGTGTTCGGCAAGGCGGGGCGGGCCGACACCGCCACCGATCCCGCGCCCATATCCATGATCGAGAGCTGGGTTCGCCTCAAGCCCAAGGAAGAGTGGCGACCCGGCCTGACCATCGACGACCTGATCGACGAGCTGGATCAGCGGGTCAAGCTGCCGGGGCTGGTCAACTCCTGGGGCTATCCGATCAAGATCCGCATGGACATGATCTCCACCGGAATTCGAACCCCGGTGGGGATCAAGATCTCCGGCCCCGACCTGGAGGAGATCGGCCGCATCGCCCTCGACGTGGAGGCGGCGGTCAAGGGTGTCGAGGGCACCCGCAGCGCCTTCGCCGACCGGGTCAGCGGCGGCAAGTACCTGGAGATCACCCCCAACCGCCAGGAGCTGGCGCGGCGCAACATCGACCTGGGCGTGTTTCAGTCCATCATCCAAACCGCCCTGGGCGGCATGAAGGTGGCGGAGAGCGTGCAGGGGCGGGAGCGCTACAACATCATGCTGCGCTACGACCGCCCCTTCCGCGAGTCGATCCAGGACCTGGGCGAGATCCTGGTCCCCGCCCCCGGCGGCTCCCACATCCCCCTCGGCGAACTGGCCACCATCGAATTCGCCGAGGGGCCACCGATGATCAAGTCCGAAGACGCCCGCCTCACCGGCTGGGTGTTCGTGGATATCGAGGGCCGCGACATCGGCGGCTATGTGGAGGAGGCGCGCCGGCTGGTGGCCGAACAAGTGCCGCTGCCCCCCGGCTACGCCATCGCCTGGTCCGGCCAGTACGAACAGATGCTGGAGGCCCGCGCCCGCCTCAAGATCGCCATCCCCGCCGCCGCCGCGATCATCCTGGTGCTGCTGATGCTCCACTTCGGCCGCCTCGACCGCACGGTGATGGTGATGCTGGCCCTGCCCTTTGGCCTCATCGGCGGCCTGTGGGCGGTCTACCTGGCCGGCTACAACCTCTCCGTCGCCGTCGCCGTAGGCTTCATCGCCTTGGGCGGCATCGCCGTGGAAACGGCGGTAGTGATGCTGCTCTACATCGACCAGCAGGTGCGCAACCTGCCCCCCGCGGACCGAAAGAGCCTGTTCGCCGCCATCATGGCCGGCGCGGCGCTACGGGTGCGACCGAAACTGATGACCGTGTCGGTGATCATCGCCGGCCTGATGCCCATCTTCTTCACCGAAGGCCCGGGCTCGGACGTGATGCGCCGCATCGCCCTGCCCATGGTGGGCGGCATGCTCAGCACCACCGTGATGACGCTGATCGTGATCCCGGTGATCTATCTGATCTGGGAGGGGCGTCTGCTGCCAAAAGGCACCCCTGCCGAAACCCAAACGGATGAACTGGAAGTCCGTTGATTTACCACAGAGAACACAGAGGACACAGAGATGAATCGATTGAAAACTCCGTGCTCCCGGTGGCTCCGTGGCCATAACCAACCCAAGAGGAAACGACCATGAAAAAGACCATCAAACTCATCCCCCTCGCCCTCGCCGCCCTGCTCATCGGCGCGCCGGCTACCGCCATGGACAACGGCGGACACGAAAGCCACGACCACGGCGCAATGCAGGCCTCCGTCGATCAGGCCATGGGCATGGGCACCCTGCACAGCATCGACGCCGAAAACCGCATGGTCAACCTGACCCACGCCCCCATCCCCGCCCTCAACTGGCCGGAGATGACCATGGACCTGCCGGTCACCGCCCGGGTGGACCTGGAAAGCGTCGCGGCGGGCGACCACATCCACTTCACCCTCAAGCTGGGCCGTGACGACGTCTACCGCATCATAGAGATGAAAACGGTGGTGATGGACCATGATATGGGAGGCGACGGGGGTGATCACGCCGGGCATTAGGGATCAAAAGCGGGTATAGCGGATACGGGCGTCCCGACCAGGGCGCCCGGATTGCATCCATATCCAGCTTTGTTGCCAAGAACGGGATAAAATGCCCCAAGACCACTCCCTGTCGGGCGGCAAAACCGATAGTATCGAGCGACAACCCCTCCACGATGCAACCGAAGTATCCATGGCAAAAAACAAATCCGAATTCGTATGCGGCAGTTGCGGCGGGCGCTTCCCCAAGTGGGCCGGCCAATGTCCCGACTGCGGGGCATGGAACACCATCGAAGAGACCCCGCCCGCCCCCGCCTCGCCCCGCTCGGGCCGTTTCGCTGGCTACGCTGGCAACGCCAATCGCGCGGAAGTCCGCAATCTGTCAGAGATCTCACCCGAGCAACAGCATGGCCACCCCACCGGCATGGGCGAGCTGGACCGGGTGCTGGGCGGCGGGTTGGTGCCCGGTTCGGTGGTGCTGATCGGCGGTGATCCGGGTATCGGCAAGTCGACCCTGCTGATTCAGACCATGGCGCAACTGGCGGGGGGGTTGAGTAATCTCTACGTCAGCGGCGAGGAGTCGCCGGAACAGATCAGTCTGCGCGCCCAGCGCCTGGGCCTGCCCCGGGAACGGCTGCGACTGCTGGCGGAGACCAACGTGGAGGCCATCATCGCCACCGCCGCCGTCGAACGACCGCGGGTGATGGTGGCCGACTCGATTCAGACCATCTACACCGAACAGCTCCAATCCGCCCCCGGCTCGGTGGCCCAGGTGCGGGAGTCGGCGGCGCAACTGGTGCGCTTCGCCAAGCAGAGCGGCACGGCGGTGTTTCTGGTGGGCCATGTCACCAAGGAGGGGGCGCTGGCGGGGCCGCGGGTGCTGGAGCACATGGTGGATACGGTGCTCTATTTCGAGGGGGAGGCGGGCAGTCAGTTTCGCCTGATTCGCACCATCAAGAATCGCTTCGGGGCGGTCAACGAGCTGGGCGTATTCGCCATGACCGACCGCGGCCTGCGCGAGGTGAGCAACCCCTCCGCCATCTTCCTCTCCCGCCACGCCGACCCGATCAGCGGCAGCGTGGTGATGGTGACCCGTGAGGGCAGCCGCCCGCTGCTAGTGGAGGTGCAATCGCTGGTGGATGAAAGCCCCCTCGCCAACCCACGCCGGGTCACCCTGGGGCTGGAACAGAACCGCCTGAGCATGCTGCTGGCGGTGCTCCACCGCCACGGCGGCGTGCCCATGTACGGTCAGGATGTCTACGTCAACGTGGTAGGCGGGGTACGCATCAGCGAAACCGCCGCCGACCTGCCGGTGCTGCTGGCGGTGATCTCCAGCTACCGCGACAAGCCTTTGCCGGAAGGACTGATCGCCTTCGGCGAGGTCGGCCTCGCCGGCGAGATCCGCCCCGTGCCCAACGGCCAGGAACGACTCCGGGAGGCCGCCAAGCACGGCTTCAAGAAGGCGATCGTGCCTCGCGCCAATGCGCCGAAGAAGCACGACATGGAGATCGAGATCATCCCCGTGGATCGACTGAGCAAGGTGCTGGAGGTGGTTTGATTCCCTGGGAGAGTATTTTTTAGACAGGATTAACGGGATTTACAGGATTTCCGGGATGACTGGTGCGTTGAGGCGTGCGATCCTTGTATCTCACAATATGTAGCGGCACGCCAGGTTCCCGCCCTTGATGCGCCTGACTCCGGAGCAGCCCGGAAATCGGCGGACCGGCATAGGATGTGTCGAATAAAAAGCCTTGTCGCTCGCTCAACGGCACACCCTATGCAGAAACAAAAACGGTCGGCGTACCCTCGAAAAGCGGCGCATCGTTCCCGGAAAATGCCACGAAACCTATCACTCAGCTTCCCAAGGCATTCATCTATCTCGAATGATTTTACCGCCAACGTCTTCAGGTCCCAGACAGAGAAGGCTCTCGCAAGGCCGCGGGAGGCGCGGAGAAGCCACTCCGCGTTCTCCATGAAAGCAAAAAAGCAATTCCGTCCATCCTGCAAATCCCGTCCATCCTGTCCAAAATTCTTCAACGCCGATCACATGGCATTACGCAAGGCCGCGCGAATGAGTTCCTCGGAAGTCGCCCCCTCCGCCTCCACCGCCTTGACCATGCGCGTGGCGTCCTGGGATTTGTAACCAAGAGCGACGAGGGCGTCGGCGGCTTCGCTGGCGGGGGATGGGGCGCGATGTACGGACTGAGGCGAGGAGAAGGTCGCGCCGGGCATGATGGCGACGTCGGAGAGATCGAGGGCATCGAGGCGGTCGCGCATCTCGACGATAAGACGTTGGGCGGTCTTCTTGCCGATGCCGGGGACGCGTACCAGGCTTGCGCTATCTTCGGCCTGAACACAGCGGGCGAACTGGTCCGCCCCCATGCCGGAGAGGATCGCGAGGGCCATCTTGGCGCCGATGCCGCTGACCTTGAGCAGGGAGCGAAACAGCGCCTTGTCACCCTCGCTGGCGAAGGCGTAGAGGACGTGGGCGTCCTCACGCACCGCCAGGTGGGTGTGGAGGGTGACGGCTTCGCCCACGTCCGGCAGGTCGAAGAAGACCGACAGGGGGGCTTCGATCTCGTAGCCTACGCCGTTAACATCCAGCATCAACGCCGGCGGGCGCTTGTAGACGATCTTTCCGCTGAGTCGACCGATCATCCCCTTCTCCTTCGTTATGCGGACCGTTGATTCGATAGTTGAACCGCGGATTGACGCAGATTTTCGCAGATAGTTGAATGTGGAACGGATAAACGCCACTCTTCCCGTCCATCCTGTAAATCCCGTTAATCCTGTCTAAAAAATTCAGCGCTGGGGAGCCAAATCCATCTCAAGGGCGATCCCTGTCGCCGCGGCTATTTGAGACCCAGATTCCGCTCCATGCGAATCACATGGGCGTGGGCGAGGGCCACCGCCAGGGCGTCGGCCTCGTCCGCGCTGGGATCATAGCCCATGTTGAGCAGCAGTTTCACCATGTACTGAACCTGATCCTTGTCCGCGCCGCCCTTGCCCACCACCGCCTGCTTGACCGAGCGGGTGCTGTACTCATAAATCGCCATGCCGTATTCGACGCCGGCGCAGACCGCCGCGCCGCGGGCCTGGCCGAGCTTGAGGGCGGAGGATGGATTCTTGGCCATGAAGACCTCCTCCACCGCCATCTCCTGGGGCTGGTACGCTTCGACGATGGACTTGAGACCGGTGAAGATCTCACCCAGGCGCTGGGGAAGGTGGGGTTCGCGGGTCTTGATGACGCCGCCGACGACCAAGCGGCTATTGACGCCGTCGCTATTGATGATGCCGTAGCCGGTGATGCGGGAGCCCGGGTCGATGCCGATGATGCGTCGCATGTCAGGGTTTTCGGGCTCCGCATATTCAGGAAAAACCACAGAGGGCACAGAGCCCACGGAGAATTACTTTGAATTCCTCTGTGTACTCTGTGCCCTCTGTGGTTATTTTTTCAGTTGAAAAATGGCGATCATTCCAACTGCTCCATGATCTCGTCGGAGATGTCGGCGTTGGTATAGACATCCTGAACGTCGTCCAGATCTTCCAGGGCGTCGATCATCTTCATGAGCTTTTCGGCGGTCTCGAGGTCGAGCTCGGACTTGGTCTCGGCATCAAAGGTAACCTCAGCGTTGTCCGGCTCGTGGCCGGCTTCGATCATGCCGTTCTTGACCGTCTCGAACTCTTCCGGGGTGGTGATGACGTCGATGGAGCCATCTTCGCTCGTGAGCACATCTTCCGCGCCCGCTTCCAGCGCCGCTTCCATGATCGCGTCTTCGTCCTTGCCCGGGGCGAAGCTGATGATGCCTCGCTTGGAGAACATGTAGGCGACGGAGCCGTCGGTGCCCAGGTTGCCGCCATGCTTGGTGAAGGCGTGGCGGACCTCGGAGGCGGTGCGATTGCGGTTATCGGTCAGACAGTCGACCATCACCGCGGTGCCGCCGGCGCCGTAGCCTTCGTAGCGGATCTCGTCGTAGTTGTCGGTATCCTCGCCGCCGGCGCCGCGCTTGATGGCGCGCTCAATGGTATCCTTGGGCACGTTGGCCGCATTGGCCTTGTCCACCGCCAGACGCATCCGCGGGTTGGCGTCGATATCGCCGCCCCCTTCCTTGGCCGCCACGGTGACCTCACGCAGCAGCTTGGTCCAGATCTTGCCCCGTTTCTTGTCGTTGGCCGCCTTCTTGTGCTTGATGTTGGCCCATTTGCTATGACCAGCCATGTTTGCCCTCGAACTAAAAAGATTGATTAGCGACTATGCCGAGCCGCCCATTGCGGGCGCTCGGCGCACAAAGAAAAAGGCGCTGTGTGCGCCTTTTCCCGTATCCCTGAAGGATCCCGATCAGCCCTTGCGACGATAGCGCTTGCGGAACTTGTCGACGCGGCCGGCGGTGTCCACCAGCTTCTGCTTACCGGTATAGAAGGGGTGGCAGCCGGAGCAGACTTCCACATGGAGATCTTCGCCGAGCGTGGAACGGGTCGCGAACTCGTTGCCGCAGCTGCAAATCACCTTAATATCGCTGTACTCGGGATGAATATCCGCTTTCATGATGGCCTCGATGAAAAAACTGTTCGAATTTACTGTCTCGCCGGCCCTGCCCGCGGCGACGATGACGGGAAAAGCCGGGCATTATAATCAAAAAGCAAGCCCCTGACAAGGACCGCCCAAGGCTTTTCGTTACCATCCAGGTCGCGGCGGGAAAACGCGGCTTTACGACGCCCATCCCGCAATCGCCTCAGGTCGGCTCAATGGCGCGAATGTGCCGCCCCACCACCATCCACGACCCCACCAGCCCCAGGAAGGTACTGCCCCCGAGCAGCGTCAGCACGTCGCCCACGCCCATGGCGGGCATGCGAATCTCACTGTCATAGAGCATCGCCAGATGATCGACCGCCCCGGCCAGGGAGTGAAGGGCCAGGCCAATGAGCAGCCAGGCAATGAGGCCGCCGAGCAGGCCGTAGATGAGGCCGTTGTAGAGAAACGGTCGGCGAATGAAGGCGTCGGTGCCGCCCACCGTCTTGATCACCTCGATCTCGGCGCTGCGATTGCGGATCTCCAGCCGAATGGTATTACCGGTGATCAGGATCACCGCCAGCGCGAAGAGGATGATCAGCACCATCGTGGCGCGATGGGCGATCTGGGTGAGGGCGCGAAAGCGCTTGAGCCAGATCAGGTCGAGCTGCACCGTCTCCGCCTCGGGCATGAAGCGAAGCTCATCCACCAGACTCTCCACCGCGTCGCCGCCGGCGGTGACCAGCGGCTCCAGCACGATCACCGTCGGCAGCGGATTCTCTTCGAGGATATCCAGGGCATCGCGCAGCCCGCTATGCCGGCGGAACTCCTCCAGCGCGGCGTCGGCGGAGATCAGGGTGACATCGACGATGCCGGGACGGGAGCGCAGCGAGGCGGCGAGTTCGGTGGCGCGGCGCTCTTCCACCCCCTTTTTCAGGAACACGGTGATGCCGGCGGAGACCTCCCAGTCATCGGCCAGGTGGTTGACGCCGTTAAGGATCACGTACATGCCCATGGGCAGCGCCAGGGCGACGCCGATCACCGCCGAGGTGAGCAGGGTCGCGAAGGGGGCGTTGCTGAGGCGGCCCAGGCTGGCGAGAAAGGTCTGGGCGTGGCGCATCAACCAGACGCTGAAGGGGGAGGCGTGGCGCGCCTCGCCGCGGGTGCTACGACGCGCCATCATTCACCTCCTCCGGTGTTCCCCGCGAAGCCGCCGAGTCCGCCAGCATGCGCCCTTCGTTGAGGGAGATCACGCGTTTATTCATGGTGCGAATCAGATCCCGATCATGACTGGCGATCAGCAGCGTCACCCCCACCCGATTGAACTCCTCGAACAGGTGCATGATCTCCAGCGACAGCGCCGGATCGAGGTTGCCGGTCGGCTCGTCCGCCAGCAGCAGCGGCGGACGGGCGACGATGGCGCGGGCGATGCCGACCCGCTGCTGTTCGCCGGCGGAGAGCACCCCCGGCGGAAAGCGCTCCTTGGAGAGCAGCCCCACCTTGTCGAGGGCGGCGCGGGTGCGCTTGCCGATGTCGCTGTGGTGGGCGCCGGAGACCACCAGCGGCATGGCGACGTTGTCAAAGACGGTGCGATCATGGAGCAGGCGGTGATCCTGAAAGATCATCCCCACCTTGCGGCGATAGTAGGGAACCTGAATGCGGGTGATGGCCGACAGGTCATAGCCGCCGACCCGCACATCCCCCTTGCTGCAATACTCCAGCAGGCCGACAATGCGCAGCAGGGTGCTCTTGCCCGCTCCCGAGTGACCGGTAACGAAGACCATCTCGCCATGGTCGACGAAGAAGCTGATATCGCTCAGCCCCTCCTGCCCGCCCGGGAATCGCTTGCTGACTTTGTCGAAGTGAATCATCGGCCCTTCCGGTTGCCGCTCTGGATAAACCGGCCTTTATAGTACGATTGGCCCCGGGATTCAATCACCCGTTATAATCCGACCCATCTTTGAGCCTCAAGAAACCCTCCCATCATGAGCTTTTCCTTCTATTGGCACGACTACGAAACCTGGGGCGCGAATCCCCGCTGGGACCGCCCTTGTCAGTTCGCTGGCCAGCGCACCGACGCGGAGCTGAAGCCGATCGGCAAGCCTTTGGTGCTCTTCAGCGCCCCCAGCGACGACATCCTACCCCACCCCGAGGCCTGCCTGGTCACCGGCATCACGCCCCAGCAGGCGCGCCGGGACGGTATATGCGAGGCCGAATTCTTCGCCGCCATTCACGCCGAGTTCGCCCAGCCCGACACCTGCGCCCTGGGCTACAACTCCCTGCGCTTCGACGACGAATTCACCCGTTACGGACTCTACCGCAACTTCTACGACCCCTACGCCCGGGAGTGGCGGAATGGCAACTCGCGCTGGGACATCATCGACATGGTGCGCCTCACCCACGCCCTGCGTCCAGAGGGAATCGAGTGGCCCAAGCACGACAGCGGCGTCACCAGCTTCCGCCTGGAAGATCTCACCCGCGCCAACGGCATCGCCCACGAAGGCGCCCACGACGCCCTCGCCGACGTCTACGCCACCATCGCCGTCGCCGGACTGATCAAGGAGCGCCAGCCGCGGCTGTTCGACTTCGCCTTCAGCAACCGCGGCAAACATCAGATCGCGGCGATGCTCAAGATCGGGGCGATGGCGCCGGTGCTGCACGTCTCCTCCATGTACCCTTCCAGCCGGGGCTGCATCGCCATGGTCGCGCCACTGGCGAAACACCCCACCAACCCCAATGGCGTCATCGTCTACGACCTCTCCGAGGATCCCACGCCGCTGCT
>JAABSM010000041.1 GCA_011390365.1 Gammaproteobacteria bacterium
CGCCGTATTTCTATCCCGACAACGAGAAAACGAGAAAGCCCGGTGGGCATCGTTCAACTGGAGCATCTTACTAATCAGGTCTCACCATGAACTTCCAACAGGAGGCGGACATCATCCGCTCGCTGGGCAAGATCGCCGCCAACGGCCATCTGCACAAGGGCTTCAAGCCGGTGCACTGGTGCAGCGACTGCGGCTCGGCCCTGGCCGAGGCCGAGGTGGAGTATCGCGACAAGGACTCCTTCGCCATCGACGTGCGTTTCGAGGTGCTGGACGAAGAGGCCCTGTTCGCCCGCTGCCACGCCATCCCCAACGGCCATGGCGAAGGGCCGCTCTCCGTGGTCATCTGGACCACCACCCCCTGGACCCTGCCCGCCAACCAGGCGGTCGCCTTCAACCCGGAGCTGGAGTACGCGGTGGTCCAGACCGAGGCGCCCCACCAGAAGGAGCGGCTGATCGTCGCCGAAGGGCTGCTCAAGGAGACCATGGACCGCTGGGGCATCGAACACCATCGGGTCATCGCCTACGGGCGCGGCGACGCCTTCGAACGGCTCAAGCTGCAACACCCCTTCTATGATCGTCAGGTGCCCATCATACTCGGCGAACACGTCACCCTCGACGCCGGTACCGGCGCGGTGCACACCGCCCCCGGCCACGGTCTCGACGATTACATCGTCGGCCAGCGCTACGACATTCCGGTGGACAACCCCGTCGGCGGCAACGGCTGCTTCGTCGAAGGCACGCCCATGTTCGAAGGCCAGCACGTCTTCTCCGCCAACGAAAAGGTGATCGACGTACTCAAGTCCCGGGGCAAGCTGGTCCAGGAGGCCCGCCTCAACCACAGCTACCCCTGCTGCTGGCGCCACAAGACCCCCATCATCTTCCGCGCCACCCCCCAGTGGTTCATCGGCATGGAGACCAACGGCCTGCGCCAATCGGCGCTGCGCGAGATCAATCAGGTCAAGTGGATGCCCGACTGGGGCAAGGCGCGCATCCAGGGCATGGTCGAAAACCGTCCCGACTGGTGCATCTCCCGCCAGCGTACCTGGGGCGTGCCCATCACCCTCTTCATCCACAAGGCCAGCGAGGTGGCGAAGAAGGTGGAAGAGAAGGGCATAGAGGCCTGGTTCGAACTGGAAGCCAGTGGGTCGATTTGTCACCACCACCCAGCATCACGATCAAAACATCGTCGCGTTGGGTGTAGTAGAGACGCCATCCAGGTCCGAAGAATTCGCGCATCTCGAAGACGCCCCCGCCAACGGGTTTGACGTCGCCCAGATTACCCAGCGAAGCCTTGCGCAGGCCGTAGCCAAGCGTCGCCTTGTCATGCCGTCTTTGATGCTCTTAAGCCACTCAGCGAACTCGGGGGTTTGCTTGATCGTGAACATGGGTAGAAGTGTAATCAGCGGACGATAGACAAGCAAGCACCGGAAGGGGTCAGGCCTCGCATTATACAATACTAATAATGCGACTATATCGAAACACATGGCCAGCCCCCTACGCATGGAATTCGCCGGCGCCTTGTACCACGTCACCTCCCGAAGGGATCGGCGAGAGGCGATCTTCGAGGATGATGAGGATCGGAAAATTTTTCTCGCCGTTCTGGCGGAGGAGGTGGGGCGGTTGCAACGGGCACTGTCATGCCTATTGTTTGATGATGAACAACCTGCACCTAGTGTGGGTTCCGGTCCGGCGAAGGGGCATACGCCGCGTCATTTGCGGTGTTGTGGTAGAATGCAGGGCCGTTTTCGGCGCTTGGGTATTGTCGCGCCAAGGTTTTCAGCAGATCTCTCACGGTCGCTTATGAGCAAGAATGAAACCCCCATTCGTTTGATCGTCGGGCTCGGTAATCCCGGTCCGAAGTATAATGATACCCGCCATAACGCCGGCTTCTGGTTTGTCGATCGGCTGGAGCGTCTGCATGGCGGGGCGTTTCGTCAGGAGGGCAAGTTCCATGGTCTGGCCTGCCGTGTCCATCTGGGGGCGAGGGAGTGCTGGCTGCTGAAGCCGGAGACCTTCATGAACCGCAGCGGCGCGGCGGTGCGGGCGCTGATGGATTACTATCGCATCGAAGCGGGGGAGATCCTGGTCGCCCATGATGAGCTGGATTTCGAACCCGGGACGGTGAAGCTGAAGAAGGGCGGCGGGCACGGTGGCCACAACGGCCTGCGTGACATCCTCGCCCACCTGGGTAAGGCGGACTTCGCGCGCCTGCGTATCGGCATCGGCCATCCCGGCGATCGCAATCAGGTGGTGGATTACGTGCTCAAGGCACCGGGGCGGGACGATGCCCGGGCGATCGAGGACTCCATCGAGCGCTCGACGGGGGTGTTGCCGGAGTTGCTGGAGGGGAGTTGGCAGCGGGCGGTGAATCGGTTGCATTCTTGAGGTTGGAGGGGTGAGGGGTGAGGGGTGAGGTGAGGCTTGAGGGGGCTGCGGAGTGTGCGGAATGATCGCGGTACGGCGCAGCGCGCCGGAGAGAGGTTCCCACGCGGCGCGTGGGAGCCAGCTAAAAAGCCCCTCTCCCCGAGGGAGAGGGAGAAAAACGGAATACTCTCACAGCCTCGGCGCGTGGGAGCCAGCTGAAACATCCCGTTTATCCTGAAAATCCTGTTAATCCTGTCTATTTGACCCGTTTTGGCTGGGTTCCTCCTCGCCCGAGAGGATGGGCCAGGCGGCGATTAGGTAGACCACCATCGACCACAGGGTGAGGATGGCGGCGACGTAGAGCAGGAGGAAGCCGATCTGGTAGATGGGCAGGCCGAGCAGGGGGTATTCGAAGATCAGGAGCAGGATCGAGGCCATTTGGGCGGTGGTCTTGAGCTT
Source organism: Gammaproteobacteria bacterium (assembly GCA_011390365.1). Taxonomy (GTDB): domain Bacteria; phylum Pseudomonadota; class Gammaproteobacteria; order Chromatiales; family Chromatiaceae; genus SLIM01. The sequence goes on from JAABSM010000041.1 coordinate 2,824, forward strand.
GCCGACCATGGAGACGGCGACGGTGGCGCGGGCGCCCAGTTCCGCCATCCATTCGCGCAGGGCGGAGATGGTGATCTCGCGGCCGATGATGATGATGGCGGGTATCGCCAGCTCCGGCCCTGGGTGGGCGGCGACCAGCATCACCAGCGCGGCGGCGACCATCAGCTTGTCGGCGACCGGGTCGAGAAAGGCGCCGAAGGGGGAGAGCTGGCCCCATTTGCGGGCCAGGTAGCCGTCGAGCCAGTCGGTGATGGCGGCGAGGCCGAACAGGGCGGTGGCGATGACATGCGACCAGGGGTGGTCGATGTAAAAGACGCCGATGAACACCGGGATCAGCGCGATGCGCAGCAGGGTGAGTTGGTTGGGTATGGTTAACTGCATCCGACCCTCGGTTACTCGCTGCCGTGAAAGGTGTGATAGATCTTCTCCGCCAGGCTGCGATTGATGCCGTCGACCTGGCACAGGTCCTCGATTCCCGCCCGCGTGACCCCTTGCAGCCCGCCGAAGCGGGTCAGCAGACGTCGGCGACGGGTCGGGCCGACGCCGGGGATCTCCTCCAGCGAGGAGCTTTTACGTTCCTTGTCGCGTCGTTTGCGATGCCCGGTGATGGCGAAGCGGTGGGCCTCGTCGCGAATCCGCTGAATCAGGTGCAGGGCGGGGGAATCCTTGGAAAGTATAATCGCCGCATCGTTACCATACAAGAAGAGTTGTTCCAATCCCGGTTTTCTTGTAGGTCCCTTGGCGATTCCCACCAGTATCACCCCGCTCACCGCCAGTTCGGCGAGGATCCTGGCCGCCGATGAGAGCTGGCCCTTGCCGCCGTCGATGAAGAGGATGTCGGGCAGCACCCCGTCGCCGGACTGGATGCGGGTGTAGCGGCGACTCAGGGCCTGTTCCATGGCGGCGTAGTCGTCGCCGGGGGTGATGTCCTTGATGTTGAAGCGGCGATAGTCGGACTTGAGCGGGCCTTCCTGATTGAAGACCACGCAGGAGGCCACCGTCGCCTCGCCCATGGTGTGGCTGATGTCGAAACACTCCATGCGTGACGGCGGCTCATCCAGGCCAAAGGCCTCTTGCAGCGCCTCGTAGCGGGCCTGGATGCCGGCGCGGCTGGCGAGACGGGACTCCAGGGCGATGCGGGCGTTCTCCTGAGCCATCGCCAGCCAGCGCGCCCGCTCGCTACGCACGCTGATGAGCAGGCGCACGGCGTGGCCCGCCTCTTGGGAGAAGGCCTCCTCCAGCACCTCGCGCCCGGCGGGCTCGGGGCTGACCAGGATCTGCTTGGGGATGGCGCGCCCCAGGTAGTATTGGCCGAGGAAGGCGGCGATGATGTTGTCTGGCTCTTCGCCGGCGGGAAAGCGCGGGAAGTAGACCTTGTTGCCCAGGTTGCGACCGTCGCGGATGAAGAAGACCTGGACGCAGGCGGTCTCCTGCTGAAGGGCGCAGGCGACGATATCCAGGTCGCCCTTTTCGCCGCTGACGTACTGCCGCTCCTGGATCTTGCGCAGGCGGATGATCTGGTCCCGGTAATGGGCCGCCTCCTCGAACGCCAATCGTTCCGAGGCCTGTTCCATGCGCGCCGCCAGCCCGTCGACCACCTCGCCCGCCTTGCCCTCCAGAAAGCGCACCGCGTCCCGGACGTCGCGGGCGTACTCCTCCTGGGTGACATAGTCGACGCAGGGCGCGGTGCAGCGCTTGATCTGGTATTGCAGGCAGGGGCGGGAACGGTTGCGGAAGAAGGTATCTTCGCACTGGCGCACCGGGAAGAGCTTTTGCAGCAGTTGCAAGGTCTCGCGGGTGGAGCCCATGTTGGGGTAGGGGCCGAAGTAGCGCCCCTTCTCCTTTTTCGCGCCGCGATGAAAGGCGAGGCGCGGAAAGGCGTCGGCGGAGAGGAAGATGTAGGGGTAGCTCTTGTCGTCCCGCAGCAGCACGTTGTAGCGGGGCTTGAGCTCCTTGATCAGGGTGTTTTCGAGGATCAGCGCCTCGGATTCGGTGTGGGTCACCGTCACCTGGATGTCGCGGATCTTCGACGCCATTAATTGGGTGCGGCCGTTGAGGGAGCGGCTGAAGTAGCTGCTGACGCGGCGCTTGAGGTCCTTCGCCTTGCCCACATAGAGGATTTTGCCCTCCGCGTCGAACATGCGATACACGCCGGGGCGGCTGGTCAGGGTCTTGAGGAAGGCCTTGGGGTCGAAAGGGCGGGGTGGGTCGGATTGATTCATGGGGTTCGTTGGTCTGGCGATTCCCCGGTAGATGCGACGAACTCAGGAGTAAGGAGCGCCAGTCCTTGAAGGACTGGCGCTCCTCTTGGAGGCGGTGATGAATCAGCGTGGGTCCTGGCTCGCCTTGAGGCGAATCTCGACCTTGGCCTCGCTGCGCAGGTTATCCAGCATGTGCTGGTATTCGGCACGGCCCATGCTGGCGGCCAGCGAACGTTTTAACTGCTCCTTCTCGTTGTCGTCGAGCTGGCTGATGTCGCCATCCTTGACCTCGGAAAGGGCGATGAGGAGGTAGTCGCCGTTGGCGCTGGCCAGGCCCTGGTAGCGGCTCTCATCCCCTGCGGGGGCGGCCATGCGGAAGACGGCGTTGGCGATCTCGCGACCGCCCGCGGCGTTGCGCTCGACCAGATCCTTGTTGGTGAGCTCCAGTTCCAGGCTCTCGGCGATCTCCGCGAGGGTGGTGCCGCCCTCATTGAGGCTGGCCAGTTGCGTCTCGCCGCGTTCTTTCGCCTTGGCGGCGGCCTGCTGTTGTCGCAGGGTGGCGATGATCTGATCCCTGACCTCTTCCAGGGGTCTGGTGGAAGCCTCCTTGTGTTCCAGCACCCGCAGCACCACCGAGTGCTCGGGGGTGATCTCGACCAGTTCGCTGTTATTGCCCTGGTAGAGCACGTCGTCACTGAAGGCGGCGGCGGTCAATTTGGGGTTGCGGAACAGGCCGCTGGCGCCCTGGCGGGGGATCCAGTCGCTGTGCTGGATTTCGATGCCCAGCGCGTCGGCGGCGGGGAGCAGGGTGGTGGGCTCTTCGTAGGCCAGGTCGGCGAGGCGCTCGGCGTAGTCGTAGTAGACCCGTTCCGCCTCGGCGCGCAGGTGGGCCTCCTCGACTTCGGGGCGGGCCTCCTCGAAGGATTTGCCGCCCGCTGGCTGGATGCCGGTGACCTGGATGATGTGGTAGCCGAAGACGGAGCGCACCGGCTCGCTGACGGCGCCCTCTTCGAGGGCGAAGGCGGCTCCCTCGAAGGCGGGGTCCATCACGTCACGCCCGAAGAAGCCGAGGTCGCCGCCCTGCTGGGCGGAGCCGGGATCCTGGGAGAGCGCCTTGGCGACTTCGCCGAAATCCTCGCCGGTCAGGATACGCTCACGGGCGGCCTGGGCCTGCTTGAGGGCATCTTCGATCTGGGCCTCGTCGGCGCCCTCTTCGGCGAGGAAGAGGATGTGGGAGGCGCGGCGGCGCTCGGGGGTGGTGTAATTCTGCTTGTGCTGCTCATAGTAGGCGCGCAGGGTCGTCTCGTCCGCCTCCAGGGTGTCGGCGATGGCGGCGCGGTCGAGTTCGATGTAGCCGACCTTTACCTGCTCGGGGGCGATAAAGTCCTGGGTGTGCTCATCGTAATAGGCCTGGATCGCATCGTCGCTGGGCGGATCTTCCGGGATGTGCGCGGAGGCGGGAATGGTCAGATAGGCGAAGCTGCGCTGTTGGCCGCGCAGGCGCAGGCTTTCGGCCAGCTCCTGATCGGTGACCCAGGCGGTGCCGGAGATGGCGTTCTCCAATTGGTCGCTGATCAGGCCGCGATACATGCGTTCCTCGAAGCCCTGGGGGGAGAGGCCCTGGGAGCGGAGGGTGCGCTCGTAGGCCTCCATGCTGAAACGACCGTTGACCTGAAAGACCGGGATGCGAGCGATCTCGGCGCGCACCAGGGCGTCGCCGGCCTTCATGCCAAGCTCGTCCGCCTTTTGCACGACCAGCTCGTCACGCACCATGGATTCCAGGGTCTCCTGGCGAAGCATGGTCTCGTCGAACAGGTCGGGGCGATAGGCGTCGCCCAGGCGCTGGCGCAGTTGCGCGCGATAGTCACGGTAGCGCCCTTCGAAGGCCCTTTCGGTGATTTCGGTGTTGTTTACCTTGGCGACGACCGGCTCGGATCCGACCCCCAGGTACTCCTGGATGCCCCACAGGGCGAATGGGATGGAGATGAGGATGACGATGAGCCAAGCGATCCAGCCTTGGGCGCGATCCCTGATGGATTGAAGCATGGGTCTATTCCAACGTGCTGCGTGTTTTTGTAGGACACAAAGACAAACGGGGTATCACAAGGATACCCCGTTTGGCTTGGTTAGTGGCGGAGTGGACGGGACTCGAACCCGCGACCCCCGGCGTGACAGGCCGGTATTCTAACCAACTGAACTACCACTCCTAGAACCTGGTGGGTGCTGCAGGGATCGAACCTGCGACCCTCGCCTTGTAAGGGCGATGCTCTCCCAGCTGAGCTAAGCACCCCAATCAAGGCGGACTAGTTTACCGCATCCTTGAGCGCTTTGCCAGCTTTGAATGAAGGTGTCTTGCTGGCCTTGATCTCAATGGTCTCGCCGGTGCGCGGATTGCGACCGGTGCGGGCGCCCCGCTCCTTGACCATGAAGGAACCGAAGCCGATCAGTGACACCTGGTCACCCTTTTTGAGGGCCTCGGTGACCGCTTCGACCATGGCGTCAAGGGCGCGACCCGCGTCGGCCTTGGAAATCTCGGCCGATTCGGCCATGGCTGCGACCAATTCCGTCTTGTTCATTCGATATTCTCCTCTGGATTAAAAGGCACCTTTAGCTTGGTGGCGCGAATTGTATTCCGATTTTCGGCTGCCTTCCCGGTTATGCACCGCGAACATTTATACCGGCGGCTCTGGTTGGTGTCAAGGAAGCGCTTGTCAGCGTTTTGAACCGTTATCCAAAGCGACCATTCGGCGAAACCGCTTGCATCTTTCTCTACAACTCCCCGCCGGGGACCCTCGATCAAGAGGAGGCGGAATTATATGGCACCGGCGGAAAAGTGCAAGCGGTTTTTTTCAGGTGACGGATTGAACCGCCTTAGTGATGGCGCGCCGGGTCCTTGGTCTCTTCGCTCGGTTTCTTCTCCTTCTCGCCGGCCTCTATCGGCGCCTCCTCTTCATGGTCGAGGGGGTGAGGGGTATCGGCCAGCGCCAGCGCCAGCACCTCGTCGATCCAGCGTACCGGTCGAATATCCAGACTCTGCTTGATATTCTTGGGGATGTCCACCAGGTTGCGCTCGTTCTCCTCGGGGATGATGACGGTGGTGATGCCGCCGCGATGGGCCGCCAGCAGCTTCTCCTTGAGACCGCCGATGGGCAGCACCTCGCCGCGCAGGGTGATCTCGCCGGTCATCGCCACATCGGCGCGTACCGGGATGTGGGTGAGGGCGGAGACGATCGCGGTGCACATGCCGATGCCCGCGCTGGGGCCGTCCTTTGGCGTGGCGCCCTCGGGGACGTGGACGTGAATGTCGTTCTTTTCGTGGAAGTCGGGTTGCAGGCCGAGTACGTCGGCGCGACTGCGCACCACGGTCATGGCGGCCTGAATCGACTCCTGCATCACCTCGCCGAGCTTGCCGGTGTGGCTCAGGCGGCCCTTGCCGGGGATCAGCGCGGCCTCGATGCGCAGCAGTTCGCCGCCCACCTCGGTCCAGGCCAGGCCGGTCACCTGTCCCACCTGATCCCGCTCTTCGGCGCGACCGAAGCGGAAGCGCTTGACGCCCAGATAGTGCTCCAGGCGCGCGGGGGTGACGGTGGTGGTCTTGTCCGTCTTCTTGAGCAGCACGTCGCGAATCACCTTGCGCGCGATCTTGGAGATCTCCCGCTCCAGGTTACGCACCCCAGCCTCGCGGGTGTAATAGCGAATGATGTCACGAATCGTCGATTCGCGGATCTGCAGCTCCTTCTTTTTGACCCCGTTCTTCTCCATCTGCTTGGGGACGAGATAGCGGGTAGCGATGTTGACCTTCTCATCCTCGGTGTAGCCCGAGAGGTGGATCACCTCCATGCGGTCGAGCAGCGCGGGCGGGATGTTGAGGCTGTTGGCGGTGGCCACGAACATCACCTCGGAGAGGTCGAAGTCCACCTCCAGGTAGTGGTCGCCGAAGGTGTGGTTCTGTTCCGGGTCCAGCACTTCAAGCAGCGCGGACGCCGGGTCGCCCCGGAAGTCCATCGCCATCTTGTCGATTTCATCAAGCAGAAACAGAGGGTTGCGGGTTCCGGCCTTGGACAGGTTTTGGATGATCTTGCCCGGCAGCGCCCCGATGTAGGTGCGGCGGTGGCCACGGATCTCCGCCTCGTCGCGCACCCCGCCGAGGGCCATGCGCACGAACTTGCGGTTGGTGGCGCGGGCGATGGATTGGCCGACCGAGGTCTTGCCGACCCCGGGGGGGCCGACCAGGCACAGGATCGGTCCCTTGAGCTTGCGCACCCGCTGCTGCACCGCCAGGTATTCGATGATGCGTTCCTTGACCTTCTCCAGGCCGTAGTGGTCCTTTTCGAGCACCTCATCGGCGGCGGCCAGGTCGTTGCGGATGCGGCTGCGCTTGTTCCAGGGCACGCCGGCGAGGGTCTCGATATAGTTGCGCACCACCGTCGCCTCGGCGGACATCGGCGACATCAATTTGAGCTTGTTGAGCTCGCTGTTGGCCTTCTCCTTGGCCTCCTTGCTCATGCCGGCCTTGTCGATGCGGTTTTGCAGGTCCTCGATCTCGTTGGGGACGTCGTCGAGTTCGCCCAGCTCCTTCTGGATCGCCTTCATCTGCTCGTTGAGGTAATACTCGCGCTGGTTCTTCTCCATCTGGCGCTTGACGCGACCGCGGATGCGCTTCTCCATCTTGAGGATGTCGTTCTCGCCCTCCATCAGCCCCATCAGGTGTTCCAGGCGGGCGCGCACGTCGACGATCTCCAGCACCTTCTGCTTCTCATCCAGCTTGAGGGCCATGTGGGCGGCCATGGTGTCGGCCAGACGGCTCGGTTCGTCGATGCTGGAGAGGGAGGTGAGCACCTCCGGCGGTACCTTCTTGTTGAGCTTGACGTACTGATCGAAGAGGGAGGTGGCGGAGCGGATCAGCACCTCGGTCTCGCGATCGCTCTCGATCATCGCCTCGACCATGGGCTCGATCTCGGCGCTGAAGAACTCTTCCCCTTCCACGAAGCGCACCAGCTCGGCCCGCGAACCACCCTCCACCAGCACCTTGACGGTACCGTCGGGCAGCTTGAGCATTTGCAGGATGGTGGCGAGGGCGCCGACCGCGAAGAGATCCTTTTCGGCGGGGTCGTCGACCTCCGCGCTGCGCTGGGCCAGCAGCAGGATCTGCTTGTCTTCCCGCATCGCCGCGTCGAGGGCCTTGATCGACTTCTCGCGTCCCACGAACAGGGGGATGACCATGTGAGGATAGACCACCACGTCGCGCAATGGCAGTACCGGTAGTACCGCGTCAGGGACGCCTGCACCGGGATTGAAAACAGCTTTGTGACCCATTTCGGATCCTCCTGCCTATTGGCTTGCTGGGGCATGTAGGGTCGCGACGAGTTGCGATGTCGCGGCGCTGATCATGGCTGGCTGGGTGAGATTTCGGGAAAGGGGCGTCTTGCTGGCGCCCATAACCGGACATTGCGGCCCGCGCGGGGGGAATTCAAGGGGCGCGATCGGCGCGGAGGCGCGGCAGTGATCAGGAAAGCGCCTTTTCTGATCGAGCAGCGAGGTGCATGGGCGGTCGGGGCGAGCGTCACGGCGTCGCCCCGGGCCGTCTTCAGTCGGATGCGGCAAGCTGCTTTTCGCCGCCTTCATAGATGATATAGGGGGCGTTTTCGCCACTGATGACCGATTCGTCGACCACCACCTTGCCGACATTCTCCATCGAGGGGAGGTCGTACATGGTGTCGAGCAGCACCTGCTCCATGATGGTGCGCAGGCCACGGGCGCCGGTCTTGCGTTCGAGCGCCTTGGTGGCGATGGCGCGCAGGGCGTCTTCCCGGAACTCCAGTTCCACCCCTTCCATGTCGAACAGCTTGCCGTACTGTTTGGTGAGGGCGTTCTTGGGTTCGCGCAGGATCTGGATCAGCGCCTCTTCATCCAGCTCCTCCAGGGTGGCGATCACCGGCAGGCGACCGACGAACTCCGGGATCAGACCGTAGCGAATCAGGTCCTCGGCTTCCACCTCGCTCAATACCTCGCCGACGCTGCGGCTTTCGTCCTTGCTGCGGACCTCGGCGGAGAAGCCGATGCCGCCCTTTTCGGAGCGATTGCGGATCACCTTGTCGAGGCCGGCGAAGGCGCCGCCGACGATGAACAGGATGTTGGCGGTATTCACCATCAGGAACTCCTGTTGCGGGTGCTTGCGTCCGCCCTGGGGCGGCACCGAGGCGACGGTACCCTCGATCAGCTTGAGCAGCGCCTGCTGGACGCCTTCGCCGGAGACGTCGCGGGTGATGGAGGGGTTGTCCGACTTGCGCGAGATCTTGTCGATCTCGTCGATGTAGACGATGCCGGTCTGGGCCTTCTCCACATCGTAGTCGCACTTTTGCAACAATTTCTGGATGATGTTCTCCACGTCCTCGCCCACGTAACCCGCCTCGGTGAGGGTGGTGGCGTCGGCGATGGTGAAGGGGACATTGAGCATGCGCGCGAGGGTCTCGGCGAGCAGGGTCTTGCCCGAACCGGTGGGACCGATCAGCAGGATGTTGCTCTTGGCGATCTCGATCTCGTCATCGCCGCCATTTGATTCCAGTCTCTTGTAGTGGTTGTAGACCGCTACCGACAGTACCTTTTTGGCCCGCGCCTGACCGATCACGTACTGATCGAGCAGGTCGTAGATCTCCTGGGGGCGGGGCAGTTTGCCCGAAGACTCGCCGGGGGTTTCCTGCATCTCCTCGCGGATAATGTCGTTGCACAGTTCGACGCACTCGTCACAGATGAACACCGAGGGACCGGCGATCAGTTTGCGCACCTCGTGCTGGCTCTTCCCGCAAAAGGAACAATACAGGAGTTTGCCGTCATCTCCACGGCTGTTGCTGCTACTCATATTCTCTCCCCGCCGCCTGGCGGCGCCGGTATCGGCGTTTTGATTCGGCTGTTTCCATTGCTATTCAGTCAAATGGCGGCTCGATTCGATTTTGTCGCGCCCCTATTTGGCCTCAACTCCGGGGCGTCTGTCCAGTACCTCGTCGATCAGGCCGTATTCCCGGGACTGTTCGGAACTCATGAAGTTGTCCCTTTCGGTGTCTCTTTCAATGGTTTCGATGTCCTGCCCGGTGTGTTGGGCGAGGATGTGGTTGAGCCGATCCCGCAGCAGCAGGATCTCCTTGGCATGAATCTCGATATCGCTGGCCTGGCCCTGATAGCCGCCCAGGGGTTGATGGATCATCACCCGCGAGTGGGGCAGGCAGTAGCGCTTGCCCGCCGCGCCGCCGGCCAGCAGCAGTGCGCCCATGCTCGCCGCCTGGCCGATGCACATGGTACTGACATCGGGGCGGATGAACTGCATGGTGTCGTAGATCGCCAGCCCGGCGCTGACCACGCCGCCGGGGGAGTTGATGTAGATGCTGATGTCCTTGTCAGGGTTTTCCGACTCCAGGAACAGCAGCTGGGCGACGATCAGGTTGGCCATGTGGTCCTCCACCGGCCCGACCAGAAAGATCACCCGCTCCTTGAGCAGGCGGGAGTAGATATCGTAGGCCCGTTCGCCCCGCGCCGTCTGTTCCACCACCATGGGGATGAGGCCGAGATTGGTTGCGTCGAGTGCGCCGGATCGATTCATGGTCTACTGCTCCCTAAACTGTTGCACGCCCCTTGCGGGGGTTGCCAGGGGTGGAGGCTTGTGCCTTCCCCCGCCGGCTGATTTGACGGTGGCCGAAAAGCGGGGTTGTGGCGTGGCGATACGAGCCAACGCGGCCCCGGATCCGGGTATTCGGGCGGGGTGATCAGGACTGCCCCTGATTCATGATGGCGTAGAAGTCGCTGACCTCTTCCTCCACCTTGGCCTGCTCCAGCACCCAGTCTACCACCTGATCTTCCAGCACCAGCCCTTCGACGCTGCTACGCTGCTGGGGATTGCCTTCGTAGTAGTCTATCACTTCCCGCGGGTTCTCGAAGCTTTCGGCCATCTCCTCGATGCGCTGCCTGACCTTTTCGGCATCGACCTTGATGTCGTTCTGCTTGATGACTTCAGCAATAATCAGGCCAAGCGACACCCGCTTTTTGGCCTGGTCCTCGAAGATCTCCAGCGGCAGCTCGAATTTCCGGGCCTGGGCATTCTGACCCATGTTCTGGCGGGCCTGTTCGCGCAGCGCCTTGCACTCCTCCTTGACCATTGCCGCGGGTGCATCGACCGCGGTGCTGGCGAGGAGGGCGTCCATCACCTGATTCTTGACCTTGGACCGGATACGTTCGCGCAGTTCCCGCTCCATGTTGGTGCGTACGTCCTTGCGCAGCGCCTCTTCGCCGCCCTCTTCGATGCCGAAGGCCTTGCAGAATTCGTCGTCGATCTCGGGCAGCAGCGGCTCTTCCACCTTGGCGACGGTGACGTCGAAGGTGGCATCCTTGCCGGCCAGCTTCTCGGCCTTGTAGTCTTCCGGGAACCTGATCTCCAGGGTCCTCTCCTCGCCCGCCTTGACGCCGCTGAGGCCGCTCTCGAAGCCATCGATCATGGCCCCGGAACCGAGGGTCAAAGGCACGTCGTTGGCGGCACCGCCCTCGAACTCCTCGCCGTCGATCTTGCCCACGAAGCTGATGGTGAGGCGGTCGCCCTCCGCGGCGGCGCGATCGGCCTCCTGCCAGTCGGCGCGCTGCTCACGCAGACGCTGGATCATCTTGTCCACGTCCGCGTCGGTGATCTCGGCCTGGGGACGGCTGATCTCGGCGCTGGCGAGGTCGCCGACGTTGATCTCCGGCAACACCTCGAAGATGGCGGTGTAGCCCATGCCCCGGTCGCGCTTCAGCACCTCGATGCGGGGCTCGCCGACGGGGTGGACCGCCTGCTGGGAGAGGGCTTCGGGGTAGGTCTGGCGAACCAGTTCGCTATAGATCTCTTCTCGAACCTGCTGGCCGAAACGCTGACGCACCATGCGCAGCGGAACCTTGCCGGGACGAAACCCATCCATGCGGACATGGCGCGCCATCTCTTTCAGACGCTTCTCGAACTCCGGCTCCACCCGCTCGGGGGGAAGCTCCACCGTCATACGCCGTTCAAGACCCTCGGTCGATTCGATCGAAACTTGCATGAAACCTCTCGGGCGTCCGGGCGCCCCTCCTGAAATTGTCTACTCAATCCCGCCGCGACAAGCCGTCGAACGGGCACGAATTCTGGTGCGAAAGGAGAGACTCGAACTCTCACGGGTTGCCCCACTGGAACCTAAATCCAGCGCGTCTACCAATTCCGCCACTTTCGCCTGTAAAAAATCGAACGCGTGATTATAGACCACTGAGCGCCGCTTGTCTTGGGGAATTCAACCAGCCTTTGATTCCGTTTTAACCCGCGATGCGTCAGCGGGGGAGTCCGGCCCATGCCATACTCACTGTACCCGTTGGCACTGTGACGGCGGCGGTGCGCTGGATTCACGCCACCCATCGCTCGGTAATCGCCTCCTTGCCCTCCACCTGAGCCGCAGCCTCTTGCTGATGGCTCAGGATCCAGTCCAAGGCCAGCGCCAGCAGTTTCAGGCGGTGGTGTGGAGGCATGGCCAGGGCGGTCTGGATCTCCGGTGGCGTGGTCCCCGCGGGTCTTTGTGTAGCGAAGCCCGCTGACGCCTCGCCCACGCCTCCTCTGCCAATGGAATCCGTCATCCCGACCACAGCCTGCCCCTGGGAAGGCAGCATCAAACCCGGTCAGCCACATATCCCGCACGATCACCAGCCGCAGCGGGTCCTTGGAGCGGTCGGCCTCATCATTCATGCCGATGGTGGAGAGCAGGTCGATCAGTTCGCCGAGCATGACCTTGTTCAGCGCCGGGCGGGCGTACTCCTTGGGCGGCACGCCCTTGAGGCCGTCATTGCTCTTTATCCAGGGCGAGCATGGCGTCGTCGATGAACTTGCCGATCTTTTCGCTCTTGGCGTTGGCCTGGCGCCTGGACCAGCGGGCCGCGGGCGGGACCCAGAAGACGTTTGCGGCGATGTAGTCGTCGCGGCCGCGGGATCGGCGACCTCGACCTGGAGGATTTGGTAGCGGGCCTCGAAGGCGTCGGAGATGTATTTGAGGAAGATCAGGCCGAGCACGATGTGCTTGTACCCGCTGGGCTCCATGTTGCCGCGTAGCTTGTCGGCGGCGAGGCCAGTAGAGTTGCGCCATCCTGGCCATTCGAATCCCCGCAAGGGTGGCTGGGCAAGTCGATCGGTTTTCAAAAAGGCCCAAAACGCTTATCCTTGCCCACCTTTACGAACAGATCAGCCTACGGAACACGCTCATGGGATTCAAATGCGGTATCGTCGGACTGCCCAATGTCGGCAAGTCCACCCTTTTTAACGCCCTTACCCGCGCCACCATCGCGGCGGAGAATTACCCTTTCTGCACCATCGATCCCAATGTTGGCGTGGTGCCGCTGCCGGATCCCCGCCTCCAGGTGCTGGCGGATATCGTCAATCCCAAGACCATTATCCCCACCACCATGCAGTTCGTGGATATCGCCGGGCTGGTGGCCGGGGCGTCGAAGGGGGAGGGGCTGGGCAACAAGTTTCTCGCCAACATCCGCGAGACCGACGCCATCGCCCATGTGGTGCGCTGTTTCGAGAACGATGACGTGGTGCATGTGGCGGGCAAGGTGGATCCCCTCGCCGATGTGGAGGTGATCAGCACCGAACTGGCGCTGGCGGACATGGATAGTGTCGAGAAGGCGTTGGACAAGGTGGTGCGCAAGGCCAAGACCGGCGACAAGAAGATCCTCGCCCACAAGGAGTTGCTGGAGCGGGTGCTGGCCCACCTGAATGAGCTAAGGCCGCTGCGCGCCATGGAGCTGAGCGACGACGAGCGGTTGGCGCTGCGTGAGCTGTTCCTGCTCACCGCCAAGCCGACGGTGTACATCGCCAATGTCGCCGAGGATGGCTTCGAGAACAATCCCGCGCTGGATGCCCTGCGCGAGCTGGCGGCGAAGGAGGGGGCGGAGGTGGTGCCGGTGTGCGCCGCCATCGAGGCGGAGATCGCCGAGCTGGAGGATGATGAGCGTGGAGAATTCCTGGCCGAGATGGGCCTCGACGAGCCGGGGCTGGATCGGGTGGTGCGCGCCGGCTACAAGCTGCTCAACCTGGAGACCTACTTCACCGCCGGGGTCAAGGAGGTGCGCGCCTGGACCATCCCGGTGGGCGCCACCGCGCCCCAGGCCGCGGGGGTGATCCACACCGACTTCGAGCGAGGCTTCATTCGCGCCGAGGTGATCGCCTATGATGACTTTGTCGCCTGCAAGGGCGAACAGGGGGCCAAGGAGGCGGGCAAGATGCGCCTGGAGGGCAAGGAGTACATCGTTCAGGATGGGGACGTGGTCCACTTTCGCTTCAATGTCTGAGGCTTTTTTGCCCGCTGCGCCACGTCGCTGGTTGATTGCGGAAATTGGGCACAGGGAGCAAGGCGCGCCAGTCCTTGAAGGGCTGGCGCTCCTGAAGTTCTCCCGACCTTCACGATGTCATCGATGCGGCCTGGTCTGGTGAACCCGGCCCGCTGAAGATTGTCTCTGGTAGATAGTTCTAGCCACTTAAGCCCATGATGCAGCCATGCCGGACCATCGCCGCCCCGTCGCCCTTTTTGTCGCCCTGATCTTTCTGTGGTCGTCGCTGGCGACCACCTCTCATGCGACCAGCTATCAGCTGCCGGATATCGGTGAGCCCTCCGGGCGGGTGATGACCCCTGTCGAGGAGCAACGCCTGGGCGACGCCTTCATGCGCGAGGTGCGGCGCAGCGGCAAGGTGATCGACGACCCGCTGCTCAATGATTACCTGCAAGGGATCGGCTACCGCCTGACCAGCCATGAGGAGGCGCTGGGGCGCAATTTCCGCTTCTTTCTGCTCGACGAGCCGACCATCAACGCCTTCGCCGGCCCGGCCGGCAACATCGGCGTGCACAGCGGCCTGATCCTGGATACCCAGACCGAGAGCGAGCTGGCCTCGGTGCTCGCCCACGAGATCGCCCATGTTACCCAGCGCCACCTGATGCGCGCCTTCGACGCCGCTGGCGGCAATAATCTGACCCTCGCCGCGGCGCTGCTGGCGGCGATCCTCATCGGCGCCGCCTCCGGCAGTAGCGACGCCACCCTGGCGGCGATCACCGCCTCCCAGGCGGCGGCGATCCAGCAGCAGATCAACTTCACCCGCGCCAATGAGAAGGAGGCGGATAACGTCGGCATCAGCATCCTCGCCGACAGCGGCTTTGACCCCAACGGCATGGCCGACTTCTTCGAACGTCTGGGGCGCAATACCCGCTTTTATGATTCCGGGGCGATCCCCGAATTCCTGCGCACCCACCCGGTCACCACTAACCGTATCGCCGAATCCCGCGATCGGGCCGGTGATTATCCCTATCGCCAGGTCGGCGAGAGCCTGGATTACCACCTGCTGCGCGCGACCCTCAAGTACCGGGAATTTGATACCCCCCAGGAGGCGGAGCGTTACTTCGCCGCCAGCATCAAGGACGGACGCTATCGCAGCCTGGTGGGACAGCGCTACGGCCACGCGCTGGCGCTGGAGGCGCTGGGCCGGGGCGGCGAGGCCCTCAAGCGGATCGAGCTGTTGCTGGAGGAGACCGGTTTCAAGCCGCCCTTCATCATCGCCAAGGCGCGTCTGTTGCAAGGGAGTGGCGAGCGGGAGGCGGGGGTCGAGCTGCTGCGCGACGGCATGGCCATGTACCCGGCCCATCGGCCGCTGCTGATCGCGCTGGCCGAGGCGCTGCTCGACAATGATCAGGCCGCCGCCGCCGAGCGCCTGCTCGAATCCCATATCCGTGAGGACTCCCGCGACGCGCGCCTCTTCCAGCTGATCGGCCAGGCCGCCGGGGCCAACGGGCGCACCGCCCTGGGGCATCTCTACCTCGCCGAATCCCTCTACCATTCCGGGCGTCTTGAGCAGGCCAAACGGCAACTGGAGATCGGCCTCAAGACCCCCGGCCTCGACTATTACCACAGCGCCAGGATCTCCGCGCGCATGGCAAAGATCGATCGCGAACTGGCGGAGCGAAAGACGCGCGAACAGAGCCGTTGACGGTCATGGCGCTGCGGCCTCCCCGGCCCGCCCGCGGGGGCAGACTCAGGAGATCGCTGGGCAAGGTGTTGCCGCCAACGACACTCCCGACTTGCGCGGGAGTCATAACTTCGTCATGATCCGGTACAATGGGTTGCTTGGGCAACGGAAGGGAGCGCAGCTATGGAGCCGGTTCGCATCGACTATCGGATTCGCCTGGATAACGGGCGGACCGAGACCTTCAAATTCGTACTCGACGGCAGAAGTTTCGATCTGATACCGCAAAAGGTTGTCGATCCGCCGGACTGGACCCGCCTCGGCTATCGCCAGTGCCAGCACTGCGGCCTGGCTGAGACAGCGCGCCCCTACTGCCCGCTGGCGCTCCAGCTGCATGGTCTGGTGGAGGCGTTTCATGACACCCGCTCCATCGACGAGGTGGTGCTCGATGTGGTGACCGTGGATCGGCGGGTGATCCAGCGGGTCGCCCTGCAACAGGCGATCGCCTCCATGCTCGACCTGATCTGGCCCATCTGCGGCTGTCCCAAGACCACCAACATGAAGCCCCTCGCCCGCTTCCACCTGCCCGTCGCCTCGGAAGAGGAGACGGTCTTCCGGGTTACCGGCATGCACCTGTTGGGCCAGTATTTCCGCAGTCACTACGGTGACTCCGCCGCGATCGAGTTCGACGGCCTGGCGAAGATGTACGAGGACTACCATGTCCTTAACAAGTCATTGGCGAGTCGTCTGCAAGAGGTGACCCGTTCCGATTCGGTGAAGAACGCCATCACCCTGCTCGACATGTACTCGATGCTGGTACCGGCGCTGCTGGATGACCAGCTGGCGGAGATGCGCCCCTTCTTCGAGGCCTACCTGCCGGAAGGGGGCGCGGCCCCCGCGGCCACCGCCGACCATCTCAAGAAGGCCAAGGCGTTTCGCCTGGAGCTGGTACCCATGGCCGAACCCTCGGTGAAGAAGGTGGATTATATCGACGCCGCGCTGGCGACCGAGGAGGGGGGGGAGGGCGCCGCCATCGACCGCGAGGATCATGAGGCGAAGGCGGCCAGGGAGCGGGAGCGGGAAGCGCGCAAGGCGCAGGCCGTGGCCGAGGCGCGGGCACGCGAAAAGGAGGCGGCGGAGGCGATCCTTAGCGGCTCTTCCCTGTCGCTGGCACTGGAGCCGCTGGATGGCGACGACGTCAAGCAGAAGCGATCCAAGGACGAGATCTTCCGGATGGCGGAAGAGGAAGAGGGGGCCTCCCGGGACAAGGGCGGCAAGGAGAGTATCTTTCTGGTCAATGACGATTAGCCGGCGGCAAGGGTGACGATGTATGCATGATCGCGGCGATTTCCGGTTGCCGCCCCGTCCGTACCGAGAAGATGGGGCGGCGCGCAAGGTTGGGTTTGAACTGGAGTTCTCCGGCATCACCCAACGCCAGGCGGTGGAAGCGGTGCGTTCCGCCATGGGCGGCGAGGTGCTCTCCGAAACCTCGGCGGAGACGCGGCTCGAGGTGGCGGGGTTGGGGCCATTCAATATCGAGCTCGACTGGGCCTACCTCAAACGCAAGGCGGGCGAGGCGGGGCGGGGCGAGATCGATGGCGAATGGATCGAACACCTCAGCAGCGCCGCGTCGCTGCTGGTTCCCGTCGAGGTGGTTTGCCCGCCGATCCCGATTACCGAGCTGGAGAGCCTCAATGCGCTGACCCAGGCCCTGCATGACGCCGGCGCCACCGGCACCGAGGAGTCCTTCATCGCCGCCTACGGAGTACACATCAACCCCGAGATCCCGCGCCTGGACGCCACCACCCTGCTCGCCTACATCCAGGCCTTCGCGGCTCTGCAATGGTGGCTGTTCGACGCCCACGAGGTGGACATGTCGCGGCGCATCAGCCCCTATATTGATCCCTATCCCGATGCCTATCTCAAGCAGGTGCTGTCCCGCTCCAGCGCGAGCATGGACCAGATCTTCGACGACTACTTCGCCTACAACGCCACCCGCAATCGCGCCCTGGACCTGTTGCCGATGCTGGCGGAGGTGGATGAAAAAAGGGTACGGCAAACGGTGGATGACCCCAAGGTCAAGGCGCGTCCCGCCTTTCACTACCGTTTACCCAACTGCCATATCGAACGCGACGACTGGGGTCTGGCCGACTCGTGGAATCTGTGGTGCGTGGTCGAGCGTGTCGCCGACCGGCGGGATGATCTGCGAGAGTTGGCCGATGCCTTCAGCAACGCGGATCGGCCGCTGCTGGGGGTCAGCCGCGGCGATTGGGTGAGGTTCATGGATCAATGGCTGCGAGACCGCGAGTTGGTGTAACCGGCAATGGCCGTCGCTGGGCGCCGAGCTGGTGGTGCACCTGGCTGGCGCTGCGTCTGGCCGGGGCGACCCCGGAACGGATCAGCGTGCGTCACGGTCCCAGCGGCGAACCCCTCGACGCGCTGATCATCGGCGGCGGCAACGACATCGGCCCGGAGCACTACGGCGGCGATATCGAGGCCAAGGTCAAGGCCGACCCGGCCCGCGACCGGCTGGAGATCTTCTGGATCGAACGGGCGCTGGAGCGGGGCATCCCCCTGCTCGGCATCTGTCGCGGCGCGCAACTGATCAACATCGTCCTCGGCGGCAACCTGTTCCAGGATATCCGCGACATGCGCAAACACACCCATAACCGGCCAGGACTCTTGCCCACCAAGCGGGTCAATCTGCAAGCCGACTCCGGTCTGGCCCAGGTCTGCGGCAAGGGACGGCTGCGGGTCAACAGTCTCCACCACCAGGCCATAGACCGTCCGGGCAAGGACCTGCGGGTGGTGGGGCGGGATCTCGACGAGATCGCGCAGGCGGTGGAGTGTACCGCCGGGAGACCCATCATCGGGGTGCAGTGGCATCCGGAGTATCTCTTCTATCTCCCGTCTCAATTCGCCCTGTTTCGCTGGCTCTCGCGGCGAGCATGATGGGGCTGAGTGATGAGGGATGAGGGATGAGGGATGAGGGATGAGGGATGAGGGATGAGGGATGAGGGATGAGGGATGAGGGATGAGGGATGAGGGATGAGGGATGAGGGATGAGGGATGAGGGATGAGGGATGAGGGATGAGGTAACCGTTCGCCTCCCCCGGTGGGGGAGGGGGACCGTTCGTTTTGGGTAGGGGGTGAACGGTTACGTGCTGAGGGGCGCGGAGCGCGCGGCTTGACGCGCAAGTGCGGGTACCTGAGCTGCTTATTACCGCGTTTTTGAGGCTGGCATGCGCGACACCTTCGCGGGGAGGTTGAGGCTTTAGCCGGAGCGAATTTCATCGCGGCCGGCCTTAAGGTTCAACCTGCGCATCCACGAGAAACTTTGGCGCGGTTGTCCTAGTCCACCCCCTTTTGCTGGCGAATGGTGTCAATGAAGGCCTCGACCACCGGGTGGTCAAGGCGGGAGCGGTTACGGCAGATCCACAGGGTGCGACGAATGCGAAAGCCGGTGATCTTGATGCGCGCGAGGATCCCCTCCGCCACCCGTTCGCGCACCGCGAAGCGGGGCATGAAGCTGACATGGCGGCCGCGTCGCAGCATCTCGATGATGGCGTCGCTGGAGCCCACTTCCATGGCGGTGTTGAGGGTGTGGATGCCGACGCTGTCGAGGGCCTCGTCGAGGTCATCGCGAATCGACGAGCGGCGTTCGCGCAGCACGAAACTGAGGTCGCCCAGCTTTTCCAGCGGCAACATATCCACCGCGGCCAGCGGATGGCGGGCGCCGCATACCAGCCACAACTCATCATCCATCCAGCGTTGCAACAGCAGCTCTGAGTGCTCCGGGGCATCTTCCAGAAGCGCCAGGTCGGACATGCCGGCGACGATATTGGTCTGAATGGCGCGGTTGTAGCCTACCCGGCTTTCGACCCGAAACTCCGGGTGATGCTCCTGAAAGGAGAGCAGCAGATCGGGCAGCAGGTGTTCGGCGATGGCGAAGGTGCTCTCCATGCGCATGGAGTTGGCCAGATTGACGTTGTTACGCAACTCTTCATGCAGGACGCGGTGGCGATCGATGGTTTGCACCGCCAGCATGTAGACCTTTTCGCCCGCCTCGGTAAGGCGCAAGCGACCGCCGCGACGTTCCATCAGCGGCGTGCCGTAGCAGGCCTCCAGGGCGCGCAGCCGCTTGGTTACCGCCGGTTGGCCAATGGCCAGCGCCTTGGCCGCGCCCACCACCCCGCCGCGTTCGACGATGGCCCGCAAGGCGGCCCAGCCGCCCAGGTCGGGTAGGGATGCATACTCCATGACTCTTCCTCGGTGTCGTGACGATCTCCTGATTGTATTCTTTGCGGGAATATAATCAATCATTTATTCAATTGATCGATGACGGCTCCTAGGCGTATCATTCCCGCCTTTTGGCGAACTCGGTCGCCTCGATTCGCCGAAGATGGCGCTTTCTTAAAGTATCCAGCATGCATATTTCCCATCAGGAGTAGTCAATGGCTCAGAATACCGCGGATTCCGGGGCGGACAGTCCGGACAGTTCTTCGTTGATCGCCAAGATTCCCATGAAGAATCTTGTTGCCGGGGTGATCTTCTTTCTCTTCGGGGTGGGCGTCGCGATGGCGGTGCCGTCGGTGGAGATCGCCTGGGTCTGCGCGATACTGCTGTTGACCATCTACCTCTTCGCCTTCGAGATCGTCGGCGTCGATGTCGCCGCGGTGACGGTGATGGTGTTGCTGGGGCTGACGACCCTGCTGGCCCCGGTGATGGGGCTGGAAGAGGGGCTGGTCTCCAACAAGAACCTCTTCGACGGCTTCGCCAGTAACGCGGTGATGTCGATCATCGCGGTGATGATCATCGGCGCGGGGCTGGACAAGACTGGCATCATGAGCAAGGTGGCGTCGTTCATCCTTAACGTCGCCGGTTCCACCGAGGCGCGGGTGATTCCCGCCATCTCCGGCACCGTCGGCATCATCTCCAGCTTCATGCAGAACGTGGGCGCGGCGGCGCTGTTCCTGCCGGTGGTGAGTCGCATCTCGGCGCGCACCGGGCTGCCGATGTCGCGACTGCTGATGCCGATGGGCTTCTGCGCCATCCTCGGCGGTACCGTAACCATGGTCGGCTCCAGCCCGTTGATCCTGCTCAATGACCTGATCCTGACCTCCAACAAGGCGCTGCCCGCCGAGCAGCAGATGGAGACCTGGTCGCTCTTCTCCGTCACCCCGCTGGGACTGGTGATGGTCGCCACCGGCATCGCCTACTTCGTCATCGCCGGTCGTTTCGTCCTGCCCACCACCAAAAAGATCACCGAAGATGATGGCGCTAGCAGCTCCGGCACCATGGAGTACTTCAAGCGCGTCTATAACGTCGATTACGAGCTGCGCGAAGTGGTGGTGCCCGAGGGCAGCCCGATCATCGGCGAGATGCTCGATCCGGTGGAGAAGCACTCCCGCATCCGCTTCATCGCCGCGCTGCGCGGTAGCGAGGATCTGCGCATCGGCCCGGGCGGCCTGGCCCGCGATGTCGGCATCGAGTCCGGCAGCGTGCTGGGCGTGCTCGCCTCCCCGCAAAAATTCCGGGTGTTCGTCGAGAAGTACGGCCTGGAGGTGCGCAAGGAGCTGCAGACCTTCCAGGAGATCCTCTCCCCCAGCAAATCCGGCATCGGCGAGGTGGTGATTCCGCCCGGCTCCGACCTGGTGGGCAAGAGCGCCCGCGACGTGTGGATGCGCAAGCGTTACGGCATCGCCATGGTCGCCCTGCATCGCAACGGCGAGACCCTGCGCGAGGGCGAGGGCATTCGCGACATCCCCCTCAAGGCGGGTGATACACTGGTGGTACACACCACCTGGGACGCCTTGGCGCATCTGGAGAAGGATCGCAACTTCGTGGTGGTGACCACCGAATTCCCTCATGAAGAAGAGCTGCGTCCCCACAAGCTGGGTTGGGCCGGTCTGTTCTTCGGTATCGCCCTGTGTCTGGTGCTGTTCAGCGACCTGCGTCTCTCCGTGTCGTTGCTGACCGGGGCGATGGGCATGGTGCTGGCCGGGGTTCTTACCATCGATGAGGCCTACAAGGCGGTGAGCTGGAAGACGGTATTCCTGCTCGCCAGTCTGATCCCCTTGGGGTTGGCGGTGGAGACCTCGGGCACCGCGGCGTGGATCGCCGATCAGGTACTGTCGCTGCTGGACGGGGTTTCCATCTGGGTGCTGCAACTGGCGATCGCCATCCTGGCGACCTTCTTTACCCTGGTGATGTCCAATGTCGGCGCGACCGTGCTGCTGGTACCCCTGGCGGTCAACATCGCCATCGGCGCCGGCGCCGATCCGGCGGTGTTCGCCCTCACCGTGGCCATCGCCACCTCCAACTCCTTCCTCATCCCCACCCATCAGGTCAACGCCCTGATCATGGGGCCTGGGGGCTACCGGGTAGCCGATTACATGCGCGCCGGCGGCATCATGACCATCCTCTTCCTGGTGGTAATGATGATCATGATGAACCTGCTGTTCTGATGCAATGCCATCAAGTCGAGAGGGGTCTCAGTTGATCTCGTCGTCGGTCTCCCGCTCGCCGGACCAGCCGGCCTGCCTGGCCTGGCGCAGCGCCTGGTCATGGATCCGTCTGTGGCGCGCCGCGAGCTCGTCGGGCAGGTGGCTTGCCAGGCAACCATACTTGTCCCATTCGTCATTGACTTGGTGCATCAAGACCTCGATACGGCCGGAGGTCCAGCCCTCGCAGGTCTCGCTTTCCGGGATCAGCCCGAATACCCAGGCGTCCCGAATCATCTTGCCAATGTTGGTCATGCCGCCGTTCATATCGGCGTGGATGCCGGCGTAGGTCTTTTTCGAGTGCATCGTGATCTTTCCTGGTGTTGAGGGTAGTGAACAAAGGGCCGCGGATGGGATCGGGACTCAGGTGTCCGGATCTTCCGGTTCCAGCGGAATGTGGCGATTACGGCGGCTGCCGGCGATGCCTTGGGTACGAGGGGCGGGGGCGGAAGGCGTCTGAGGCTCGATCTCGATGGCGGGAGAGGCGCTGGCCTCGGCGCGCGCCGGGTTTTTCTCCTGAGGCAGGGGCGACTGCGTAGGCGTCTGCTGCGCGGCGGGGTCGCCATCGAGTTCCCCCAGCGCATCCGCCACCGCGCCGTCCGCGCTCTGCTCTGGCAGTCCCTCAATGCCCAGCTCCTGCAACAGGCGGCTGGCATCCTCCTTGAAATCGTATTTCTCGGTCGTCGCCATCTGCTTGAGCACATCGATGGCGATCGTCCTGCTCTCATCGCCGTGGGGAAAGGCGCGATCGAACAGATCCAGGGACTGGTCCGCCGCCGTCGCCTTCTGCCTTTCATCCCGGCTGCCGAAGATGGCGGCGAAGACGATCAGCACCACGAAGGCGACGCCGCTCGCCCCCCAGCCCGAGAAGTCCAGCTGAAGGGCGGCGAAGAACGCGGCCCCGGCCGGAAACAGCACGATGGCGCAGCCGGTGAAGTCGTTGCGCTGATCGTGCAGCGGCTTGAGGGCCTTCTTGACCTGCTTGCGGATGCGGCTGCGCTCCGCCGGTGTCCCTGTCTCGCCCATCAGGCGCTCCGTCTCAGGGTCAGGCGGATGACGCCGCGCTCATCCACCTCCTCGTCAACCGTGCCGAATCCCTGGGCCTCCAGTTGCTCCTTCGCCACATGGTAGGCGTAGCGCTGGTGCAGCTTCATCATCCAGGCTATGTCAAAACGCTGCTGGTCCACATCCGAGACGATCGCCTCAAAGCGTCCCGCGTCGTTGCGGGCAAAGCCCAGGTCGTTGCTCAACTTGCCCAGATGGGCGCGGCGGATGATCACCTGCGCCAGCTGGTCCCGGGCCTGGCCCTGAAAATCGATCAGCGGCTGGGCGACGCGATGGGATTCGATCTCGCTGAAACCCATGTCCCGCAAGGCGGTGACCAGATGCGCCTGGGATACCAGCTGGGTCTGCAAGGTGGTGTAGGCCGACATCTCAAAATCCCCCCAGGGTCTGGCGATCCGACTGCTGCTGTTCGTCCGGCTGCTCATGATATTCGTAATTCAGATCCCGCTCCAGCACCTGCCCCCCCAGCAGCGCCTCCATCTCCTTGGTGAAGGTCAGGCACACCGGCCCCTTCGCCCCATGGATATCCACCGTCAACTTGCCGTCGGGGGTGATGACGACGTCGATTTCCTGGATTTGGTTCATTTGTTGTGCCTTGTTTGGAGGGTCTTAATGGACAGGATTAACAGGATTACACAGGATTTACGGAATTGGTAATCGCATAGTAGATGTGGATGGTTGGGGAATACATTCCCTAAATTATCCTCGATTCATCATTCAACCGCAGATTAACGCCGATTCACGCAGATGTTTATAAGGAGTTGAAAAGAAAGCGGAACTCACCTGCCGGGTGACTCGCCAGTAGCAGGCACTACCCGGTTTCGAAAGAAGAAATCTGCGAACATCTGCGTTCATCTGCGGTTTATAGGATTATAGCACCTCAAGAGAGCTGGATTTGCCCGAGCAGCGGATCTTCCCGAATCTCGCGACGGCACTCGGGCAGGCGGGCGAGGAGTTGTTTCAGGTAGCGACGGGCGAGGTCGAGTTTCTTCTGGGATGCGCAGAGGCGGGCGATATCGAAGTAGCTCTCCTTGTCGTTCGGGTGCACCCGGATGGCGTTGAGAAAGGCGTCCGACGCGGCTTGGGTATCGCCCTTTTCCTGATAGGCGTAGCCAAGGGCGTTGTACCCGTTGAAGGCGGTTTCGTCGATTTCGATAGCCTCTTGCAGCAGGGAGATGCGGGCGTCCGCGTCTCGTACTCCGTAGCTGGCGATAATCCGTTGCATCGCCTTCTGGGTGCGATGGTGGGCATGGCGGATCTCCTCCATGACCTGGTCGAATTCGCGGCGGGTATGGCGCAGACTCCGCCACTCGAAGAAGGCGAACATGGCGAAGGCGATGCCGATTGCGGCGACCAGCACGGCAAGCGCTGAGAGGAGTTGTTCGCAGGTCATGGCGGCCTCCTGGCTAGTAAAGCCGCGCCGAAATATCGGAAACAACCGCTCAGGCACGGTTCGCCGGAAGGCTCGACCTCCCATGTTTCCGTTACTTGCGCGCAGCTGTAGTAGCGTCACCTTAACGACAAGATCTTGTTATTCTAACGTATCCGCATGCCGGTTCAAATGCGTCGATGGCGTCGGTGATGCTGGAGGTGAAAACCCAAGATGTCGCGGCGGCGATTTTCGGCGAAGTTGCTCTGCACGGGTTGATGTTTGTCAATGATGTGGGAAAACGTCCCACGTATACTTTGGGCAACGGTGGGGAGATGGCCTCTCTGACCGCACCCAAAAAACAGGAGCAAGACGATGAACAGAACGAAGCTTGGCATGGCGGTGTTGGTGCTGGGGAGCTGCGGTTGGATGACGGACTTGGCCATTGCCGCGCCCATCGGCAATTTCGAAGGGCCGCGGGAGGGCGAGGTGGTGGCCGGGGTGTTCAATATTCGCGGTTGGGTGACCGATGCCTCTCCCATCGTTCGGGTCGAGCTGGGTACCGACGCCAAGGGCTACTTTCTCGACTTGGGCTATGGCGGCTCGCGGGGCGATGTGGCCAGCGCCCATCCGCGGATCGACGGGGCGGACAAATCCGGTTTCGCCGGCTTCTTCAACAGCCGCTATCTGCCCAATGGCCCCCTGACCCTCTATGTGCGCGCCACCAACGAGGCGGGGGAGAGCAGGGTCTTCGAGCGCAATGTGCGGGTAGGTAATACGCCGGATGACGGCCAGTTGTGGGACGAATTCGACCTCGCCGGGGCCAGCGTCAGCGTCTCCGGTGATCAACTGCTGCTGGATGATGTAACCATCAACGGGCGACGCTATAACGGTGTGAATCTGGTCTATGATCCGTTTACCAGCGCCTACCGGATCGCCTATTTCGCCGCTGACCTGGACAAGGACGGCGTCCCTGACGACTCCGGGGCAATCATCCCCGACGGCGCCCTGGATGAGACGGAGATCGCTACCCTGCGCTTCATGCGGGAGGAGGAGAAGGTGGCGCGGGATGTCTATCTGACCCTCGCCGGCGTCTGGGGCCATTCGACCTTCGTCAATATCGCCTCATCCGAGCAGAGCCACATGGACGCCATGGCGCTGCTGCTCGACCAGTATGGCATAGAAGATCCGGTCGCAAGCGATGAGCTGGGGGTCTTTCAGGATGCGGACTTGCAACAATTGCATGATGACCTGATCGCCCGGGGCGGGCAGTCCCTGCTCGATGCGCTGCATGTCGGCGCGCTGATCGAAGAGGTGGATATCGCCGATCTGGTACAGGCCATTGATACCACCGATGAGGGGGATATCATCACCGCCTATGAAAACCTGTTGCGCGGCTCCTACAACCACCTGCGCGCCTTCGTCTCCGCCATCGAACAGCTGGGCGCAAGCTATCAGGCCCAGCTTCTTGACGAGGCGGAGGTGGCCGAGATCCTGGCCAGCGGCAATGGCCGCGGCGGCGGGAGGCCCTGGTAGAGCGCCGGCGATTGGCGACCGATAGTCTGGGTCTATCCGTCAGGCGGGGTTGCATTGCCAGAAAATTAATGAATCGGAGCGGGAAAAGGGTTATTCTCGCCTGACCCCGCAACTCGAAACACAACCACAGGCCGCAGTAGCCCGCGAGGAGAGGGTGATCGCCGCATCACCCGGAACCCGCGGCGGCGGGGGCGATTCATGTCATTGTAAGGAGGATTCACCATGAAACGAGCCCTGTTCGCGATCCTGCTGATCGCAGCCCCCCTCACTACCCTTGCCGCCGACCTGGTTAATGGCGAACGCATCAATCGCAACTGCGCCCTGTGCCATGGGATCTATGGCCAGGGTACCCCCGGACGGCTGTCGCCGCGTCTCGCCGGCATGCCCAAGGAGTACCTGTTCAAGGCGACCAAGGAGTACAAGGAGGGCAAGCGGATCAACCCGCTGATGGTGGAGATCTCGGGCCTGTACCAGATGTCGGATCGGGATATCGAGGATGTCTCCGCCTATCTGGAGAGCCTCGACCTCTCACCGTTCCAGCGCTTCAATGTGCGTCACCATCTGGCGGCGGATCTCGAAAAAGGTGATGAGCTCTATAACGAGGAGTGTCGCCTGTGTCATGCACGGGATGGCTATGGCAACCCCAAAAAGGATGCGCCGCCGCTGGCCGGCCAGCACGGCGAGTACTTGTTCCAGTCGATGAAGATGTTTCAGGCCAAGGTGCGGGTTCACGATAACGATCCCGCGGATGACAGCTTCGATACCTATACCGACAAGGAGCTCTATGACATGGTGGCCTTTATCACCACCCTGGACGACCCCAGGATCGACGACACCGTTCGTTTCAGCCCGGCCAGTTTCCGTCCCCTGCATCCCGCCGCGCCAATTCCCATGGCGGCGACGGCCCCGCCCAAGCGAGCGGTACCCGGTTTGCGCATTACCGATATCACCCAGACCGTGGCCCAGATGGAGCTGAAGTCCGGCGTCTCCGTCGACGATGCGATTCAGGCGATGCGTTCCAAGGCGATCGATCTCAACCTCAAGCTGGTTGGCGAGCAGCACGTCTCCAGGGAGCTGAAAAACCGCGGCGTGGATTCTCCCTACCTGAGCATCTTCCAGTTCTGCAATCCGATGGACGCCAAGGTGATGGTGGTCAACAACCCCATCTTCTCCAGCTACATGCCTTGCCGCATCTCCATGGTGGAGGATCAACAGGGCAAGATGTGGCTGATGATGCTCAACCTGGACATGCTCATCAACAGTCAGTTGTTGGCGCCTGAGGTGGTGGATACCGCCATTCGCGTCAATCAGCAGATGCTGGAGATCATGGTCGCCGGGGCGACCGGCGAGTTCTGAGGATCGCCGCCGATCGGGTGGGCGGGAGGCAAACCCGATCTCCCCAGCCACGGAGGGCGTCCCTGCCAGTGGGTGTCGTATTTCCATGTGCGACATGATGGCCTTATCTGGTCTTGCGGAAGATGTTCGCAACCAAGGAGTCTGGAATGAAATACTATCGCCATGTCATCTTTCCGCTTTTCGCGATGCTGCTTGCCGCCTGCTCCGAGCAGCCCTCTGATGAGCACGTATTACAGGAGAAGACGGAAGCGATGAAGCGGGCTGAGGCGGCGGCCGCGCAACTGGAGCAGGCCACCGCCGATCGCCTCAAGCAGATCGAAGGCAGGGAGTAGCTGGCGCGCTTATCGTTACCCAGGGCGCCCTAATCGCGGTAACCCAAGCTTTGCGGGTATTGCCAACGACAGCAATCCCTCGCAGGGGCACGAAGCACGCGAAAAACCACTTCTTATAGATGTGATTTAGTGGGTTTGGGGAGGCTTTGGCGCGGCTGCACTAGTTGTCCGCCATGTCCCCGGTGATCGCCTGGTACTCTTCGTGCAATGGGCGCAGAATCTCCCGCTCGCTGTCGCGCACATAGTTCTTGCGCCCGATCTTGCGAAAGGTGTTGAGGCGGTTGAGGCGGTCGTGGATCTGCAAGTAGTTCTTGTGGGTCGGGTCGGGATAACGGATGCGGTCGTTTTCCAGATAAGGCAATTGCCACTCCAGCATCTCGGGGATGAACGGGATGCCCCAATACTCGCATAATTCCCGCAAGGTCGCCTCCGGCTCGCTGGTCAGGTGGTTGTAGGTGCTGATCAGGGGGCGCTTACCAACCGCCTTCTCGACCTTGTACAGGGTATCGAAGAGATGACGGTAGGCGGTGGTGAAGAGGTCGAGATCGGTCCAGCCGAGGATCTTCCAGGCGTTGAAGGTCTCCACCGGTTCCCGTAGCAGGAAGAAGGGACGGGCGTCGATCATGCTCCGCGGGTCGGGAAAGATCGGATAGCTGCAATCGAGCTGGGTGGCGTGGCCGATGGTCTCCTTGGCGACGATATAGCGCTCTTCGCTGCGCAGTTCGAAGACGGAGTGGTCCGGATGGCCGGTAACGCGATTGCCCGCCTTGATCGGCTGATAGTGGCAGTCGATGTCACGATTCTGGGAGATGGCGTGAATCAGCGCGGTGGAACCGGCGCGACACAGGGATATGGCGAGTTTGACGGAGTTCAAGGGTTTCGGAACCTTTGGTGGTTAAGGGCGCGGCCCGGATTGATGTAGCTTAAACAATAGCAACGGGGCGGTAAAGTGGGCCGATTATCGCGGCGGAGATTTCTGGCACTGGTTCACATTTTCTTATGTCGCTAACCGGGTAATGCGACCATGGCGATGGGTTGGCCCATCTTGATGCGCATGCCCCGCTTGAGCGCCTTCGACCATTGACCGCGCCCCTTGGGCAGCAGCATGATCACGGTGGAGCCCATGTTGAATCGGCCCATCTCTTCCCCCCGCTTTAGCTCGACGGACATCGCCGGCGGCCCGAAGTCGGAGACCGCTACCTCCTTGGGCGTCAGATATTCACTGCCCCACACCGTCTCGATGGAGGAGACGAAGATCGCCCCCACCAGTACCACCGCGAGCGGACCGATATCGCTCTCGAACAGGCAGCAGAGTCGTTCATTGCGGGCGAACAGCTTGGGCACCGCCCGAGTCGTGGTCGGATTGACGCTGAACAGTTTGCCAGGGACGTGTACGGTACGGTGCAGGGTACCGTCTCGGGGGGTGTGAATGCGGTGATAATCCTGGGGGGACAGGTAGATGGTGATGAACTCCCCATCCTTGAACAGGGCGCTCCATTTTTCATCGCCGCCGAGCAGCTCGAACACCGAAAAGTCGCGACCCTTGGCTTGCAGGATGCGGCCGTCGTGGATCCGGCCGAGCTGACTGACCCGGCCATCGGCGGGGCAGCAGATGGCCTTGGGGTCCGTCGCGAGCGGACGTGCATCGGGGCGCAGGGGGCGGGTGAAGAAGGCGTTGAAGCTGGGATAGGCGTCGGGATCCGGCTCCATGGCAATGCTCATGTCGATATCGAAGCGCTTGATCGCCTGTGCGACCAGGATCTTCTTGAGTGGTTCCCACTCACTGCGGGCGATATGGTACATCGCCTTCGAGAGCAGGTGCTGAGGGATGAGGTGCTGGATCTGGACGAACAGCTTCCTGCGCAGCTTCGCGAACTTGTCGGCCGGCTTCTTGATGCCGTCCGGGGCGGTCTTGCTTGTGGTCATGGCACTATCCCTGATGTTGTGTCGATTCCGTTGCTATTTGCGGGTGGCAAGGCGTCAATGGCAGGATCGCGCCTGGGCATGCGCCGTGTGATCTACAGGATACGCGAGTTTGGCGCTGGGCGAGCGTGAGAGCCATCACGTTATCATGTTCGGTGATTGCGGTTTTGCCGTTTCGCGGGGTGAAAGCCCTGCTCGGTTACCACGCCATCCAGCGGGATGTCCCAGGGGCGGGTCGGCAGCTGCGCCACGCGCTGGCACGCATGGGCGATGCCGATCAGCCTGGGGCGGCGCCACAAGCGCCGCTGGCGCAGGAAGGCGAGGGTGCGGTCGTAAAAGCCGCCGCCCATGCCCAGCCGCCCGCCGTCGGCGTCGAACCCGACCAGCGGCATCAGGATCAGATCCAGCCCCCATGGGGGGGTGAGACCGCGGTGGCGGGGATCCGGTTCCCGGATGCGAAAGCGGTTATGCAGCAGGGCATCGCCCGGACGATATTCGCAAAAGTGTAGCCGATTGTCGCCGATCTTGCGCAGTACCGGGAGATAGGAGCGTTTTCGATAGCGTCGCAGGCGAGCCATCAGCGGGGCCGTAGCCGGTTCGCCGTCGCTGTCCAGGTAGAGCGCGACGCGTCTGGCATTGCGAAACGGGCCGAGACCGGCAAGGCGGCGGGCGATGGCCTGAGCATGGCGTCGCTGTTGACGGCGGCTGAGGCCGCGTCTGCGTCGGCGGAGTTCGCGACGGAGTTGCGCGGGGGTATTCACGGATCGGTCGCTGGTTGCGTGAGAGATCTCATGGGAAATCTGGCGCGGTCATGCGCGTCTGACCATGGTCGGATTGACCGGGTCCGGCCGCGGCCTTGATGAGGACACCCCCCGCATCTGCCGTCGCCAACCATTGTTCTTGAACCAGTAGGTTCAAGTGGGGACATCCGTCAACCTTCAGGCTTTCCGCTCGCGGCGGACATGCACACCGGCATCGACTTCATGCCCCCTGGGCATGGATTAGGCTCAAGAAAATACCCGGCGGCTAACGTACAGCGCAGGAGATGTTGGTTACACTAGACCAGATCGCGGCGAAGAATTCAAGCGGTTGATGCATGCGGGCCGCTGCTTGTGGAGATTGCTTGCGCGGCGTCAAACAATCTCGCTGCGACGCTTGCGCGGAACGAAAAGATACTGGCCACGAAGATACCTCGAAAAGCACGTTGATAAAAAGAGCTTGCCTTCGGGAAAGTTTCCGACTAATTTACTCAGTAATCTCTTCGGTTTCCGATTATCGGCCCACGAAGAGTCCGCCAAACAAATTGGAATTGGTCCAAGACCTGATCGTGATTTTACACCCCTCAGGTTTACCACGTCCCGCTGAATGTTAGGAGAAGTAACATGGCAAAACCGATGCACCCAACCCCGATGCTCGACCAACTGGAGAGCGGACCCTGGCCGAGCTTTGTCACCGGCCTCAAGCGCCTGGCGAACGACAACGATATGATGGTCGACCTGATGGGCCAGCTGGAAACCTCCTACGAAACCCGCAAGGGCTTCTGGAAAGGCGGTACCGTCGGCGTGATCGGCTATGGCGGTGGGATCATCCCCCGCTTTACCGAGCTCAAGGACGAAAGCGGCAAACCCAAGTTCCCGGCCGCCGCCGAATTTCACACCCTGCGCGTGATGCCGCCTCCGGGCATGCACTACGACACCAACACCATTCGCAAATTCTGCGACATCTGGGAGAAGTACGGCTCTGGCCTGATCGCCTTCCACGGCCAGTCCGGCGACATCATGTTCCAGGGCTGTAGCACCGACAACGTCCAGCCCGCCTTCGACGAGATCAACGAGATG
>JAABSM010000042.1 GCA_011390365.1 Gammaproteobacteria bacterium
GGAACTTGTTTTCCTTGACATATTGAATTGGTCGATACAAATGCGGAAGAGGAATTGGTTTTAGCACCATAATCTGCGGCTTTCATAAACCAACCTGCAACATAATCAAGAGATTTCCAACTCTTTAACCGATCACCAAAAATTTTATGCAAGTCTGTTTTTTGCTCTTTTGTCTGGCCTTGGCTACCAAGATATGGCGGATTCCCGCAAATATAGATCTCCCCCTCATTCTCAAGATCACCCTCCGCCTGACCATTAACCCCATTTCCGGTCGGCGGACAAATATCCAACCAATTCAACCGCAACGCATTGCCACAGGTAATCCAGTTCTCCGCCTCCAGCGGCAAGAACTCGGCGATGGCGTCCTTCTGCCCTCGGTACTGCAAATCACTCTGATACTCGGCGATGATGAGGGCGAGGCGGGCGATTTCGGCGGGGAATTCGCGCAGTTCGATGCCGCGAAAGTCGGTGAGGCGGATGTCGCTCTTGCGACCGGGTTCGCCGCGGCGTTCGTTGATGGTGTTTTCGATCTCGCGCAGCTGTTTGTAGGCGATAACCAGGAAGTTGCCGGAGCCGCAGGCGGGGTCGAAGACGCGAATCCGGGCCAGACGTTTGCGCAGGTTGAGGAGCTTGCGGGGGTTGTCGCCCGCCTCTTCGAGTCTGGTGCGCAGGTCATCGAGAAAGAGGGGGTTGAGGACCTTGAGGATGTTGGGGACGCTGGTGTAGTGCATGCCCAGCGCGCCCCGCTCTTCGTCGTCGGCGACGGCCTGGATCATGGAGCCGAAGATGTCGGGGTTGATCTGGGTCCAGTCGAGGTTGCCGATGTGCAGCAGGTAGGAGCGGGCGATCTTGCTGAAGCGGGGCACTTCGACGCCGCCGGAGAAGAGCCCGCCGTTGACATAGGGGAAGGTGTCGGCCCAGCGGGGTATATCGGCCTTGGTGCGCTCTCCGGGCTCGGTGTTCATGGCGCGAAAGATCTCGCTCATCACCTGGTGGGTGTTGGCGGCGTCGCGGGCGCTCATCTGCTCGATGGTGCGGGTGAAGAGGTCGGCGCCGTTGAAGATGTCGGTGTCTTCGGCGAAGAAGCAGAAGATGAGGCGGGCCATGAAGTGGTTCATGCTGTAGCCGCCTTCGGCATTGGCCCATTCGGGGTTGTCTTTCAGCAGTTCCAGATAGAGCCGGTTGAGGCGGCTGGTGGCGCGGATGTCGAACGAGCTTTCGCGGATCTGCTTGACGGTGGTGATGCCGGCCAGGGGCAGGAAGAAGCCGAAGTGGTCGGGGAAGTCGGCATAGGCGCAGGCGATGGTTTCTCCGGATTCGATCTCCTCCGCCTCAAGATCTTCGCCATCCGTGGCGAGGATAAAGCGGGCCTTGTGCCTGGTGGTGGCGGGGCTGGCCTTGAGTTGGGCGAGGGTCTGGGTCACTTCCCCCGGTTGGGCGATGGCGATGTGGATATTCCGGGTCTGGAGCACGCCGCCGAGGTCGGACTGGTTGGTCGTCCCCGAGCGCAGGCGCTTGATGGTGGTGGCCTTGTTGCCGAACGCCAGCAGCAAGGCGAAGGGGAATTCCTCGCGATCAAAGGGTTGCTGGGCCAGGTCCGTTACCGCGGATTCGATCTCGACTGCGTTCATTGGGGCAAGGATGCCTATGCAAGTGGCTTGTGATTGGTTCTGGTTTGTAGCGGTTGGTTACGGGGGATGCCGTGGGGCATATCCTATAGGAGCGGGGGAGGCTCGGCAAAGTTCTCTCGCAGGGACCTATGCACGCGGAGAGATGCTCGCTGAGATCTTTGCCGTTATAAGCGTTCACACCCCTGCCGGTTTTGACCCCTCACCCTAACCCTTTCCCGGTGGGGGCGGGGATCTATCGGTGGCGGTGTGAATGCTTGCCTGTGGTTCCGTGTGTGGTCTTTTGAGAATTTGGGTACGAGGGTATTAGCCCGAAAGGGTCATGCAGGCGGTAATCCATGAGGTGCGCGGGTCGCCGGGTCAGAACAATGAAGAGGAGAGTTCGTTGACCGCCGCCAGCATCTCGGGGTCGTCGGTCAGGGCCTGGGCGATCGCCCCCTGACAGGCGGCGACCGGAGTGACGCCGGAGGCCATGAGTTTTGCGGCGTGTACCAGCAGGCGGGTGCTGGCCCCTTCTTCAAGACCAGAGCCCTTGAGGTTGCGGGTCATGCGGGCGAATTTCACCAATCTTGCGGCCATCTCACCATCCAGTCCGGTCTCGCGCTGGACGATCTCCGCCTCCAGCGCGGCGTCGGGGTAGTCGAACTCCAGCGCCACGAAGCGTTGGCGGGTGCTCTGTTTGAGGTCCTTGAGCACGCTCTGATAGCCGGGGTTGTAGGAGACCGCCAGGCAGAATTCGGGGGTGGCCTGGATCAGGCCGCCGATCTTTTCGATGGGCAGCACGCGGCGGTCATCGGCGAGGGGGTGGATTACCACCATGGTGTCCTTGCGGGCCTCGACGATCTCGTCGAGATAGCAGATGCCGCCGGCGCGCACCGCCTGGGTCAATGGGCCGTCCACCCACACCGTCTCGCCGCCCTTTACCAGGTAGCGCCCCACCAGGTCGGAGGCGGTCAGGTCGTCATGGCAGGAGACGGTGATCAGTGGCCGTTTCAGCCGCCAGGCCATGTGTTCCATGAAGCGGGTCTTGCCGCAGCCGGTGGGACCCTTCAGCAGCACCGGCAGGCCGTTCTGGTAGGCCGCCTCGAAGATGGCGATTTCATCACCGGTGGGCTGATAAAAGGGCTCCTTGTCGATCCGGTACTCGTCCAGTTTCAGGGTTCGGGCTTCCACGGCGGCTCCTGCTTTGTATGGCTTTGACGGAGCATATGAGGTCGGGCGTGCGGGAAGCAAGGGTAGGCAGGCCGCTGGCAACAAGCGAGGCGGCAATGGCGGGAGTGACAAACGCAGTTTGTCACTGACCAAGCCGGCTGCGAAACAATGCTCATTACCACGTGCCTGACGTGGCTTGCAGTCCCGTCCGCACCCTTATCCGCGAGTAATGGGGTTGGAGCATAGGAGTAGCAGTCCTTGAAGGACTGCTACTCCTCATTGTTTTTTCACGGAAAATTCCGGGCTCTCGCCAGGATTGGCAACGAAAAAGGCCGTTTCGACAAGGAGTCGAAACGGCCTTTGTCAATCCGTTATTCGGCTAACGCCGAATTCGGATTACTTGGCGGGGGCTTGGGGCGCCTGTGGGGCGACCGGAGCGCCGTAGGGGGGGGCGTAACCATAGGGGGCGCCGTAGCCGCCATAAGGCGCGCCATAGCCGCCGTAGGGGTAGCCATAGCCGTAATAGGGCTGGTAGTAGTTGTAACCACGACCCCAGCCGTTGCCGCGGCCGCTCATGTTCATGTTGAAGTCGCCGAAGCCGTCACCCATCCAGTCATCTCCCCAGCCGCCGGGGCCGCCGCCCCAGGGACCGCCGCCCCACCAGGCGTGGGCGGGCTGCATGGCGAAAGCGGCTGCACCGACGATGGCGGCAGCGCCGAGGGTCTTGGAAAACTTGTGCATTGGATATTCCTCCGTCAATTTTCGGTGAGAAACGTTGTGGTTGCCGGCCGCGGCCGGCGCGTTCGGTCTTGTTGCGAACCGGACGTGGGCCGATTATGTACCAACGAGTATCCGTTTGTCGAATCCCTTTCGATCTGTTACCTTGTAGTGCCGTCGCAGCCCCTCGGTCCGCGCCCGTGCCAAGGTTTGGCCGAGGTCCCGGGTGCGAGGCGTTTTTCTCCCTTTCGCCAGTTACTTACAGGGTCTTCAGGATTCAGATGTCCAAGTTCGTATTCATCACCGGCGGGGTTGTCTCCTCGCTGGGCAAAGGTATAGCCGCGGCCTCGCTCGGCGCGCTCCTCGAAGCGCGCGGCATGAGGGTCACCATGATCAAGCTCGATCCCTATATCAACGTCGATCCGGGTACCATGAGCCCCTTTCAGCACGGCGAGGTCTACGTGACCTGCGACGGCGCCGAGACGGACCTGGACCTGGGGCACTATGAGCGCTTTATCCGCGCCGAGATGACCCGCAACAACAACTTCACTACCGGCCAGATCTACGAGAGCGTGATCCGCAAGGAGCGGCGCGGCGACTATCTGGGCGGTACCGTGCAGGTGATCCCCCACATTACCGACGAGATCAAGGACAGCGTGCGCCGCGGCGCCGGTGACGCGGACGTGGTGCTGGTGGAGATCGGCGGCACCGTGGGTGACATCGAATCCCTGCCATTCCTGGAGGCGATCCGCCAGATGGGGGTGGAGCTGGGGCGTGAGAACGCGATCTTCATGCACCTGACGCTGGTCCCTTATATCGCTACGTCCGGGGAGATCAAGACCAAGCCGACCCAGCACTCCGTAAAGGAGCTGCGCTCGATCGGCATTCAGCCGGATATCCTGTTGTGTCGCGCCGAGAAGGCCCTGCCGGACGGCGAACGGCGCAAGATCGCGCTGTTCACCAATGTCTCCGAGAAGGCGGTGATCTCGGCGGTGGACGCCGATCACATCTACCGCATCCCGTTGCTGCTGCACGCCCAGGAGCTGGATGAAATCGTGGTGCGTCAGTTTCAGCTCAACCTGCCCTCGGCGGATCTTTCGGAGTGGCGCAAGGTGATCGACGGTCTGGAGCACACCGACGGCGCCGCGCGCATCGCCATGGTGGGCAAGTACACCGACCTCACCGAGGCCTACAAGAGCCTCTCCGAGGCCCTCTCCCACGCCGGCATACAGACCCGTACCAAGGTCAGGATTGAGTATGTGGACGCCGAACAGATCGAAGAGGAGGGTACCGACTGCCTTGACGGCATGGATGCGATCCTGGTCCCAGGCGGCTTCGGCGAGCGCGGCGTAGAGGGCAAGATCGCCACCGTGCGTTACGCCCGGGAGAACAAGGTGCCCTACCTGGGGATCTGCCTGGGCATGCAGGTGGCGGTGATCGAGTATGCCCGCGACGTGGCGGGGCTGGAGAAGGCCCAGAGCACCGAATTCGACCGCGACACGCCGCACCCGGTGATCGCCCTGATCACTGAATGGCAGCGTGAGGACGGCACCCTGGAGCAGCGGGACGAGTCCAGCGATCTCGGCGGCACCATGCGCCTCGGCGCCCAGGAGTGCCGCCTTGAAGCGGGTACCCTGGCGCACAAGGTCTACGGCTCGGATACGGTCCGCGAGCGTCACCGTCACCGTTTCGAGTTCAATAACCGCTATCTGGAACGTCTGAGCGAGGCGGGGCTGAAGTTCTCCGGCTGGTCGGCGGATGACGCCCTGGCCGAGATCATCGAACTGCCCGACCACCCCTGGTTCCTGGCTTGTCAGTTCCACCCGGAGTTCACCTCCACTCCCCGCTACGGCCATGCGCTGTTTACGGGGTTCATTCGCGCCGCCCGCGAGCGTCGCCGCAAGGTCGAACAGGAGGCCTTCCAATGAAGATCGCCCATTTTGAAATCGGCGGAGGGCGTCCGTTTTTCCTCATCGCCGGCCCCTGCGTGGTGGAGAGCGAGCAGCTCACCCTGGATATCGCCGGGCGGATGAAGGCGCTGACCGACGAGCTTGGCGTTCCGTACCTCTTCAAGGCCTCGTTCGACAAGGCCAACCGCTCCTCTCACGGCAGCTATCGCGGCCCGGGCATGGAGGAGGGGCTGCGGATTCTTTCCCGGGTCAAGGCGGAGCTGGGACTGCCGGTGCTCACGGACGTCCACGAGGATACCCCGCTGGATGAGGTGGCGGAGGTGGTGGACGTACTGCAAACCCCGGCCTTCCTGTGTCGTCAGACCAACTTCATTCAGGCGGTGGCGCGCACGGGCCTGCCGGTGAACATCAAGAAGGGGCAGTTTCTCGCCCCCTGGGACATGAAGAACGTCAGTGACAAGGCGCTGGCCACTGGCAACGAGCGGATCATGGTGTGCGAGCGGGGCGTCTCCTTCGGCTACAACAACCTGATTTCGGACATGCGCTCGCTGGCGGTGATGCGGGATACCGGCTGCCCGGTGGTGTTCGACGCCACCCACTCGGTGCAGTTGCCGGGCGGTCTGGGCGGGGCCTCCGGCGGTCAGCGGGAGTTCGTGCCGGTATTGGCCCGCGCCGCGGTGGCGGTGGGTATCGACGGCCTCTTCATGGAGACCCATCCGGAGCCGGAAAAGGCCCTTAGCGACGGACCCAACTCCTGGCCGCTTGGGGAGATGCGCGGCCTGCTGGAGTCCCTGATGGCGATTGATGATGTGGTCAAGGGGTGATGTTTTTGAGTGCGGAGTGTTGAGTGTTGAGTGTGGAGTGTTGAGTGTGGAGTGCGGAGTGCGGAGTGTTGAGGCGCCGCTGTACGGCGGAGGGCGCGGCTGGACGCGCCAATGCATTGCCCTTCGCGAGTCAAGTCTCGCGCTCCGCGATGGGCGGAGCCGCCGCAAGGGGGGCAAAACCGCGTTTTGCGCAGAGATCTGAATAGTTGCGTTTGATATGCGCTATAATAGCCGATTGACTTAGGCGATTGACAGAAATCGCCTTGGGCCGGGAAGGGGGCAATCCCCTCTTTCAGGCCGGATCGGCGACGCAAAAGTTTCATTTGCGCGGGTTAGAATCCACGCCGATCCCTTTGACCATGCGGGAGGCCGTCACCCCGGCCCCCCTCCCATTCAGTTTCAGTATATTTTGGAGAGACCATGTCCGAGATCGTCGATATTCGTGCACGTGAAATTCTGGATTCGCGGGGCAACCCCACCGTAGAGGCGGATGTCTTTACCGCCGACGGGGCCATCGGCCGCGCCGCCGCCCCCTCCGGCGCATCCACCGGCTCCCGCGAGGCCCTGGAGTTGCGCGATGGCGACAAGGGTCGTTATCTGGGCAAGGGCGTTCGCCAGGCGGTGGAGAATATCGGCGGCGATATCCGCGACGCCCTGCGCGGCATGGATGTCACCGAACAGCAGGCCATCGATCATGCGATGATCGAGCTCGACGGCACCGCCAACAAGGAGCGCCTGGGGGCCAACGCGATCCTCGCCGTCTCCCTCGCCGCCGCCCACGCCGCCGCCCAGGAGCAGGCGCTGCCCCTCTATCGCTACCTCTCCGACGGTCCCTATCGCATGCCGGTGCCGATGATGAATATCATCAACGGCGGCGCCCACGCCGACAACAGCGTCGATATCCAGGAGTTCATGATCCTGCCCACCGGCGCCGGCTCCATCCGCGAGGCGGTGCGCTATGGCGCGGAGGTCTTTCACGCCCTCAAGTCGGTGCTCAAGGGCAAGGGCATGAATACCGCCGTCGGTGACGAGGGCGGCTTCGCCCCCGATCTGCCCTCTAACGAGGCCGCCATCGAGGTGATCATGGAGGCGGTGGAGAAGGCGGGCTTTCGCATCGGCATGGATATCTACCTCGGCCTGGACGTGGCCAGCTCCGAATTCTACCAGGATGGCAAGTACCACCTCGCCTCCGAGGGGCGCAGCTTCGACGCCGCCGAGTTCACCGACTATCTCGCCGGACTGGTGGATCGCTACCCCATCATCTCCATCGAAGATGGCATGGATGAGAGCGATTGGGAAGGCTGGAAGACCCACACCGAGAAGCTGGGCAAGCGGGTGCAGCTGGTGGGCGATGATCTCTTCGTCACCAACACCGACATCCTGGAGCGGGGCATCCGCGAAGGCATCGCCAACTCCATCCTGATCAAGTTCAACCAGATCGGCACCCTCACCGAGACCCTGGCGGCGATCAAGATGGCGCGCGAGGCGGGCTACTCCGCCGTCGTCTCCCATCGTTCCGGCGAGACCGAAGACACCACCATCGCCGACCTGGTGGTGGCCGCCAACACCGGCCAGATCAAGACCGGCTCCCTCAGCCGCTCCGACCGCGTCGCCAAGTACAACCAGCTGATGCGTATCGAGGATCAGCTCGGCGACGACGCCGAATACGCGGGCATGGGGGCCTTTCCGCATCACGGTTGATTGAGACGGTCGTGTCGAAACGCCAGGTTTATTCTTGATGGCCGAACCACTCCTGGAGGGGAGATATGCCCCTGAGCCAGTCCCTCCCTTTCGCGAAGGGGGGCGTGGGGGGATTTGCTGGCCTTGGCGTAAGCACAAGAGTCTGGTGCTGGGCAAGACCTGGGTAAAATCCCCCCCAACCCCCCTTTTGCAAAGGGGGGAGTGGTTTTGGCGGTCTTGTTCGGCGCTCGGGATCCAGTTGGTCTTTGTCGATGGTTTTCGGACCGGCGCAGCCCGGGCTATTGGCCGCTGATGCGCATCCTTACCCTGATCCTGATCCTGCTGCTGATCACCTTGCAGTTTCGCCTCTGGGTGGGCAAGGGGAGCCTGGCCGAGGTCTACAACCTGAAGAACGAGATCGCCGAACTGGAGGGGGAGTTGGCGAAGATGGGTGACCGCAATCAGGAGCTGCTGGCCGAGGTCAAGGACCTCCAGTCCAAGCGCGAGTGGGTGGAAGAGCGGGCGCGGGAGGACCTGGGGATGATCCGCAAGGGTGAGGTCTTCTATCAGGTCATTGAGCCGGGTAACGGCGATGACCGCCCACGCTGAACCGCGATTCTGGGGCGCGATTCCCGCCGCCGGCATCGGTCGCCGCATGGGGGCGTCTATCCCCAAGCAATATCTGGAACTGCGCGGGCGCAAGGTGGTCGAACACAGCGTCGCCGCGCTGCTTGAGCATCCCGCCATCGGCGGCGTCTGCGTGGCGGTGGCCGCCGGCGACCCCTGGTGGCCGCGGACTGGCTGCGCCGATCATGGGGCCATCATTCCGGCGGTCGGCGGCGCTGAGCGGGTCTGGTCGGTAGGCAACATGCTCAATGCCCTGCTCGCCCACGGTGCGGCGGTGGCGGACTGGGTGCTGGTACACGACGCCGCCCGTCCCTGTTTGCGTCGCGAAGACGTGGATCGCCTCATCGCCGCCTGCGGCGAGCACGACGTGGGCGGGCTGCTGGGCATGCCGGTTCGCGACACCATGAAGCGGATCGACGGCGACGGAAAGGTCCTGCGCGGCGAGCCCCGGGAAGGGCTGTGGCATGCCTTCACGCCCCAGATGTTCCGGCTGGGTCCATTGCGCACGGCCATCGAGGATGCCGTCGCGGCGGGGGCGATCGTCACCGACGAGGCCGCGGCGATGGAAAGAATCGGCGCAAAACCGTTGATGGTTGAAGGGCGAGCCGATAACATCAAGATCACGCGTCCGGGCGACCTGGAGTTGGCCGAGTTTTTTCTTTCGGTCGGTTAGCGCGGCGGGGCATTGGACGGGGCGGTTGCGTTCACGGGCTGTACTGGCGACGGGTCAAGCGAGGGAGAGGTACCCCATGGATCCCAGGATCTTTCAGAAACTGAGCAATTACGAACAGCACCGCTTGCTGGAGGAGCTGGATGAGGCGGCGGTACACCATCAGGACTGGCTGGACGCCGTCAACCGCGCCCTGCTATGCGGTCCTCTCGGCAATGGCGAGGATCTGTCGCGCCTGAGCGCCGATCAGTGCCAAATGGGACGCTGGATCTACGGCGTCGATGAGCCCCGCATCAGCGGCAAGTCCACCTTTACCGAGTTGGGGCGACTGCATCAGGAGGTTCACCAGATCGCCGCGCTGCTGCTGGAGCGGCGGCAAGCCGGCGATATCCTGACCCATGACCACTACAATACGCTGGTCCAGGCATCGGTGGAGCTGCGCAGGGGGATTCGTCGTATTCAGGCGGATCTCAAGGGGGACCTGGCGATCTCCGGCCGGCTGCTGGCCAAGCTGTTCGAGAACGCCGCCGAGGGTGTGGTGGTGATCTCCAGCGACATGCGTATCCTGCACGTCAATCATGCCTTCAGCCAGTTGACCGGCTACAGCGAGCGAGAGGTGCAGGGCAGTGCGCCAGACCTCCTCTATGGCGAGCGTAGCGATATCGAGTTCTACGAAGAGCTCTGGATCAACGTCCGCAATCGCGGTTTGTGGCAGGGGGAGTTGGCGAATCGCCGGCGCAATGGCGAACGCTTTCTGGAACACCTCTCGATCTACGCCATCACCGATGAAGTGGGCGAAATTGGTCACTATCTGGCGATTTTTGCCGACATCTCCCACCAGCGAGAGAGCGAGGACCGACTCTACAGGCTGGCCCACTTCGATCCGGTGACGGGACTGCCCAATCGCATGCTGTTTCAGGACCGGCTGCGTCAGGAGATCGCCCACGCCCGTCGCCATCGGGTGCGCGCCGCCATCCTCTATCTTGATCTGGATGACTTCAAGGGGATCAATGAGCGTTTCGGGCGGGAGGTGGGAGACCTGTTGCTTGAGCGTCTCACCAAGCGACTGGAGAGTCTCTTGCGCAGTTCCGACAGTATCGGGCGCTTTGGCGGTGACGAGTTTCTGATTCTCGTGGAGCTGACCAACGAGGGGGATTATCAGGTCGTCGCCGACAAGGTCCTGGCGGAGCTGAGTCGCCCCTTCGAATTGAATGGCCGACAGGTGTCCGTTACCGGCAGTGTCGGCATCAGTCTTTTTCCTACCCACTCTTCCGACGACCAGGAACTCATTCGCTACGCCGATCTCGCCATGTACCGCGCCAAGATCGGCGGCAAGAATGGTTATCGGCTGTATGCCAGCGAGGCCGCGGAGGCAGCGGAGTGATGCCGTTTATCTAGTGCAGCGCCGGCTAAATAAGGAATTGCACTGTTTTTTAATAATCGATACTACAGGACTCGCATTGCTCATGGTTACTTGGCGGGTGCTGGACTAGCCCGGGAAATCGCCCCATGCATGGAGTATTTTTTCACTTCTTCAAGGAGTACATGGAAGAGAGGTACGGCGGCAAGGAGACCTGGGAGAGCCTGCTGATCGCCAACGGATGCGCCTACAAGGTCTACTTCACCGTCAAGGAGTATCCCGACGAGGATCTCATCTCGCTGATGGTGCAGGCCTCCAATCTGCTCGACATCCCGTTTGCCGAGATGGTCGGTGATTATGGTCGCTTCCTTGCGCCGCGGATGTTGCGCTTCTACTCCACCTATATCAAGGATCCCAACTGGAAGAGCCTTGAACTGATGGCGAACGTGGGCCAAGGCATCCACCATACCATACGCACCCGTAACCCCGACACCAGCCCGCCCGAGATCATGACCGAACGGCTCTCGCAGCACCAGCTGCGGCTGCGCTACAGTTCCCCGCGTCGACTCTGCGTGCTGCTGGAGGGGATGATTCGCGGGGTTGGCGATTACTACGGAGAAGAGCTGCACCTGAGTGAAACCGAATGCGTCCACCACGGTGGCGGCGAGTGCGTCTTCGAAATCGAGCGGCTCTCTACCGCCAATTGAAAAGAGGAGGGCAAGCCCTCCTCTCGTTTCTGCAGTCAGCGGTGGTTCACGCCGCTGTGCCTTTTAGCCTGAAGCCGATCGCACGCTGGGTGGATCAGCCGGACCGTTCAGGCGGCCTTCTCCACGCTCGACTCGATGGCCGGTTTCTCGGCCGGGGCG
This sequence comes from Gammaproteobacteria bacterium, assembly GCA_011390365.1. Lineage (GTDB taxonomy): Bacteria > Pseudomonadota > Gammaproteobacteria > Chromatiales > Chromatiaceae > SLIM01. The sequence continues at coordinate 11,435 of JAABSM010000042.1, forward strand.
TTGATGGCAATCTTGCGCGGTTTCACCGCCTCGGGCACCTCGCGTACCAGATCGACATGCAACAGGCCGTTCTCCAGGCGCGCGCCGCTGACCCGGACATAGTCCGCCAGCTGGAAGCGGCGCTCGAAGTTGCGAAGGGCGATACCGCGATGCAGGAATTTGCGCTCCCCATCCGTCTTGTCATCACCCTTGCTGCCGCTGACGATCAGGGTGTCCTCGTGGGAGTGAATCTCAAGCTCGTCTTCGGTGAAGCCGGCGACGGCCAGCGAGATGCAGTACTCATGCTCGCCGATACGCTCGATGTTGTAGGGCGGATAACCGCCGGACTCGTTGCGCCCCGCCTGCTCCAGCATGGAAGCCAGGCGATCGAAACCGACCGCGGAACGGAAAAGAGGGGAAAAGTCGAGAGTCGTCATAACAATATCCTCCGATATGAAGCAATATTCAAACAGGCGTTCCAAAAGGGAACCGCCGCTTGCGTGGCCCCGCCATCGGCGACCACGCCTCCAAGATGGGGCGCGGGAGAGGCTTTTCAAGGGGGGCGATTGCTCAGCCGGTCGGGTGTTGCGCACCCGACCGGAGCTTTTGGAGATGCATTGGGTTATGGGAATGAGCCGCGTGGGCGGGCGGGCAAACGTATCGGTCGCGGGTGCGACCCGCCACCGGCGATGAGATCGGAGCGTTTGCGCATGCACTGGGTCAAGGGAATAACCCGCACGGATACGGCGGAGAGGAACGGGAGAGCGGGCGTAAGACCTTGCTTGAATTGGTCGGGGTGAGAGGATTCGAACCTCCGGCCCCTGCCTCCCGAAGACAGTGCTCTACCAGGCTGAGCTACACCCCGAAACTGGATCCCCCGTTAGATGTCGCGGCTGACGGAGAAGTCGGCGATCGCGGCGAGGGATTCGCGATAGGAGGAGGGGGGGATGGCGGTAAGCGCCTCTTTGGCCGCCAAGGCCTCGCTCCTAGCGAGCTGCGCAGTGTACTCGATTGCGTCGGTTTGCGCAACGATGGAGACGACATCGTCGATGTATCTTTCGCCGCCCTTCTCGATGGCCTCGCGCAGGCGGTTGCGCTGGGCGTGGTTGGCGACCTCCATGGCGCGAATGAGGGGCAGGGTGGGCTTGCCTTCGGCGAGGTCGTCGCCGATGTTTTTGCCGATGTTGGCGTCGCTGGCGCCGTAGTCGAGGGCGTCGTCGATGAGCTGGAAGGCGATGCCCAGGTGCAGGCCGTAGTCGCCCAGGGCGACCTCTTCGGCGGGGGCGGCATCGCACAGCACCGCGCCGAGCTGGGCGCCGGCCTTGAACAGGGTGGCGGTCTTGCGGTCGATCACCTCTCGGTAGCGGTCGATGCTGGTGTCCGGGTCGTTGCAGTTGAGCAGTTGCAGCACCTCGCCCTCGGCGATGCGGTTGGTGGCGTGGGCCATGATCTCCATGACGCGCATCTTCTGAACCGAGACCATCATCTCGAAGGCGCGGGAGTAGAGGAAGTCGCCGACCAGCACGCTGGCGGCGTTGCCCCATACCTCGTTGGCGGTGTCACGATTGCGGCGCTGGGAGGAGCCGTCGACCACATCGTCGTGGAGCAGGGTGGCGGTGTGGATGAACTCGATGACCGCGGCGAGGTCGACGTGGGCGCTGCCCTGGTAGCCGAGGGCGCGGGCGGCGAGAACCACGATCATGGGGCGCAGGCGCTTGCCGCCGCTGTTGATGATGTAGTGGCCGATCTGGTTGATCAGGGCGACGTCGGTCTCCAGACGATGCAGGATCATGGCGTCGATCGCCTTGAGGTCATCGCCGATAAGTGTCCGAATTGCCGAGATATCCATTGCGCCGGATCGCCTTCCCGCGGTTATTGTTGATGGGTTAGGTTCCGCCTTTCAGGGTGTTGGGGCGGCATCGCGACAGGGGGCTGAGGATGCGGCCTCGGCGGATCGTCGAGGTCGGCTCGACATGCGAAAGGCAAGATAGAATATGGCGGAGAGGGAGGGATTCGAACCCTCGATACGCTATTAACGTATACACACTTTCCAGGCGTGCTCCTTCAGCCACTCGGACACCTCTCCGGAAACCTGATCGGGCGCTTGTTGCCCGGTTTCATATGCGCGGTTGTCTCGACAAGAGCCACCCGCGACCTGGAAAGTGCGGAATGGTATAGGAGATGGGGGCGTTGTGCAAGCTTGTTTAAGCCTAGGGTTAGATCCGACATTCCGTACCGTACACCGACATGATGGTTTTCAGCTCGGTGAGAACCCGGGCTTTCTGCCTGGTGTTCAGGGTTTCCGCGCCCTCGGGGGTGCCGCCCTGTTCCATGGTGGCGATGTCCTTGCGGACTTCGCGGCAGCCCTTGTTGCAGATGTGCTCCACGCAGGCGTCTACTAGATGGTCTCTCATGGTACTGCCGTTGACTGTTGGTTGGTGAGGTCACGAATGCAGCGGGGCGATCTGTTCGCTGAAGGGCGAATTGTGCCCCTTCCGGCTCGGCTTGTCGAGCGGGCGAGAAAAAGCCGGGGCCGCGACTGGCGCGACTCCGGCTGTTGGGGTGACGGCAGGCGGGGCCTGCCGTGGTTCGTGGTTTAGCGGGTGTGGACTTCGACCCGGCGGTTGCGCGCCCGGCCGTCGGCGGTACGGTTGTCCGCTACCGGCTCGTGCTCGCTCTTGCCGCTGACCGACATCTTGCCGCGATCCAGGCCCTCTTTGGTCAGGTAGTCCGCCACTGATCTGGCGCGACGCTCGGAGAGCCCCTGGTTGTAGGCCTCGCTGCCGATGCTGTCGGTGTGGCCGATGATGTCGATCGATTCATCGCCCGGACTGGCCTTGATGCGATCCGCCAGGTTGCGCAGATCGCCGGTCATGTCCGGCTTCAGGTTCGACTTGTCGAAGTCAAAGCCGTCGGCGACCAGGTCGAGCACCACGCTATCGACGATTTCGCAGCCATCCTTGTCGACGCGGGCGCCGGGACGGGTGTCGGGGCACTTGTCGCGGTGATTGGGGACACCGTCGCCGTCATCGTCAGATGGGCAGCCATCTTCGTCCACCGCCGCGCCGCGCGGGGTGCCGGGGCACTTGTCACGGTAATCGGGAACGCCGTCGCCGTCCGAGTCGATTGGGCAGCCGCGGGCGTCTACCGGGACGCCGGCGGGGGTGCCGGGGCACTGGTCCTGGTCATCCGGGACACCGTCGCCGTCGGTGTCGACGATGTCACCGCACTCGGCGCGTGGACCGGAGAGCCCGCCCTTGATTTGCCAGCACTCCTGGTGGTCGTTGACGACGATGGCTTGCTGCGGGTTGAGCAGATACTCGGAGTGGTCCGCGGCCTGTGCGGAACCCCAGACGAGACCGGTCGCGGCGACCGCCGTGACCAGCAGATGTTTCAAGAATTGTCGGTTCATACCGCCCCCCTGATTGTGAATTGGTTGTGATTGTGTGTCGGGTGGTCATCCCGTCGCGAGGAGCAGTCGCGAGGCTCGGGACAACGAAATCCTTCGCTGTGGACAAACGGCGGGCGCTCGCCCGGAGTCGCTTTCACGTTCAATGATAGCCAAAGTTTGACGAAATGGAAATCTTTCATCATTAAAAAGTTAGATAAATTTGATGAGGTGCTCTCTAACTTGGCGGTCCGGCGTTCGCGAGGGGCTTTCCGGAAACGCAACGGCTTGTGGTCGAGTTGTCGCAAATGGCTGCTTGACCACAGCATGTGGGTTGTGGTGTCGCGATATGCACCATTAGTGGTGAGTCTCCTGTCGCATCTACCGTTCAAGCTGAGAATTACCTCGCCGACGGCATGCGGCGGTGGGTTGACCGAGAGGTCCATGCTCCAGGAACGTGCCATCCGGCAAACGGGGGGCAGCTACTGGGCCGGCTTTTTTGTTACACTTTGCGCTTTGCGCGCGATTGCTGACAAACATCGTGCAGCGCTACTGTGAATCAGCGGGAGGACCGCCAGTCCTTCAAGGACTGGCGGTCCTGAGCTCGATTCATTTTCTGGGGTGTTGGAACCTCCTTCATGCCCGTTAGGCGGGAAGGATTGGCTACGAGGTCGCTGGAAGATGCAGAATCGCTTCGATGTCGTTATTGCTGGCGGTGGAATGGTGGGCGCGGCGCTGGCCTGCGCGCTGGGGGAGGCCGGGTTCCAGGTCGCCATGGTCGAGCGGGAGCCGCCTTCCGGGGGTTGGCCCGAGGACGAGGTGGACCTGCGGGTCTCGGCCCTCACCCGCGCCTCTCAGCGCATCCTTCAGCGCCTGGGCGCCTGGCCGCGCATGGAGGAGATGCGGGTCAGCCCGTACCGGGAGATGCGGGTGTGGGACGCCCGCGGCGGCAAGATCCACTTCGACGCCGCGGACATCGGCGAGCCGGATCTGGGCCACATCGTCGAGAACCGGGTGACGCAACTGGCGTTGTGGGAGTCTCTCGCCAAACTGGAGGCGGTGCGCGCCTTTACGCCGGAACGGGTGAAGGGCTTCAAGCACCATCCCCAGGATGGCATGCGGGTCGAGCTGGCGAGCGGCGAGGTGCTCGGCGGACGCCTGCTGGTGGCCGCGGAAGGGGCGACCTCGCCGATTCGCGAGTCGGCGGGCATTACCTCCAGCGGTTGGGCCTATGATCAGCACGCCATCGTCGCCACCATCGAGGTGGAGAAACACCACGGCGAGGTGGCCCGTCAGCGATTCATGCCCACCGGCCCGCTGGCGTTGTTGCCGATTAACGACGGCCGTTGCTCCATCGTCTGGTCCACCTCGCCGGACCAGGCCGAGAGGCTGATGGCCCTGGACGAGGCCCCTTTTTGCGAAGAGCTCACCCGCGCCAGCGCACGCATGCTGGGGCGGGTCACCGGCGCTGGCCCGCGCGCGGCCTTTCCGCTGCGACTGCGCAACGCGGATCGTTACGTATTGCCGGGGCTGGCATTGGTGGGCGACGCGGCCCATGGCATCCACCCGCTGGCGGGGCAGGGGGTCAATCTGGGCTTTCTCGACGCTGCGACCCTCTTCGACGTGCTGCGGGAGGCCCGGGAGCACCGTCGCGATCTCGGCTCGATGGCCACCCTGCGCCGTTACGAGCGGGCGCGAAAGACCGAAGACATGGCGATGCTGGGGGTGATGGACCTGTTCAAGCGCACCTTCAGCAACGACAACCTGGCGCTGGCCCTGATCCGTAACCTGGGGCTGGAGATCGCCGATCGCTCCGGGCCGCTCAAGCACCTCATGGCGCGCCGTGCGCTGGGGGTGATGGGCGGCATCATCGGGCGGCTGCCGTCGCTGGCCGAGGCCAACACCACCTGGTCTCCGCGGCCAGATGAGGAGAGTGAGCGATGATCGACGGCCAACGACGCCAGGCCTTTCGCACCCTCGCCGCGGACCTGGACCGCATCGACCGGGAGGTCTACGCCGAATTCGCCAAGGACCCCCTCGACCCCATCATCGGCCTCGGCGATCCCGACTGCCGCATCGGCTTCTTCGGCCGCGACCCGGGCAAGGATGAGGTGCGTCACGGCATGCCCTTCATCGGCGCGGGCGGGCAGAAGGTGCGGCGTGAGCTGTTCGCCCGGCTGGAGGGGGGCGAGATGGCCGCGTTCGAGCAGTCGCTCAAGATCGGCGAGCATTTCTTCTGGGCCAATACCGTGCCCTACAAGCCGCTGGGCAACAAGGCCTGGTCGATGAAGGCGAAAAAGGCCTTTCAACCGCTGATGGCGGCGTTGCTGGTGGATGCCTGGCACGGCAGCGACATGATCACCCTGGGACGGGAGGCCTTCCTCTGGTTCGCCATCCTCCAGCCCCGGGAGACCAGGCAGGCGTTGGAGGCCTTTTGGGCGCAAGAAGACCGCTTCGAGACCTTCGTCGAGGCGGAGCTGCAACTGGCGGATGGCCGCCGCAAGACCTTTCGACTCCATCCGCTGCCCCACCCCTCGCCCCTCAACGCCACCTGGTATGGGCGCTTTCCGGGGTTGCTGGCCCGGCGGCTTGAACAACTGGGGGTTGCGCGGGATACGTTGACGGTGTCGAGCGGCTAGCTTCGAGCTTTGCGCTTTGAGGTGCGACTGGTAACGTCGCTCCAGCGGCGTGACGAGTCTTGATCGAGGTTATTAACGAGGTCTGTCACTCAAACATCGGTTGCGTCGCTGAATACCTCGATCTGGAGCTTTTCCGCCACCTTCATCGCCTTGGCGTCTACCATCGGCGAGATGACGATCAAGCGGTCGGCGGTGCGTTGATGGCGCTTTTCGTAGAACCGCGCCTTGCGTTCGAAGATGTACATGCCGGCCTTGTCGATGGAGGACTTGAGTTCGCAGATCAGCAACATGCCGTTCTTGATGATCACATCCAGTTCGACCTGGTCCGGGCGGCCGAAGACCTCTCCGGATTGGTCGTAGTCGTTGATATTCAGCACCTCGACACCGAAGGTCTTTTCCAGGATACCCTTGAGCGCGTTGCGGAATGCCGCTTCCGACTGCAATCCCCAGCGTGAACCCAGTGCGCCGATCTGACGGTCGTAGCGGTTGGCGTGGGCCATGATCTCCTCATGCAAGCGCAGCAGTTCCTTTTGGTTCTCTTCCCATTTCTTGTTCTGTTCCTCTCTCTGCTCCGCCCACTTTGCGTCTTGCCGCTCCCGGTCCCGCTGCAATTCGTCGAGTACGCGGTCGATACGTTGCTCGGTCGCGGTGCGTGGTGCGTATTCCCGCCGGGTCAAATCCATGATGAAATCCCGCAGGGCGGGATCCTGCTGTAGCAGGGAAGGTAGCTCGCGTTTGATTGCACTGATCAATTGTGCGCTTGTCTCGTGGTTCATGGCGTTTTGGCTATCCTGGATGGATCGTCTAAAGACCTTGCATGGCGACCTGGGTGGGCGTTGAGCTCACGGATTGTATGATAACCTTGATGGTAGTATATGCGGTAAAGTTTGTCGAGTCTCATGGGCCAGGTGAAGCCTTTGGCAGCGATAAGCTTCCCATTCGCTTAATCTCATTGAATTTGGTGGCGAAGCCTGTATATTAGTCTTCATTAATATATTGTCTGGGGTACGCCATGCGTCACACAAAACCGCTTTTCCTTCTTGTTTTTATGCTCGGCGGGGTCGTCCAGGCGGCGGAGTCGCTGCCGACGGTGGCGGCGGAGTACCACACCCTGCCGCGGGTCATGCAGCTCGATGGCGTGGTCGAGGCGGTACACCAGGGAACGGTTTCGGCCCAGACCCAGGGCGAGGTGGTGGAGGTGCTGTTCGACGTCGACGACGAGGTGGAGGCGGGGGAGGTGATCGCGCGTCTCAAGGATACCCGGCAGAAGGCGGCGCTGAACCAGGCGGAGGCGGCGCTGGCGGCGGCCAGGGCGCAACTGGAGGAGGCGCGTGACGAGCACCAGCGGGTCAAGGAGGTGTTCGCCAAGAAGGTGGTCGCCCAGGCGGACATGGACCGCGCCGAATCGGCCCTCAAGTCGGCCGAGGCCAACTTCGACTCCGCCCAGTCGGCGGTGGTGTCGGCCAGGGAGCAGTTGACGTACACGGTGATTCGCGCGCCATACACCGGTTTGGTGGTCGAGCGGCACATCGAGGCGGGGGAGACCGCCAGCCCGGGCATGCCGGTCATGAGCGGCATCTCTCTCGATTCCCTGCGGGTGGCGGTGGATGTGCCCCAGCGCCTGATCGCCCATGTACGGGAGCATCGTCAGGCACGCATCGAGACCGACATCGGCGAGCGCCTCGACGCCGCCGGCCTGACCTTCTTCCCGTTCGCCGATCCCCGCGGCAATACCTTCCGGGTGCGCGTCGAGCTGCCCCCTGAGCACGGTGGACTGTTGCCAGGGATGTTCGTCAAGGTCGCCTTTACCATCGGCGACGAGGATCTGTTGCTGATCCCCCAGCGTGCGGTGGTCTACCGCAGCGAGGTGACCGCCGTCTATGTGATGAACGAGGAGGGGGATGTCCGCATGCGGCGGATACGCGCCGGCCACAAGCTGGATGATCAGATGATCGCGGTGCGCGCCGGTCTGCAAGAGGGCGAGCGGGTGGTGACCGACCCGATTCGCGCCGGCGCGGCGCTGAAACAGGGCCGGAAGGCCGATGCGTCCGGGGGTGAGTCATGAGCGATGCGAGCGAGGCCAAGCCGCTCGGCGTCTCGGGGGGCATCGCCAAGCGCTTTCTCACCACCGAGATTACCCCCCTGCTGGCCCTGATCGGCCTGCTGCTGGGGTTTTTCGCGGTGCTGGTGACGCCCAAGGAGGAGGAGCCCCAGATCGCCGTCACCTTCGCCAATGTCTTCATCCCCATGCCCGGCGCATCGGCGGTGGAGGTGGAGAACCTGATCGCCTCGCCGGCGGAGCAGATCCTGGCCGAGATCGAGGGCATGAAGCATGTCTACTCCACCTCGCGCCCCGGCATGGCGATCCTCACCGCCCAGTTCCGGGTGGGGGAGGATCCCACCGAGGCGATCGTGCGCCTGTATAACAAGGTCTATTCCAAATCGGACTGGCTGCCGCCGAACCTGGGCGCGGGCCAGCCGATCATCAAACCCAAGGGGATCGATGACGTGCCCATCGTCAGCGTCACCCTGTGGAGCAGCAACGACGAGACCGGGGCCTATGAGCTGGGCCAGACCGCCCACGCCATCGAGTCGGAACTCAAGCGGGTGCAGGGCACCCGGGATGTCTACACGATTGGAGAGCCGGAGCGGGTGGTATCGGTGGCCCTCGATCCCCAGGCGCTGGCCGCGCGCGGCATCGATATCAGTGACGTGGCCAACGCCTTGCGGGCCGCCAACACCATTCGCGACGACCTCCCGGTCACCAGCGACAACGCCGAACTGCTGGTGCAGGCGGGTACGTTTCTCTCCAGCAGCGACGATATCGGTGAGTTGGTGGTGGGCATGAGCAACGGTCGGGCGGTGTTTCTCTCGGACGTGGCGGAGATCCGCCATGGCCCCGAGCATCCCGATCGTTATGTGTGGATGGGGGCGGGTCCCCAGGCGGAGGCGCGCGGCCTGGAGCTGAACGGCGCCTCGCCGGCGGTGACCATCGCCGTGGCCAAGAAGCCGGGCACCAATGCGGTGGATATCGCCGACGCGGTGATCGCGCGCCTGGGCCAACTGGAGGGGATCTTCATCCCCGACGGCGTCAAGTACACCATCACCCGCAACTATGGCGAGACCGCCGACGCCAAGGCCAAGAAGCTGATCACCAAACTGGTCTTCGCCACCGGTTCGGTGGTGCTGCTGGTGCTCTTTGCCCTGGGCTGGCGCGAGGCGCTGGTGGTTGGCGCGGCGGTGGTGGTGACCCTCGCCATCACCTTGTTCGCCTCCTGGGCCTGGGGCTTTACCATCAACCGGGTCTCCCTGTTCGCCCTGATCTTCTCCATCGGCATCCTGGTGGACGACGCCATCGTGGTCGTAGAGAACATCCATCGCCACCTGGCGATGGGGTCGAAGAACATGCTCGAAGCCATCCCCCGGGCGGTGGATGAGGTGGGCGGTCCGACCATTCTCGCGACCCTGACGGTGATCGCGGCGCTGTTGCCCATGGCCTTCGTCAGCGGCCTGATGGGACCCTACATGAGCCCGATCCCCATCAACGCCTCCATGGGCATGCTCATCTCGCTGGCGGTGGCCTTCGTGCTCACCCCCTGGATGACCCGGCGCGCCCTGGCCAAGGTGGACTTCAGTCACGCCTCGGGCCATCAGGAGGGCTCCGCCGGCCTGACCCGGCTCTTCACTCGCGCCATGGGGCCCTTCGTCGGCTCGCCCAAGGGGCGACGCAATCGCGCCCTGTTGCTGACCGGCATCATGGTGCTGATCGGGCTTTCTCTATTGACCGTGGTCACCCAGTCGGTGGTGCTCAAGATGCTGCCCTTCGACAACAAGTCGGAGTTCCAGGTGGTGGTGGACATGCCCGAGGGTACCGCCCTGGAGCGCACCGCCGCCGCCCTCGACGAGATGGGGGCCTATCTTGGCACGGTGCCCGAGGTGACCGACTATCAGGTCTACGTCGGCACCGCCGCGCCCATCAACTTCAACGGGCTGGTGCGCCAGTACTACATGCGCGAAGGGGCGCACATGGGCGACATTCAGGTCAATCTGGTGGACAAGGCCCACCGCGAGCGTAACAGCCACGACATCGCCCGCGCGGTGCGCGATCCCCTGCGCGAGATCGCCAAGAGGCACAACGCCAACGTCAAGGTGGTCGAAGTGCCGCCGGGACCGCCGGTGCTCTCGCCGCTGGTGGCCGAGGTCTATGGCCTTAACTACAAGGGCCAGATCAAGGTCGCCGATACGGTGCGGGACCGCTTCGAGGAGACCCAGGATATCGTCGACGTGGACGACTCGGTGGAGTACCCCGCCGGCAAGGTGATCGTCAAGGTCGACCGCGCCCGCGCGGCGCGGCTGGGCATCGCCCAGAGTCAGGTCACCCGCGCCCTGGCGATGGTGTTGCAGGGCGAGGACGTCACCTACCTGCATGGCGACAACCTCAAGTACGCGGTGCCCATTCGCATGGAGTACGCGGAGGAAGACAAGGCGCGCCTGGAGCAGGTGCTGGCGTTGCAACTGCGCAGTCGCGACGGCAACCTGGTACCCATCACCGAGGTGGCGGAGGTGCGCTTTGACGAGCGTTCCCACTCCATCAACCACAAGGACCTGCTGCCGGTAGTCTATGTCACCGGCGATATGGCCGGCGAGATCGACAGCCCCCTCTATGGTCTGTTCGAGATCTCCGCCGCCATCGACGACAAGGACGGCACCCCCCAGTGGTTCTTCAATCAGCCCGAAAACCCCTACGAATACTCCATCAAGTGGGACGGCGAGTGGCAGATCACCTACGAGACCTTTCGTGACATGGGCATCGCCTACTCGGTGGGGCTGGTGCTGATTTATCTGCTGGTGGTGGCCCAGTTCCGCTCCTACACGGTACCCCTGATCATCATGGCGCCCATTCCATTGACCGTGATCGGCATCCTGCCGGGGCATGCCCTGCTGGGGGCGCAGTTCACCGCCACCTCGATGATCGGCATGATCGCGCTGGCCGGCATCATCGTGCGCAACTCCATCCTGCTGGTCGACTTCGTCAACCAGCAACTGGAGGAGGGCATGGAATTGGAAAAGGCGGTGATCACCGCCGCCGCGGTGCGCTCCAAGCCGATTGTTCTGACCGCGCTCGCCGCCATGGCCGGGGCCTTCTTCATCCTCGATGACCCCATCTTCAGCGGCCTCGCCGTCTCCCTCATCTTCGGCCTGTTCGTCTCCACCCTGCTTACTTTGGTTGTGATTCCAGTGGGGTATTATGCGTCGATGAAGAACAAGCTTTCGGGTGAGGGTTGAGGGTTGAGGGTTGAGGGTTGAGGGTTGAGGGTTGAGGGTTGAGGGTTGAGGGTTGAGGCTGGTGGCTGGTGGCTAGTGGCTGGTGGCTGGTGGCTGGTGGCTGGTGGCTGGTGGCTGGTGGCTGGTGGCTGGTGGCTGGTGGCTGGTGGCTGGTGGCTGGTGGCTGGTGGCTGGTGGCTGGTGGCTGGTGGCTGGTGGCTGGTGACACCGCTCACGCGGTGTCACCCATCTATTGGCGCTCCCGCGCCGCGAGGGAGAATTCTCGCCTTCCTGATTCAAGCATTCGCGCGTCAAGCCGCGCGCTCCATCGCCTCCGCCAGGGCGAAATCCCGCTCCGAGATGCCCTCCACGTCGTGGGAGGAGAGGTCCACCACCACCTTGTTGTAGACATTGAACCATTCCGGATGGTGGCCGGCCTTCTCCGCCGCCAGCGCGCAGCGGGTCATGAAGGCGAAGGCTTCGGTGAAGTCGCCGAACTTGAATGCCTTGTGCAGTTTGCCCTGATCAACGGACCAGGGGGATCCGGTTGTCCCGTTCAGCTTCGCCAGGCGTTGCTGGATGGCGGTTTCATCGAGTCGATCACTCATTTTTCCTCCTTTCGCGAGTCGCGGATAAATTCTTTATGTGCTCCGTCGCTGCGTGACTATCCTGCCTCAAGCCTCAAGCCTCCCGACAAGGCCCCCGGTACTCCTCCGGGGTGTTATCCGGGCACAGTCCGCACTCCCGATTGCCGGGAACCGCGAAGTCGATCTTGCGCGGATAGGGCAGGTCCATGGTCTCCATGATCTTCACGAACTCCTCCTGGGGGCGGTTGTTGCCCAGGCGCGGGTTGCGCGCCTTCTCCTGGGCGATGGTGGTGACGAAGCGCCCCTCGTAGTCGTGACAGGGGTAGACCAGGGTGTCGTCGGGCAGGCTGAAGAACTTGTCGTGAATGCTGCGGTAGAGGGTGGCGGCGTCGCCGGACTGAAAGTCGGTGCGTCCGCAGGATTCGATCAGCAGCGCGTCGCCGCTGAACAGCATCTTGTGGGTGCCATTATCGACCAGATAGGCGTGGTGATGGTCGGTATGCCCTGGCGTGAAGAGGGGGTAAATCTCGATATTGCCGACATGGAAGCTCTCCCCCTCCCGCAGGCCGATGTCGGCGCACGACAGGCGATCCAGATCCGGCCAGGCGATGCGGCTGCCGGTGCGCTCCCGCAAGCGCCGCGCGCCGGTCAGGTGATCGGCGTGGACATGGGTGTCGATGGTGAAGTCCAGCTCCAGCCCCATCTCCTGTAACACCTTGAGATCCCGATCCACCGTATCCAGCACCGGATCGATCAGCGCGGTGATGCCGGTCTCGGGACAGGAGAGCAGATAGGTGTAGGTGCTGGAGTCCGGTTCGATGAGTTGTCGGAAGATCATGGTGCTTGCCCCGCTTGACGTGTTTGCCCGTATTACCCGCAAACTCAGGGCGGGGACGAGACTTTCAAGGGGGTGGAGTGTCGATTCGGCATGCGTCACGCGATTGATGACCGTCATCCTGACATCGGGGGGACGAGAGTCACAACCAGCGGAGTCGGTAGCTTGCAACCTGCGCGGGATCGTCTACCATGCCATGAAACGGAGTAGGGAATAATCCGGAAACAAGGCGGTGGATAAAGCATGGAAGTGATCGATCAACACTATCTTGATGCGGTTGGCGCGCACATCGCCGGCTGTATCGCCGAACTGGACGCCGTCTCGGAGCGGGCCGGGGAGCTTTCGCAACTGGAGCGGCGGGGCGTGGAGCGGCTGCTCCAGCTGGTGGTGGAGTCGGCGATCGGGCTCGCCAAGCAGTGGTGCCATGCCCGCCGCGGGGTGACGCCCGGCGACGCCTATCTTAGTTTCGCCATCCTGCGGGCGCAAGGGGTGATCTCGGAAGATGAGGAGCGGCAGTGGCGCAAGGCGATCGGCCTGCGCAACCTGTTGGCCCTCGATTACCTCAACATCGACTCCCGGGTCATACCCGGCGTCCTGCAACGGCGAGAGTATCGCATCGCCCAGGAGCTGTTCCGCAAGGTTCGGGAAGGGCAGGCGTGACAGGGTCTATTGCTTGGGATCCTTCATCAACAGCGCGATGCCAGTGGCCGCCAGCGCCACCCACAGTACCATGGCGGCGGGCCCCATGATCTCCCAGGCGCGGCCCATGAAGAGCAGCAGCACCAGCGCGATGGCGAGGATGGCGTTGCCGAGTACGAAAGGATTGTTGTTCATGGTGCAATGCCCTTATTTAGGCCATTCGGAATACACCACAGAGAGCACAGAGGAGAAGTGGGTGTTGGCGACGAAGCAAGGGAGGCCGTAGCTGGCTTCGATCAAGCTCCGGCGTCACGCAAACCGCTCCCATAACGTGTCGCGGATATAGCTTCGCGGTAACTTTGCTGGCTGCTTGCGTTCGAGTTTCTCCCTCGTCTTTCTCTGTGCGCTCTGTGTTCTCTGTGGTTATCGCTTATAAGGTTTAGCCGTTCTGAAACCGGATCGGCGAGTCGTCCTCGATCACGTTCCACGGCAGGCCATGGTCATTCAGCCGCGCCATGAAGGGATCGGGATCGAACTGCTCCATGTTCCACACCCCGGCCCCCTTCCAGGCGCCATCCAGAATCAGCGAAGCGCCGATCATCGCCGGCACGCCGGTGGTGTAGGAGACCGCCTGGGCGCCTACCTCCAGATGGCACTCGTGGTGGTCGCAGTTGTTCCAGATGAAGACCTGCTTGGGCTTGCCGTCCTTGATGCCGGTAATGTGAACGCCGATGCTGGTCTTGCCCACATAGCCGATGGAGAGGCTGCCAGGGTCCGGCAGTACCGCCTTGAGGAACTCCAGCGGCACGATCTTCTGGCCCTGAAAATCGATGGGCTCGATGGAGGTCATGCCGATCCCCTCCAGTACCCGCAGATGGGTCAGATAGGCCTCGCCGAAGGTCATCCAGAAGCGCGCCCGCTTGAGGGTTGGGAAGTGCTTGACCAGCGACTCCAGCTCCTCGTGGTACATCAGGTAAGAGGCGCGCACGCCAACACCCGGATAGTCCAGATCCTCCCGCACCGACAGCGGCTCCGTCTCTTTCCACTCGCCGTTCTCCCAGTAGCGCCCGCGCTGGGTGATCTCGCGAATGTTGATCTCGGGATTGAAATTGGTGGCGAAGGCCTGGCCATGGTCGCCGCCGTTGCAATCGACGATATCCAGGGTGTGGATCTCGTCGAAGTAGTGCTTGGCCGCGTAGGCGGTGTAGACGTTGGTCACGCCGGGATCGAAGCCGGAACCCAACAGCGCCATCACGCCTTTTTCCTTATAGCGCTCCTGATAGGCCCACTGCCAGGAGTACTCGAACTTGGCCACATCCTTGGGCTCGTAGTTGGCGGTGTCGAGGTAATCCACCCCCGTCTCCAGGCAGGCGTCCATGATCGGCAGGTCCTGATAGGGCAGCGCCACGTTCACCACCAGATCCGGATTCACCTTGCGGATCACCGCCGCTACCTGCGCCGCGTCATCCGCATCCACCGCGTGTACGCTGGTGATCCGCTCGCCGATCTCCTGCCTCAGCGCCTCGCACTTGGCGACGGTACGGCTGGCCAGGTGGATCTCGTCAAAGAATTGCGGGTTCATGGCGCACTTCTTCACCACCACGTTGCCGACGCCGCCGGCGCCGATAATCAGCACATTCTTGCTCATCTCTGGTCCTCGAAGGATAGGGTGTTTGATGGGTGCGAAGGGTACTGCAAAAAGCTGTGAGCGGCTAGTTTCGGGGAGTGAATTATCATGACATCGTTTCCATGCTCCACGGTTGGAATGCACCCGGGGACGCTCCAGCGTCCCGATCACTCGCCGCTGGAGCGACTGTGGCTACACTCCCACGCTGGAGCGGTATCATGATATCTCTCACGGAACCACAGAGATGACGGAGGAGGATTTTTCCGTGTGGGCGCGGCTGTCCTAGTGCAGCCGCGCCGAAATATCGGAAACAACCTCTCAGGCGCAGTCCGCCTAAAGGCGCGATTTACGATATTTCCGGTACTTAGGCGCAGCTGTACTAGCGAGTCGACGTCTCGCGGTAAGAGATGGAGTCGACGTCAAAGTAGATCTCCATGCCTCGCATGCCATCCTGAATGCGCAGGGTGTCGTCGCCCCAGATCAGCCTGGAGCGTTTGGTTTGGTAGGGGGTGATTTGCACATGCCGGATGCCCCGATCGCGTTGCTCGATGATCGAGGCGGAGCGGGCGTTGAACTCCTGGCGAAAGAATCGATACTGATCAAGTAGCGTTACGCCGTAGTACAGGTTGACCAGCAGCGCCGGGGGCATGATCAGCCAGACCGGCGATAGCGACGGCGAGCGGTCGAGCCAGTAGCGAAGCAGGGTCACGGTGGCGATGATCATCAGGCAGGCCGGTGCGAACAGTAGCTTGTCGGCCTGGATCGGCGATACCACCAGCAGCATGACCATCAAGTGGGCAAGGCCAATGGCCGCAAGCGCGGCGGCGAGGGCCTGACGCAGCGGTTGGCGTTGGTCGGGAGCGCCAGCGCTGGAGCGTCGCCAATGGATGATGGTGATGACCAGCAGTGCGAGCAGCATCGGTACAAGCCAGCCGGTGCTCTCCCAGAATCGTATCCATAACTCAGGGATGTTGGAGAACTTGTCCAGCAGGCCTTCAAAGATATTCGCGCCCTTGCCATCATATCGCTTGCCTTGCCCCGGCGCGAAGAAGAGCAACAGATAACCGATGAACAGCCCGCTGACGCCATGGACATGCCAGGCGCGCAGGGTTCCCCGAATCCGTTTGCGGATCAGCAGCAGGGTCAGCCCGAACAGTACCGCCGGCACCGTGTGCTCGTTGGTCATGCCGGCGACAATGCCGAAAAAGAGGAGGAGGACGCGAGTGGGCGGACGGGTGAAGAATGGCTCTCGCTCCGGGAGCGGCTGGATGTAGGGCAGGGTAAAGATCAGCAGGATCGAGAACGCTGTAACGTAGTTGGTGGTGATCGAATTGTAGAAATAGAGGCTGCCGATGCTCGGCAGGGTCATCCAGCAGATCGCGAAGAGCAGTATCGTCAGCGCCAGATCCCGGATTGCGTGCAGGCGCGGCGGTCTGCGCAAGATGATCACCAGCAACAGCCATTGAAGCAACAATACCGAGGCGGTGCTGATGAGGATGTCGTGCCAACGGCCGTTGTAGCTGACGTTGGCAAGGACCTCGCCAATCCTGGGGTTTACGGTCAGGTAGTTGCGAATGTAGAAATTGAGCAGACTCTTCTTGCCCACCAGCGACTGGTACCAGCCATCGGCGTAGATCGGGTCGAGCCAGTTGATACGCGCCAGCAGTAGCGCGGAGGCACTCCAGAAGAGCAGGGTCATAAAGATGACGAGTGAACGGGGGTTCATGACGTGGTGCATTTCGGTGGTCGAATGTGGGTTAGCGGTGCTTGAAGGTCCATAGCACATGGAGAGAGAAGTTGTTGGCCGTGACCAGCACGATCGCCACGCAGTTGGCGAGGATGTAGTGGATTCCCAGGCGGTTGACCAATAGCTCCATGGCGCCGAGATTCAGGCTCAGGCCGGCCAGGGTGACAAGGGTGAAACGCATGAAGGAGTCGATGACCGGGGTCCTGGCGCGAAAGGCGAAGAGGTAGTTGAGGGAGAAGGAGACCGCCAGCGACGCGCAAAACGCCAATGCCGTGGCGGGCAGGATGGGGGCGGAGAATAGCTCGACCAGCAGGATCAGGGCGATGAAGTGGGTGGCGGTGCTGATGACGCCGACCACCAGATAACGGCTCAGGCGATTGTCGAAACGCTGGATAAGACTGCCCTGGCTCATGATCCGAGCTTAGCGCCCTTGGCCGCGACCCAGGTCGCCGAGACGTTGATCGATCAGGTAACGGGGGCGGCCCTTGATCTCTTCGTAGATGCGGGAGATGTATTCGCCGATGATGGTCAGGCCGAACATCAGGGTCGCGCCGATCAGCAGGATGAGGATGATCACCGTGGTGAAGCCGCTCACCGCGTGGCCGGAGAAATAGTTGAAGAGGGTCTGGATCCCCAGCGCCAACGCGAACAGGCCGAAGATCACTCCAGTCAGGGCGATCAGCCGCAGCGGCGCGGAGGAGAAGGCGGTGATGGCGGATATCGCCAGCCGCGTCAGTTGCCCGCCGCGCCAACCGCTGGCGCCGTGCAGGCGGACGGGTACCGTGAAGGTGACGCTGGCGCGGGGGAAGCCGATCCATGCGCTCATGCCGCGAAAGAAGAGGTTCTTCTCCGGCATGCGCAGCCAGGCATCCACCGCCTTGCGGCTGAGCAGCTTCATGTCCGACGCGCCGCGCAGGTCGAAGCCGGCGAGGCGATTGAACAGGGCGTAAAAGCCCCGAGCGAGGGTTCGCCTGAAGCGTCCCTCCACGCCCCGATCCGCCTTGACCGCCTCGACGATCTCCACCGGCTGCTGACGCCAGGCTTCGATCATCTCTGGAATCAGGGTCGGCGGATGCTGCAAGTCGCCATCCATCAGCAACACCAGATCGCCGCTGGCATGCTCAAGACCGGCGGCGATGGCGGACTCCTTGCCGAAGTTGCGGCTCAGGCGAATCCCCATTACCTTCGGGTCTTCGTCATGCAGTCGCTGAATCGCTTGCCATGTCGCGTCCGCCGAACCGTCGTCGATGAAGAGGATGCGGTATGGCGCCTCACATCCCGCCAGCGCTTCCGCCACGGTTTGGGCGAAAGGTGGGATATTGGCCTCCTCATTGAATACCGGAACCACGATATCCAGGCGTCGATAGGTTTTAGGGGCTGCGTCCAAGAATTTTCCGTCGAGGGTGATCACCAAGAGAGCGGCAAGGTTACTGGAAATCTCTACGGGTCGCCAGCCTGCGCCGCTATTGCCTTGAGGCGACTCCCGGCATTTTTCGCTGGATCACCGCGCCGGGTTCGGCCTTCGAGTGTCATATGCTGATCCGGTCGGCGATCCAGCGAGCGGTGAAAAATCGCCCCGAACCACTCGCAAATTTGCTAGAATTCCCCGTTTTCTCATTTCGTGACGGAGAGGGCAGGGCCCATGTTCAGCAAAGAGATACGCATTGAAGGGTATGACGACGAGATCTGGGCGGCGATTCAGGCCGAGGAGCAGCGGCAGGAGGAGCATGTCGAGCTGATCGCGTCGGAGAACTACACCAGCCCGCGGGTGATGCAGGCCCAGGGCTCGGTGCTCACCAACAAGTACGCCGAGGGCTATCCCGGCAAGCGCTACTACGGCGGTTGCGAGCATGTCGACGTGGCCGAGCAACTGGCCATTGATCGCGCCAAGGAGCTGTTCGGCGCGGACTATGCGAACGTCCAGCCCCACTCCGGTTCCCAGGCCAACGCCGCCGTCTACATGGCGCTGTGCGAGCCGGGCGACACGGTGCTGGGGATGTCCCTGGCCCACGGCGGCCATCTTACCCACGGCGCCAAGCCCAACTTCTCGGGCAAGCTCTACAATGCGGTGCAGTACGGCCTCAACCCGGAGACCGGCGAGATCGACTATGAGGAGGTCGAGCGCCTGGCCCGTGAGCACAAGCCGAAGATGATCATCGCCGGCTTCTCCGCCTATTCGCGGGTGGTGGATTGGCAGCGTTTTCGCGACATCGCCGACGCGGTGGGGGCCTATCTGTTCGTGGACATGGCCCATGTCGCCGGCCTGATCGCCGCCGGTCACTACCCCAGCCCGGTCAAGATCGCCGACGTCACCACCACCACCACCCACAAGACCTTGCGCGGTCCCCGCGGCGGGCTGATCCTCGCCAGGGAGAACGAGGCGGTGACCAAGAAGCTGAATTCGCTGGTCTTCCCCGGCACCCAGGGCGGCCCGCTGATGCATGTCATCGCCGCCAAGGCGGTGGCCTTCAAGGAGGCGATGGAGCCGGAGTTCAAGGACTATCAGGGGCAGGTGCTGGAGAATGCCCGCGCCATGGCCAAGGTGTTCATCGAGCGGGGCTACGACGTGGTCTCGGGCGGCACCGACGACCATCTGTTTCTGGTCAGTTTCATCAAGGCTGGGCTCACCGGCAAGGATGTGGACGCCTGGCTGGGCGCGGCCAACATCACCGTCAACAAGAACGCGGTGCCCAACGATCCCCAGTCGCCCTTCGTTACCAGCGGCATTCGCATCGGCACCCCGGCCATCACCACCCGCGGTTTCGGCATCGCCGAGGCGACCGAGCTGGCGGGCTGGATGTGCGACGTGATCGATGGGCGCGGGGATGACAAGGTCATCGCCGATGCGAAGGGCAAGATCCTCAATCTCTGCGCCCGGTTTCCCGTCTACAAATGACCCGATACAGTGGGAGCGGATTGCATCCGCGATTGACGAGCGGCTATCAGGCGCTGCTGTCGCGGTTGCAAACCGCTCCCACGGGGCATCGCTAATGTCTAATGACGACCACTTGAATCTTTGTTTTTGATCTCCGCTCCCCATGCAATCCCAAAAAAAGTACTCCCCCACTTTCAGTTATGAAGTCTTCCCCCCGAAAACCGACAAGGGTGTCGAGAAGCTCGATGCCACCGTCGAACGGCTGACCGCGGTCTCCCCGGAATATGTCTCGGTGACCTATGGCGCCGGCGGCTCCACCCGCGAGCGCACCTTTGACACCGTCTTTCGCCTGCTTGATCGCGGTATCGACGCCGCCCCCCATCTCGCCTGCATCGGTTCCCACAAGGAAGAGATCCGGGAGATCCTGGAGATCTATCGCGACAAGGGCATCAAGCGCATCGTCGCCCTGCGCGGCGACATGCCCTCGGGCATGGGCGAGCCGGGGGATTTTCGCTACGCCAACGAGCTGGTGGAGTTCATCCGCGCCGAGACCGGAGACCACTTTCGCATCGAGGTGGCGGCCTATCCCGAGTTCCACCCCCAGGCCCGCGGGGCCGACAAGGACCTGCTTAATTTCAAGCGCAAGGTCGACGCGGGCGCGGATGCGGCGATCACCCAGTACTTCTATAACGCCGATGCCTATTTTCGCTTCATCGATAGCATCGAGAAGCTCGGCGTCGACATCCCGGTGATACCAGGTATCATGCCGATACAGAACTACCAGCAGCTGGCCCGCTTCTCCGACGCCTGCGGCGCGGAGATCCCGCGCTGGATTCGCAAACGACTGGAGGAGATGGAAGAGGACCTCGACGCCATCCGCGCCTTCGGGCGGGAGGTGGTGATGGATCTCTGTCGGCGACTCCTCGAAGGCGGCGCGCCGGGGCTGCATTTTTACTCCATGAATCAGAGCGAACCGGTACTTGGAATGTGGAAAGAACTGAAACAATCGGTCCAGTAAGAGATCACCACAGAGCACACAGAGAGCACAGAGGGTTGATGGAAAAAAACCGAGCCTGCTCGGTTGTTGGATCCTCTACCAAGTAACGTTTGTTGATGTGTTTTTTATGGTGGCAGCCGTTGCCGTAAGCGGGTGTGGTTTGCTCTGACTTCTCTGTGAACTCTGTGTTCTCTGTGGTTTAATCTTTCCAGGCACTGGCTGGAATATTTGAAGAGGGAATCGAAGGATGATATTGCCGGTGATCATGGCGGGCGGTTCGGGGACCCGTCTCTGGCCCTTGTCGCGCAAGGGCTATCCCAAACAGTTTCTGACCCTGCATGGTGATACCACCATGCTGCAACAGTCGGTGCAGCGCCTCGAAGGCCTGGAGCTGTCCGGGCTGACCGTGATCTGCAACGAGCAGCACCGCTTCGTCGCCGCCGAGCAGTTGCGGCGGATTGGCGTGGAGAATACCGAGATCCTGCTGGAGCCGATCGGGCGCAATACCGCCCCGGCCATCGCCATGGCGGCGCTGCGGGCGATTCGAAACGGCGAGGATCCATTGCTGCTGGTGCTGGCGGCGGATCATGTGATCGAGGACGTGAAGGCGTTTCACGAGGCGGTGTGGAAGGCGGTGGCGTTGGCGGAGACCGACGCGCTGGTCACCTTCGGCATCCTGCCCACCGGTCCCGAGACGGGCTACGGCTATATCCAGCGCGGCGAGGCCCTGGATGGGGGCTATCGCGTGGATCGCTTCGTCGAGAAGCCGGACCAGGAGACCGCCGTGGGTTATCTGGCCAGTGGCGATTACTATTGGAACAGCGGCATGTTCCTGTTTCGCGCCAACCGTTACCTGGAGGAGCTGGAGGCGTTCCGTCCGGACATCCTCGCCGCCTGCCGTCAGGCGGCGAATAGCGAGGAGGCGGATCGGGATTTCGTGCGCATCGACGAGGCGGCGTTTCGCGAGTGTCCGGCGGAGTCCATCGACTACGCGGTGATGGAGCGTACCGCCCAGGCCGCGGTGGTGCCCCTGGACGCGGGCTGGAACGATATCGGCAGCTGGTCGGCGCTGTGGGACCTGGATCGCAAGGACGACGCGGGCAATGCCTTCAAGGGTGACGTGATGCTGGAGGATACCCGCGACTGTCTGGTGCATGGCGAGTCCCGCCTGGTCGCCACCGTTGGGGTGCATGATCTGGTGATCATCGAGACCAAGGATGCGGTGATGGTCGCCGATCGCAACCAAACCCAGGATGTGAAGAAGATCGTCGAGCGGCTGGAGCGGGAGGGGCGCAGCGAGAGCCAGCATCACCGGGTGGTTTACCGCCCCTGGGGTTGCTTTGACGCCATCGAAGAGGCCTCCCGCTTCAAGGTCAAGCGCATCAGCGTCAAACCCGGCGCCAAGCTGTCGGTGCAGATGCACCACCACCGCGCCGAGCACTGGGTGGTGGTCAGCGGCACCGCCCGCGTCAATCGCGGCGATGACAGCTATCTGGTAACCGAAAACGAATCCACCTACATCCACGTCGGCGAGACCCACTCCCTGGAAAACCCCGGCAAGATCCCCCTGGAGCTGATCGAGATCCAGTCCGGCGCCTATCTCGGCGAGGATGATATCGTGCGGCTCAAGGATGAGTACGGGCGGGAGTAGCCGCGCGCTCCGAGCCACGACACCCCAGGGAAATTTGACAGGATTAACTGGATTGACAGGATGGCCGGGATGTCGGGATGGCCAGCGACGTCCGGAGCGCGAGGCTTGACTCGCGAACAGGGACGGAACGAGGGGCCGGCTTGTCGGCGTGCGTAGCTCGGATGGATCTGTGCGGAATCCGGGATTTCGTTGTGCTTCATCCAGGCTACGGCTG